>NZ_JBHWEL010000003.1:54671-70378 GCF_042734135.1 Streptomyces sp. NPDC059668 | reverse complement strand
CACCCACCCCGGGGGGGGGGTTTTCCCCGCCCCCCCCGTGGTCGGGGCGGTTCGGGGGCACCTCAACCCCCCCCTTTCCCCCCCCCCCCCACCGGCCCCCCCCCGGGGGGGCGCCCCCCGCCCCGCGCCGGTGGCAGGTGTGCTCAAGAGGGCGTCTCACGTGGCAGGTTCCGCGAGCTTTTTGAGTAGCTCGGGGCGCTGGTCATGGCCAGAATTCGACTCTGCCGGTTGTTGCGGTCCACGTACGGGATCTTGAGGCCACGAGCAGCCCATGGCAGGCTCGTGCCGCATGTTCGATGAATTCGCGAAGGACAGCCTGCACGGGAGACTGCGGCGGGACCGCGAAGCGCTGCTCTGGAAGCTCGACGGCCTGTCCGAGTACGACGCCCGGCGACCTTTGACAGTGACCGGGACCAACCTCCTGGGCCTGGTCAAACACGTGGCCGGCGTCGAGGCCAGGTACTTCGGCGAGGTCTTCGACCGGCCGTCCCCGGAACCGCTGCCCCGGTGGCAGGACCACGACGGCAGCGATCTGTGGGCGGCTGAGGACGAGGCACGCGATCAGATCATCGAGTCCTACCGGCGCACGTGGGAACACTCGGACGCGACGATCGACGAGCTTGCCCTCGATGCCCCCGGCCACGTGCCGTGGTGGCCGGAGCCTTACCTCAACACGAACCTGTTCGCCATCCTGGTCCACGTCCTCGGGGAGACCAACCGGCATGCCGGGCACGCCGACATCCTGCGTGAAGGCGTCGACGGCCGGACCGGGATGCGCCCCGAACACGAGATGCAGATCGATGAGGACGCCCGCACCGCCTACTGGGCGAAGATCGAGCAAGCCGCCAGATCGGCCTCATCAGGCAAGGCGTAGAGGGCTGCCCCACGTAACTTGATGTTCGAGCGGCATGACGCCGGTCCTGGGAGCTGATCTGCCGAAGCGTCTGGTTCCTGATGAACTCTGCGAGCGGGGCGCCTCGTTACTGCCGTCGTTCGCTGCTCGACCGCAAGGTGGTGGGACTGCTCCGTGTGACGAGCGGGCCGTGTTCACGGCAGTGGTGTACGTGCTGACCAGCCGCTGTGCCTGGCGGCATCTGCCGCCGACGTTCGGCACGTCCTCCGCCACCGTGCATCGCCGCTTCACGGTATGGACCGAGGTCGGACCGCGGGGATCGTCGACGCGGCCTCCGGGGGAATCGCTGACGGGACCGAATCCGACCGACCGTGGCAAGCCTGGATCGAAAATCCACTTGATCACCGACCGGAACGGACTACCGCTCTCGCTTGGCATTTCCGGCGCATACATGCACGACAGTCTCGGTCTTGAACCGCTTGTGCGGGGCATCCCGCCGATCCGATCCCGTCGAGTGCCTCGTCGACGGCGCCCCGGCAAGCTCCACGGAGACAAGGGCTACGACTACGACCACCTGCGTCGGTGGCTCCGCAAACGCGGCATCCGTCATCGCATCGCCCGTAGGGGCATCGAGTCCTCAGTGGGCGATACGCAAGCTGATGTCCGGTTCGTGGCTCGGTTGGGTGAGGTTGGCGGGCCAGGTATTCGCGTGAGGAGTGAGCGTGCCGGGCCGGGCGAACATGTCCACCGATCCGGAGTGAGTCCGGGCCGTGAGCACGACGAAGTGTTGTGCCACGATCCCCGTTGTGGATGACCGAACGCATGACGTGGACTGGTCCGGCTTGTTCCACGCCTCGGGACCTGCCAGCGACACGCCAGGACACCTGGCAGCCCTCCTCGGCAACGATGCGCGGGCTTCTGTCGACGGGTACTCGCACCTGTGGTCGGCGACGCTTCGCCGCGAGGGCAAGGCATGGCCTGCGACGGCGCCCACCGCGATGCTTGTCGCCGAGCTCCTGGACAACCCGCTGCTCGGGCTCGACGATCCCTCGCTGCCCGATGCCATGCTCGCCTATCTGTACGTGGTCGGCGCCGCCGCCGACCTCGGCGACCAGGCGACGGAGATCCGTGCTCGGGTCCAGGACCGTGCGCCGGAGCTGCGGGACTGGACGGTCGAGTACGTGTCGGCTGATGAGGATGGCCGGGCCCGGATGTGGCAGGACGGCACAGGGCTGGGTGAACTCGTCCTCGATCAGGCGGCGCTCTCCTGCTTCGACGTGGTTCCCGTGCTGCTGCAGCGAACACTGCCGTACCTCGCGTCGGAACGTGCCAGGCGCAGGACATGTGCCGCCGCAGCGGTCGGGGCACTGGCGCGGCATCCCGCGGCCTCCGCGCAACGTTCGGAACTGCTGAAACAGTTGACGTCGATGGCCCTGGCCGCCGATTCCTCGTACGACCTGGCGACGATGGTGATTGCCATCGGTCACCTCGGCGGCGACACGCACTCCTGGCTGACTGACCCGCATGCAGGCGTTCGGGTCTGCGCGGCCCTGGCGCCCGACCTTGCCGGCAACGACACAGCAGAGCACGTGCTCATGGAACTGGAGCGGTCGCCGCAAGCGTTTAGCAAGTCCTTCGGCGACATGGCTCCGCCCCTGCAGCTCCAGTCCCAGTCGCTTCAGGACTTGCTCGCAGGGCGACGTGCGAGCTGATGCTCGATGTCAGCGACCGAGGTTACGGTCGCGGCAGGATGAACAGCCCTTGCTCGGTCTCCGTCAGGATCCTGCGGTCGGCCAGCCGCTTGAGTTTCAGCCGGACATTGTTGACGTTGTTGGGCGCGATCTCCAGATCTATCGCCTCGCAGACCGCCCGTGCCCGCAGTGGGCCGCCGGCCGCGGCGAACACCGCCATGATCTGCTGATAGGCCGGATGGTCCGGCAGCTTCGCGGCCGGCGGCGTCGGCGAGGATGGATCAGGGAGCGCTAGCAGGGTCTTGCGGGTGATGCGTACTTCCTCGGTGAGCCGGTCGAACTCCTCCAATTGCGCGGCGAGTTCCGCGATGCGTCCTCGCGTGGCCTCGGCCTGCGCGGCGATCTCGCGCTCTTGCTCCTCCAGGTGCGCCAGAACCGCTCCCAAGGTCAGGTCGCTGCCGCTCATGCGCCGCGCCAAGTGGGAGCGGAGGTCGCGGTGAGCATCCGGGTCATCCGGTCGCTTATGGCCCAATACACCCTCGACTCGGCGGAGGCGGGCCGGTGCTCGTAGTCCCGCACCAGCCTGCGGTGCAGCATCATGATCCCGTTCACCTGCTCCACCACCCACCTCTTGGGCTGCGGGACGAACCCTCTGGCTGCCGGGTTGCGCTCGATGACTTCGACGTCGATGCCCACCATCTGCCCGTGGTCGATGACGGCGGTCTTGAACCCCTGGTCCACCAGGGCCTTGTGCACCGTGTCGGTGTCGGCGGCGACCTTGTCCAGCAAGGCGATGCCGGCGACGTTGTCGTGCGCGGAAGCGGCCAGTACCACCACCGCGATCACCAGACCGAGAACATCAACCGCCCGGCCGCGTTTGCGGCCTGGGACTTTTTTTGCCGCGTCCTTTCCGGTGGTGTCGGCGGGCACCCCGGCGGCCGAATGCACGCTCTGGGTGTCGAGCACCACCAGGCTCGGGTCGGCCTCGCGCCCTCGGCTCTCGCGGACCTGCCAGCGCAGCAGGTCGTGGATGGTCTGGTCGGTGTCGTCGTCGCGCCACTTGTAGAAGTAGTACTTCACCGCTCCGATCGGGGGCAGGTCGTGGGGGAGGTAGTCCCACTGGCAGCCGGTACGGGACTGGTAGAGCAGGGCGTTGACGATCTCCCGCATCTCGTAGGCGCCCTGGTGGCCGCTGACGGAGGGATGCTGAGCCTTCCAGGAGGCGATGACGGGTTCGATCAGGGCCCACCGCTCATCGGATAAGTCGCTCTTGTAGGGCTGGCGATCGCTCACGAGGAACACTCCACCACGACAGGCCCCCCGATCAGCCCCGATACGCCTGTGCCACACGTTCCAGCGATAACAAACGCAGCATCGCGCCACATACCGCCCTCTCACAACGACTCGGCCGCCACAGGTGGGTCGTCGAACAGACCATCTCCTGGCTCACCGGCTGTCGTCGGGGCTCCACCGCCGCTACGAGCGCAAGGCAGAACCCTTCCTCGCTTTCGTCGGCATAGCCGCAGCTCTCATCTGCAACCGCCGATTGGCCACCCTTTTCAGGGCCTGATCCGGTTCTCCTGCACGTCGAAACAGACCAGTCCCATCGCGTCTGCCAAATCTGCCGCGTAGGCCGAAGCTTCCTCGGCCCTGCTCCAGCTCATCCCGAAGTACATGAGCGGACCACTTGCACTCTCGATCAACGGTCCGACCGACCAGGGCGAGGTCTCTTCCTCGTCCTCGGTGATGTCGCACCACCGCTCCAGAAGCGCGGCAACGTAGGCAGCTATGCGTTCGGACGGAGGCTCCACGACATCACCGTCGAGATAGCGGTCGTGCAGCGCGTTGAAGACTCGGCCGGCGGTCTTGTCATCCGCCGGCCGCCCGCCCTCCCAGACAGCCAGGTCGTAGCTCATGCCCTGAGAATTTCACACCACACTGACACCCATCCGAGCCCGTCGTCAGGCCCGCTACAGCCAAAAGAAACGACATCTAAGGAGCTCGCGAACCCACCACGTGAGACGCCCTCGAAGTTTGGCTGGGGGTACCGCTATGGGCTTGGTCAAGGAAATCCGGGTGCGTTTGTGGTCGGGCTGAGGTCAGCATTGCCTGGTGTCTGAGCTGCTGTGGGATGACGTGAAGGGTTTCTTCGACCTTGAGTGGGAGGGGTGTTTTCCGGATGTGTGGGTCACGGGGTCTACGGTCCAGGATTGGCAAGCTGTCCTCGATCTGATCGTTGCGAGTGGCTGGCGGAGTGAGTACTCCGAAGGTGACGTGGTCATTCCGCTGCCGCGTGCTGGGGAGGTGCTGTCGCGGCCTGCTGATGCCGAGTGCGCGGGCCTACGGGTCTGGCTGACACCGGATGTGTTGGCGATCTTTCGGTTGGAGTCGGCTGACGAGATCGGTTTCGACGTGGACCTGAGGGAGTTGCAGGGACAGGACCGGCTGGATGTGCTGTGCGGATTTCTTCGTGCGATCGGGCGCCGACTGAGCAAGCCGGTGGTGATGACGCCCGAAGGTGACTGGGACCAGAGCCATCCGGTGCTGGGATTCGACGTCGACTCCGACCGGGTGGTACAGCTGGCCGAACCGCAGATCAGCCGACCGTGGCCGCCGGACGTGATTCGTAGAAGGTGCCGTCGCGGAGCATGGCGAAGAGGACGTCGGCCCGGCGTCGGGCGAGGCAGAGGACGGCCTGGGTGGCGAGGTGGCCGGCGGTTGGGAAGGTGCTGCCATCTACGGTCTCGATGAGACTCCTGGCCCGGTCCTGACACCGACTCCCGGCATCGACATCAGGACCTTCGAAAGAGGGTGGGTCTCCAGGAGTTCCTCGATCCGCCCGGCCAGGAGTCTGCGCTGGTCAAGGACTGCGGTCAGGGATCCGGCCAGCTCGGGACGATCAGTGCGACCGCCTCGGTGCCCGGAACGGTGACGGTCTGCTAGTCCAGGGCGGTGAAGACGTCCTCGACCAGCCGCTCGGCCATCCCTGGGCTCTTCGGCCGTAACAGCGTGACCAGGCAGCGCGTCCGGCCTTGCTGATCGCCGCTAGCAGGTCATGCCCGACCCGAAGCCGAGCTCCTGCGGCAGGCGTTCCCAGGAGATCCCGGTATGCAGCACGAACAGGATGCCCTGGAAAACCAGCCGGTCTGTACTCCAGCCATCGTGCTGGCCCTTCTTGGAACTCCTAACGAAATGATCTTCGCGATGGTTGGATCTGGCTCGGCCGAAGCCGTGGGAAGTTGATGACGAGTTATGGGCGGTGATTACCGCCGCCTGGTCCGGGAACTCGGTGTGAAGCCACTGATTGCCCGCCGCGGCACCGAACACGGCTCGGGTCTGGGCACCCAACGCTGGGCCGTGGAACGCGCCTTCGCCCACCTGCACTGGTTCCGCCGCCTACGGATCCGCTGGGAGATACGCGACGACATCCACGAAGCCTTCCTCACCCTCGGATGCGCACTCATCTGCTGGCGACGCCTGAACTCATTGCCAGTAGTTCCTTGACCGAGGCGTCGTCACCACCTCGTTCGGCCACGTCTGCCGGACGCGGCCGAGCTGTTTGTGCAGCTCGGCCACCCAGCCGTCCCCCGGATCCAGGACGACGCGGACCGAAACCCCGGACTCGCCACTGTCGTCCACCGTGACGACAGGACGGGGCATCGAGAATTGCCTGTCGATCTCAATCCGGATCTCGGTGTCGCCCATGGCCGTCCAGCGGATGCCCTGCCTGTCAGAGAGCTCGTCGAGGGCCGTTGACCAGTCGCCCATGGCTTCCGGTGACAAGCACAGCCCAAGGCGCCCGCTGGCGAAGGCGCTCGTGATGACGAGCTCCGCATCGAGGTAGTCGTTGAGCGGCGTGTCCCCGGGCATGTTCCGTCCCAGAATGCGTACCCGAACGCTGCTGTCCGGGTCGATCAGACAGATCAGGTCCGCCCCCTCGCCTCCATGCACGCACCCTCCCAAACTCCCAACGCTTCCGATCATCATGCACGAGTCGCAAACTGGTGTTGGTCTGTGTTTCGTTAGGAGTTCTTAGCCCCTGTCGGAAGGTTCGCTCCCAGCTTCTCCGCTGTCTCGGGTTTGCCACAGGTCGCCTCCCTCGTACTTGCTCCGGAGCAGGGGAATCACCCCGCTACGGGTTCGGCCCATGCGGCGAAGTCGAAGATCGGTCGCTTGACAAGCCTTCCCCCGCTGTCGTCATAGAGAGTCCCACGCACCCTTCGGCCCCGACGTACCAGGTATCGCAGGCCTTCTATGTCGACGATCCCGCACTCGCCAGAGTCCAAGTCGACGGAAACCTCGTCGAGGCGGCTGACATCCCACCCGGCCTTCGCGGCGAGATGCATCCACACCTGGATCGCTCGCTCGGGCTGTTCCGGGGAGAAGCTCGTCCCGACTCTCGCGATGATCTGTACCGGGTCAGGTCGCTCGTCGATGGCCATCACAGCCCCTCTCGTAGACAGGCGATCATGGCAGAGCTCCCAACCGTCGGACTTGTTGGGTCGCCGGGAAGACTTTGCGGGACAGCCCTTAAGAGGGGTTCGATGTGCGCCGGGCTGCTAAGGCCCCTCCCGCAACTGACCGGTGGGGGTTGCCGCGGTCAGACGCAGACGTTCGGCACCGCCTCGTGTCAGCAGCATCCCGCTGCTGGTCACGAGGTCATGGGCGGCAAGGCCGATCCTCCTGCCGGTGATTCGTCGGCCCTGTGCGCTCTCGACACTGGCCGGCCGGGTCGCCGCGCGCAGAGCCTTCCAGACAAGGCGCGTCTCCTCGGTCAGGAGCTGGTGCCGCTCAGGCCCGACCTCCTGCTCGAACCAGCGCACGGCGAGACGGCCGGCTTCGAAGACTTCGCCCTCGCCGTCTTGGATGCGGCGTGAGCACAGGAACTGGACGACGGCTGAGTGCCCGATATCGGATCTGGGGGCGACCGCGCCGTTCACCATGACATCTTCAGGTGCCTGAGCCCCTGCCGGCAGAAGCAGAAACGCCTGCCGACCACCGCAGCTCAAGGCCTCCTCGATTGAACGATGCAAATGCACCTGGTGAAGGCCCTTCGGGCCGGGATGACTGCACAGCCAGCCAGCCAGCCAGCCGGACAGCGGCAGGGCTTCGCCGATGCGCTGCCCGATGAGTTGCTCGTCTTCGGGCAGCGACCAAACATCGGTCGCCTTCCTGCCGGAGCCATGAGGGGTCACGGACGCAGCATGGCAGAGGACGAGGACACTCCCCGCAGAGGCGTCCGGGACGCCGCTGCCCGCCTCAGGAGGCTCTGCTTGCCGCTGCGACGATCACGGAATGCCTCGTGTGATCACCGCGTCGGAGACATTGTGGATGTTCCCGTACACCGGTTGACTCCGCGGGACTTCCGCACGTCGATCGTCGCCCTGCGGCGAGAGGGTGCCGATGGAGTAGGTCCAGGACGCCCCTGGGGTCTGTCACCTGAGGACCGGGTTCTGCTGGTGGCTGCCTACTGGCGGACGAACCTCACGCTACGACAGCTCGCACCACTCTTCGGTGTGTCCAAGTCGGCCGCCGGCCGCATGCTGCACCACATTGGCCCGCTGCTTGCGCTCAGGTGTCGAAGCCAGGGTCACTCGGACACCGTACTGATCGTGGACGGCACGCTGGTGCCCACCCGGGACCGCTCCGTCGCCATACAGTCCAGGACCAATCGTTGCTCGACCGACCACCAGGTCGTCGTCGACGCTGATCCCCGCCTGGTCGTTGCCGGCGGTCGACCACTGCCTGGCAACCGCAATGACTGTCTGCGTTGCCACCTCGACAGCATCCCGGGGCACCTGCTGCCGCTGCATCCGCTCGACTTGGCCGCTGAAGGCCGCGACTGATCCTGTGCCGATGCCCGCCGGGATGGTCTCGCCGAGCGGCGCTGGGCGGCGTCGGACGACACGGCGGGCGCCGGGGTCCGAAGACCCCGGCACCCGCCGCGCTCGGGCCGGGACGGTTCACGTCACCGGTGGTTGCCGTCGACTCACTTGGGGGCGCGCTGCAGGAACGCACGGACCACGGTCTGCTGGACGCTGTCACCAGCCGCGTCCGTCGCGGTCACCCGCAGCGTCACGTACGCGTCGCCGTGGATGTAGGACGGCCGCGCCAGGCTGGCGATGAACTGCCCGTCGTTGCGGTAGTGGGCGGTATGCACCGCCGCCCAGTTCTTCCCGTCTTCGTAGGACGCCTCGACCTTCAGCTTCACCCCGCGCGGGGCGGGCATGCCGTCCTGCATACGGACGTTGAGTCCGACCGTGTGCACGCGCTCCCGGTCCATCCGGTTCTGGGTGTCGACCGGTACGGCGTAGTCGACCTGGAGCAGCGGCAGCATCGTCGAGGCGGCCGCGGTGTCCGAGCGGAACGTCCAGGACGTGTGCGTGTCGGTGGCGAAGTGCCAGTCGTCCGATTCGCGGGCCGTCGTCAGGTCCAGAGCGTACGTGGCCTTGCCGGGGGGCACTTCCAGGTTGCCCCAGGCGCTGTTGTCGGACGCGGCGATCTGCTTCCCGTTGCGGTACAGCACCGCTGTGGCCGTGTCGGGCACCGGAAAGGGCCCGCTGTCCTTCGCGGCGGCGCCACCGACACCGCCGCCGAAGGACGGCAGCTCGGAGAACGACCAGTGGCCGGTGCCGGAGTCGTTGAACTCCGGGACGTACACCGACAAGGTGTCGCCGTTGCGCACCGACTTCATGGAGAAGCCGCGGGGGATCGACGGCCGGACCACTGCTTTGAACCACTGCTCCGTGGCGCGCTGGCCGGGCCGGTAGGTGTGGGGTGCGTCCTGCGAGCCGGCCTGCAAGGGGAAGTCGGGGATCCAGACCACGTTGTGGTGCACGAAGTGGTTCCACAGCGTGTCCTCGGCGCTGCTCACGTACTCGACGCGTTCCTGACCCACCGGCACGTAGCGGCTGTACTGATTCCACGCCGTGTCCTCGTAAGGCCGCCATGCGAACCGCTGCTCGCTGGCCCAGGCCGAGGCACCGGTGCGGGTGTAGGTGGCGCGGACCTGCGCGGTGTTCCGGTCCGAGACGGTGTAGACCATCTGCTGCGGGATGGAGCCCTTCGAGACGGGCATCACGTCGTACAGGTACGGGCTGTTGACCGTGCCAGAGAACTCCAGCGTCGTGGTGCCCTTCTTGATGCGGTCCAGCAGGGCTCCCCCGTTCTTCCAGTTGGTCCGCATCGACGGCAGTTCCAACCGGTCACCGTCCGGCTGCCACCGGGTCCAGGCGGCGCCCCCGGCCGGCTCCCAGGCGAAGAGCACCGCCTTGGCGCCGGCGGCCGCGGCGAGCCTTGAGAAACCGGCGTAGTCGCCCGTGGGCCACGCGTACCGGGCCACGGCCAGCTTGCCCCGCACGTTGCCGAGTTCGGGCGCCGTCACGGACCCGGCGTCCACGGCGGTCAGTCGTGCGCCGCGGTCCCCGAAGACCGGGGAGAGCGGCTCGTAGTACGGGGTGAATGCCTGCGAGGTGCCGGAGACCTTCGCGCGCAGCTGCGGGGCCACCATCTGCCAGCGCGAGTGGTACTCGAAGGCACCGTCGGTGACCGGAGCGGTGGGGCTGATGTAGAGGTGGTTGACGGTGTCGAAGTAGAGGGCGCCCTGGAGCAGTCCGTGGCCGTCGATCTCGCGGTGCAGCATCGTGCTGATGACGCCGTGCTGCTCGGCCGGACGAGGTGTGCGGATCTTCACCTCGGTGACATGGGAGGCGTCCAGCGTCACCGTCATGTCCTTGGTGACCTTCACCTCGGGGACGACGACGTCGCCCACCTGGTCACCGTCCGACGTCGTGTCGTAGAAGCCGGAGTTGAGGTAGTACGTGCCTTCTTCCACGACGGCGACCGCCGCGTCCCTGTCCGTGTACTGCGCCCAGCCGTCGGCGCCCCAGATGTTCGGCAGCGCGCCGGGCACGACCTGGCCGTTGCGGTCTCGGCAGACGACGGTCAGCCGGTGCTGCGGCGCGTGCACGACGAGGGAGACCGTGGTGTGCGCCACCACGGCACCGGCCGGGTCCTTCGCGGTGACGTAGCCGTAGAAATTACCGCGGAGGGCCTTCGCCACGTCGGTGCGCAGCGGCACGTCGGCGGTGTCACCGGGGGCAAGACGCACGGTGTCGGAGGCCAGACTGACGACTCCGGCCGGGAGCGCCTTCCCGGTGTCGGTGGCCAGGCCCGCCGCCAGGGAGAGGGTGACGGGGTGGTCACCCGCGTTGGTGTAGTGGATGGTGGCCGCCTGCCGCTGTCCCGCCGCACCGCCGATCTGGAGCGGGGCGAGGGTGACGGAGCCGGTGGCCGTGACCGGGCCGGTGGCCGTGGCCAGGTCGATGCGACCGCCGCCCTGCTCGGTCACCTTGGTGCCGGCCACCGTGTGAGCGGTGCTCGTGAGGGCGTCCTTGATCTGCTGAGCCTGCCAGTCGGGATGCTGCTGGGCCAGCAGGGCGGCCGCCCCGGCGACGTGCGGGGTGGCCATGGAGGTCCCGGACAGGGAGATGTAGTGGGCGTCGACCGGGTCGCCCAGGGTGGTACCGGCCGCGCGGGCCGCGACGATGCCGACCCCGGGGGCCGTCACGTCGGGCTTGACCGCACCGTCGCCGAAGCGCGGTCCGCGGCTGGAGAAGGGGGCGAGGGAGTCGTCGCGGTCGACGGCCCCCACGGTCAGAGCGGAGTCGGCGGCTCCCGGCGTGCCGACGGTGGAGGTGCCCGGGCCGTCGTTGCCCGCCGCGACGACGAACAGTGTGCCGGTGGAGGCGGTCAGGGTGTTGACGGCTTCGCTCAGCGGGTCGGTGCCGTCGGTCTCGATGGACGCGCCGAGGCTCATGTTGACGACCTTGGCGTGTTCGCCGGTCGCCCATTCCATGCCGGCGATGATGCCCGACTCGTCGCCGGAACCGCTGTCGTCCAGCACCTTGCCGATCAGCAGGTCGGCTTTGGGGGCGACACCCTTGCGGGTCCCTCCGGACGCCGCGCCGCTGCCGCCGACGATCGAGGCGACATGGGTGCCGTGCCCGAAGTGGTCACCAGTGTTCCCGCTGCCGGAGAAGTCCTTGGCCTCCGCGATGCGCCCGGCGAGGTCGGGATGGCTTGCGTCGGCACCGGTGTCCAGCACGGCCACCTTGACGCCCTGGCCCTCGTAGCCCGCCTTCCACGCGGTGGGGGCGTTGATCTGCGCGGTGCTGCGGTCCAGCAGCGCCTTCACCTTGCCGTCGAGTGAGATCCGCGGAGTGACCGCCGCACGGGCGGCGTCCGACGCCGTCCCGGAGTTGAGTGTCTTCCAGAACGTGCCCAGGTCGCGGTCGGCGACCTGCATCGATTGCGCGTGGATGCTCTCCAGGTGACGGAAGGGAGCCGCGGCAGCCTTGAGCGCCACGAGCCGGCCGGCGGTGGCCGTGGCGGCCTTCGACGCCTGTGCCGTGACCCTGGCTCCGGCGCGTGACGGCACCGGCTGCGAGGAGACGATCAGCGGCAGCGCGGTGGTGTGGGCCTCGTCGTAGCCATCGGCGATCAGGGCCGTCACATTGAACAGCCGCCGGTCCAGGGTGCCCGCGGACACCAGCCCCTGGGCGTCGAACGGCAGCACGGTCAGTGCCTTGTCGTCTCCCTCCAGCGTCCGGAAGGGAATGTGCTCGCGTCCGGGTCCTGGCCGCACCGACGCGGTGTGCCGGCCGCCGGGCAGCGTCGTCACCGTCACCTGATCACCGGTCACCAGCCGTACGGTCGCGGAGCGGGCCGTCGGCGCGGCGGCGGGAGGGGCGGCGGTCGCGGTGCGGGCCGTCGGTGCCGCGGACGCGGCCGGCACGGCTACGGCAACCAGCATCAAGCCCGCGGCTATCGCCGCCGCCGGGCGGATGGTGGACATCAGTCGGATACCTCTCGTAGGGCTGGCGTGGCAGGACTGCGGCAATGCGTACTGTCCGGCTGGGACGGGGCACCGCTCAGAAGGTGAGCTTCCAGCTGTTGATGTGGCCGCTGTCCAGGTGGTACGCGTCCCGCACCTTCAGCTTCCAAGTACCGCCGGCGGTCTCACTGGAGGCGTTGACGGTGTAGGTGGCGATCACATTGGCCGCAGAGTCGAAGCCGTTGGACTTCTTCAGGTGGTAGAGGCTGCCGTCCGGGGCGACCAGGTCGACGACCAGGTCACCGCGGTAGGGGTGCACGATGTTGACGCCGACCGCGAGGGTGCTCGGCGCGTTGCCCGCCCGGCCGGAGACCTTGACGGGGGAGTACACGGCCGCGCCTGCGTCCGGCACCGGTACGTCGGTGGTGTTGGTGAAGACGTTGCCGCCGGCTTTGGTGACTCCCCAGCCGAAGGTCGCCGAGCCGGTGACCTTGGAGGAGTCCTTTGCCTTGACGGTCACGGTGCTGAGGCCGACGGCGGTCGGCGTTCCGGAGATCAGGCCCGTGGCCGCGTTGATGGACAGGCCCGAGGGCAGACCGGTGGCGGAGTACGTGAGTGCTCCCGGGTTGTTGCTGCCGGCCTGGACCTGAAGGCTCACGGGCGTCTTGACGAGGGTGTTCTGGTCCGTCGGCCTGGTGACCGTGACGCGGGCGGCGACGCCGATGGCGGCCCAGGTGTCGGCGACGGTCTTGTAGGTCGCGCTGCCGGCTCCCCACAGGTCGGCGGCGGCCTGCAGGGTCTGGGTACGGGCACCCGAGTAGTCGGTGGTGGAGGTGAAACGCTCGGTCAGGGCCTTGTACCAGAGCTTGGCGGCGTTCTCGCGGCCGATGCCGGGTACCGCCACGCCGTTGGCGGTGGGGCTGTTGTAGCTGACGCCGTTGACCACCTTCGCGCCGCTTCCCTCGGACAGCAGGTAGAAGAAGTGGTTCGCCGGGCCGGACGAGTAGTGCACGTCCAGATTGCCGATGCCGGGGGACCAGTTGTCCGGCGAGACGCCGTCCCGCGAGGGCTTGTCCTGGTAACGCAGCGGGGTGCCGTCACCGTAGAGGTCGATCCTCTCGCCGATGAGGTAGTCGCCGACATCCTTCGCGTTGTCGGCGTAGAACTCGACCGAGGTGCCGAAGATGTCCGAGGTCGCCTCGTTGAGACCGCCGGACTCATCCCCGTACACCAGACCCGCGGTGGCGGCGGTGACGCCGTGACTCATCTCGTGCCCGGCCACATCGAGCGAGGTCAGCGGGTGGTCGTCGCCGTCACCGTCGCCGTACGTCATGCAGAAGCAGGCGTCGTCCCAGAAGGCGTTGTCGTAGGCGACACCGTAGTGGGTGCGGGAATAGGCGGCGGCACCGTCGTCGCGGATTCCGTTGCGGCCCATCACGTTCTTGTAGAAGTCCCAGGTGACCTGGGCGCCGTAGGCGGCGTCCACACCGGCGGTCTCGGCGTTGGACGGCGAGCCGTCGCCCCAGGTGTCGGTGGAGTTGGTGAACAGGGTGCCGGTACCCGAGTCGCCGTGACCCAGGTCGTACGTCCTGTGGCCGCCACGGCTGTTGTCGGTCATGGTGTACGTCGAGCCCGACACCGTGGTCCCCAAGGTGACCTTGCCGCTGTACTCGCTGTTGCCGACGCCGGTCTCGATGCCCTGATACTCGAACAGCTTGGCGCCGGTCCTCGCATCCGAGATGACGTGCAGTCGGCTAGGGGTGCCGTCGTCCTGCAGACCGCCGACAACGGACTCCCAGGCCAGGACCGGGGCTCCGGAGGCCGCCCAGACCACCTCGCGGGAGCTGGTCACCGTGGGGCTGGTGGCCCCCTTGGCCTTGGCGCGGGTGAGCGCGAGGGCTTTCGCCGAAGCGGCGGAACGGATCGCGGTGGTGGTCGGCACACCGATACGCGCGTCGGTGGCCTTGTCGGCCCCCTTCGACGTCCCGTCGGCAGCCGTGTGTACGACCAAGTCGCCGCCGAGGACGGGCAGTCCGGCGAAAGTGCGCTCGTAGCGGGTGTGCACGGTGCCATCGGCGTCCTTGGCGACCGACTTGGGGACCAACTGCTCCTGCGCTCCGAGATGCAGCGACCGTGCGGTGGCCGCTCGTCCCGCCAGTGCCGCTCCGAGGAGCCGCGCCTGCTCCGCGGCCGACAGCTGCACGGGGAGTGCGCCTGCCCGGGGCTGGACCTGGACCGCACTGGCGCGCGCCCGGGGCGTACCGGCCATCGCGGTGCCGGACGACGCGGTGACGGCCAACACCGTGGCGCCGGCTATCAGTGCGCCCGCCACCGACCTGCGAGGGGATCGTCTCACTCGTACTCCTTCTGCGGCGGCCACGGGATGGCGGCCGGCGAACAGCCCGGGCAGCATGGCGTTCGGCACTGCCCGGTTTGAACTGACGGCGTGGAAAGGCCAAATGCGGCCGCTGTGCAGGCGATCACCAGGCTGTAGAACACCCGCGCACAGCTGGAGGTAAATGCCACCGAAAGGATCAGCTAATAGAACCTGAAACGTCACTAGCGCCAGGTGTCGCACCTGCGACATGTCTCATCGGCGCCATGCGGCGGACGACGCCCGCCGCACGAAACGGTCGGCGCGACGTGGACCGTCGGGAAATGGGTGTGTCCCGTCTCGGAGGAGCCGCCTGCCGGGCCGCCCCGTCCCGTTCACCGACGCGATACGCACCATCACCCCCTCCTCGCCGGCACCCTCGTCCGACCTGGTCCGGGCCGCGTGCGCGCTCCCCGCACCGTCGGACGCTCGCTGACGCGGCGCTCAGGACGACGGGACACAAATCCCGCAACCACGGCACCTGTTACGGCCAATGACGTGGCGCGCCAGAATGTCCCGTAGCGGGGCTACCCGTTTCCCCATTCGGGCTGGATCCTGGCGGCTTCGGCCGAGGCGAATGGCATCACCAACACAGTTGTGGCCTACAACTCAGCACCAATGAACCCGAGTTGGGCTCGCAATTGGTCGATGCCCCATCGACGTGTCAAATCTCGGGCGGAATGGTATCCCCACATACCGCCGATCCGCTCCCGACACGGTCGCCGGCGGCGCAAGCCGGGCGAACTCCATGGCGACAAGGGCATACGACTACGACCACCCGCGCCGAGGGTTGCGCGCCCGTGGCATCACGCCTCGCATCGCTCGCGAGGGCAGAGACTCCGGCCAACGCCTGGGGCCGGGACGACGTCCCCCCCCCCCCCCGGTGGCACCACTGGTCCCCAGACCGCGGGGGGGCGGGGGGGCGGGGGGGCGCGCCCCCCCAGCACGGGAGTG
>NZ_JBHWEL010000003.1:45803-54661 GCF_042734135.1 Streptomyces sp. NPDC059668 | reverse complement strand
GGCGACTCCGGGACCGGCAAGACCCACACCCCCCCCGGCGGCCCCCCCCGCGCCCCCCCCCGCGCCCCCCCCCGGGCGCGGGCCCCGCGCCCCCCCCCCGGGCGTTGCCGACTGCTGCTGCCAGTCGCGGTGGGTCAGTGGTGGCCGTGGCCGCCGTCACTACGACGGCGTTGGAGCGTGAACTTCTCGAAGACCGACAGCTCACCTGTGGGCGTGATGATGTTGTAGTAGGTGACGTGGATGCGGGTCATGTCACCGGGGTGACGGCCCGGGTCGACGGCGAACTCGGCGAAGCCGTACGGATGCTCCGCGTCGCGGACGCCGATCCAGACCGCCGTCTCCTTCTCCTTGACCGAGTTGAACTTGCCGACGTGCTCCATCTGGACGTATGCCGAGTGATGTCCGTGACCGTCGGCGTCGTCGGTGGTGAAGCTGTTGTTGGTGATGCCGGACACGCCGCCACCGCCGAGGACCATGTGCGTCGTGCCGTGCGCACTGTCGATCACGTCGAGTGCGGTCTGACTCGGGTTGGGTGTGAGGGTGACGCTGCCGGAGACGACACCACGTACCGCCAACGAGCGCTCGTAGTCGTGCTCGTGGCCGCAGACCACCAGGTCGACGCCGTACTTGTCGAACAGCGGGCCGTACGCGGCACGCAGTGCGACATCGGCGCCGTTCGCGGCGGTCGCCGAGCTGATCATCACCTGGTGCATGCAGACGACGACCCAGTCGATGTCCTTCGAAGCCCGTGCGGACTTGAGCTCCTTCTCCAGCCAGGCGAGCTGCCGACCGCCGGAGTAGCCCTTGATGTAGATGTCGCCGCCCTCCTGCAGGGCGATGTCGTCGTTCTGGAGGACGATCACCTTCACCGCGCCGACCGTGAAGGAGTACCAGAGGTTGTCGAGCTCGGGCTGGGTCTCGGTCGAGGGCAGCTCGAAGTAGGTCTGGTACGCGTCGAGACCGAGCTTGCCGTTGCCCAGCTCGATCTCGTGGTTGCCCGCGGCCGGCATCCACGGACGGAAGCGCGCCGAACGGCTGTTGTTGGCGAGGAAGTCGTGCCAGACGCGGATGCGGTCGGGCCCGGTGTTGGCGTAGCAGAGGTCGCCGTTGAGGAGGTGGAACAGCGGGCCGACCTTCTCGATGCCGGTGACGATGTCGGCAGCGGCGGGCGTGGCGTTGGGCTCGAAGTCCCGGCCCGAGGCGTCGGCCGGGTTCGCCCCCGTCTTCCACGTCACGCTGGGCGCACCCTGGTCGCCGAAGCTGGTGAAGGTGAACGGAGCTCGGCCGGACGGCGCCGTGTGGAAGGTGCCGGCGTCGGGGGTGGCGCCGTCGTGCTGGGCCGCGTACAGGTAGTCGGTGTCGGCCCTGAGCTTGCTGAGCAGTGCGTGATGGACCCAGACGGACCGCCCGGAGGTGCCGTCCACATAGGTTTTCGTCGTCGCGTGCGCGGTGGAGCCGAAGCCGCCACTCAGCGTGCCGTAGACGACCCGGGGGTTCTTGACGGCCGCGTCGGTGACCCACGAGACGACCATCTGGCTGCGCGGGTCGGCGCCGAAGGTCAGGTGCAGGCCCTGGACGGGGGTGGTCGGTGAGCCGGTGGTGAGACCGGTGACCTCCGACGTGGCCGGCATCGCCTCGGCGGTTCCGGCGCCGAGGACCAGTGGCCCGGCGGCGGCGCCGGACACGGTCGCGCCGAACAGGCCGAGCGCGTTGCGACGGGAGATTCTCGTTTGCTTGGGTTCTTCGGACATTCCAGGGGCCTTTCGCGTCGTCGGGTGCAGTCGCACACCGACCGGACAGCGGCGCTCGGAACCTGACAGCGGGCTGCGGCAGGTCAGCGGTGCGCGCACTCACGGACGCTAGGAAGCACGGTCGACCGGAGCGGTGCGACAGGTATGAACGCCAGATGGCGGTCACCGCAACGGACGGCAATTCCCGGCGGCCCGGCCCTGTCCTGGCCAATGCCCCGGAGCGGTTGGGGTGTTCGGGCGCGCTCCCGCCAATCGTGCTGAACTCGACGCCGCGAGGCGTTGCGCGACGACGTCCTGCCTTCTCTCCAGGCGCAGTTGGCTGCGCAGGTGAGGCATCCCGCAGCCGACATCGAGCGCGCTTTCCCCGGCGGGGTCGCAGGCGCCGACGCGCCCGTGGCCGACCGGCGCGCAGTCGCCCGGTGGTCCGGTCGGCCCACGGTGACGACCCACCCGCGACGCCGCCTCCCGGTCACAGGTCGGACGGCGCACGGTCCTACGGGTGCCCGTGCCGGTGCCCGTGCCCGTGCCGGTGCCGGTGCCGGTGCCCGTGCCGGTGCCGGTGCCGGTGCGGGGCCTACGGTGCCAGGCCGAGTGTGGGTACGCCGCCGCACTCCACCTTCTCGGTCCCGACCCCGGGCAGCCCCCTGCCCCATCGCTCGGTGATCCCGGTGAGGCGGGCCGTGTCGAGGGGGGCCCGGCCGAGCCCGATCGCGTAGGCGGCCGATGCCGGACCCGTCCCGAAGGGGTGGGGCCAGGCGTGCGCGTCGGCCGTCCCGGCGTCCTCCAGAGCGGCGAGCAGGGCCCGTACGCGTCCACGGACGCGACCCCGGGTCGCCTCGAACTCCTCTTCCCCGGCCGCGCGTACGCTCACGACCAGCCACGCGGCGTGCCGGCGGTGCAGCGGTGGGGGAGACAGCAGTTCGGGCAACGGGTCGGCGCCGGTCCCCGCGGCCGCCTCCAGGATGTCCCAGGCACGGTACAGCTCGTCCGTCAGGAGGTCTCGGAAGCCGGGGCCGACCTGTGTCGTGCAGGAGCGGACGGGAGCGGTCGGGGTCATGACCGACAGCGCGGGGCACGGCTGCGCGAAGTCACCGCCGGCGCGCCCGCCGCCGTCGGGGTCGTGGCCGGCCGGTTCGAGGGTGACGGGTTCGAGGCCGACCGGTTCGCGCCAGTCCCAGGCGGCCCAGGTCGCGAAGAAGTGCCGGAGCAGTTCGGCCGGGGCCAGGACACCGGACTCGCGGGTCGTACGGGCCGCCAGGACGGACCAGGCCAGGCCGGGCAGCCCGCCGAACGGGGCCGAGTCGAGACCGCGCGCCCTCGCCCACGCCTTGACCTCCGCGGCGAGCCGGGCGAAGTCCGCGTGCCGGTCCCCGACGGCGCTCCGCACGGCGTCCGCGTCGCTGACCGCGCTCAGGGCGGTCGCGGCCGGGGCGCCCAGCACGGCGCGCCGGTCCACCGCTTCGGCGGGAGGGAGCACACCGGTGGCGACCACGCTCAGGTCGACAGCGAGTCCGCCGACGCTCAGCCGCAGGCCCGGCACCCGGGCGCCGGTCACCTCCCGCACCCGGGTGGCGTCCGGCAGCGCCCTGGTCACCCGCGCCCGGACGTCCGTCATGTCGACGACGCCGGGCAGGGTCGCCACCAGGTCCAGATCCGCTCCGGGCAGCGCGCCGCCCATCCGCCGGGACCCCACGACCCGCACAGCGCCTTCGCCGAGGGCGTCGGACAGGCGTCGCGCGGTCCGCTCCGCACGATCGTCCAAGGGCACGACGGCGGTGGAGGCGGTGACCGGGTCGGGCAGCAGGCGCACCTCACCGGTGCCCAGGGCGACCGTCGCCCGCGGACACATCGGTTCGTCGCCCCGGCGGGAGAGCAGGACGAGGTGCCCGACCCGGGCCGGCAGGGCGGGGCCGAGGCGGGACGCGCAGTCGGCGGCGACGGGACGCGGGTCCCGGGTACGGCCCAGGGGCAGATGGGGGGTGAATCCTTCGGCACGGCCACGGCACTGCGGGAACCGCCGTTCCAGGGCGGCGCGCAGCCGTGCCCACGGCTCCGGGTCGGCCCCTGCCGGATCGAGCCACACCGTGGCGTCGTCGCGGTGTCCGAAGGTGTGCACGCCGTCGAGCCGGATGTCGAACGGCGGTGTCGTCGCCGCGGCCTGAGAGAGCAGCGGGAGCGCCCGCTCGAACGCGGATTCCGGGACGAAGCCGAAGAGCAGGTTGACGTGGGGCGGCCAGCGCCGGGCCTGCGGGTCGTATCTCCGCCGGAGTTCCTGGATCGCCGGCCACAGGTCCTCGGACGGCAGCCACGCCACCGCCGTACGGCCGGTCGGAGCGAGGCCGAGGGCGTCGAGGCCGTCGACGGTGCGGTCGGTGCCGGCGGAGTCGACGGCCATGGCGGAGCCGGCGACCGCGGTGGACCCGGCGACGGGCGCGTACGCGGACGCCGAGTCCGCGGCCGGTACGACGCCGTCGTGGGCCGTGGCCGTGCCCGCCCCCTCCAGGCTCACGACTGCCTCCACGCCGAAGTGGTCGGAGGCGTACAGCCCGTCGGGACCGGGGGAGTCGCCCCGCAGGGCCGCGTCGGTCGGATGCAGCGCGCGGCCCCGCAGCAGGATCCGGTCGAGCCGGGAGGAGCGGCCGGACAGCGAGGAGACCGCGGCCAGCGGATTGACGGCGGGGTCGAAGGTGGGGCTCTGGTCGGCGGGCCCGCGCACCTCGGTCCAGGCGTCCCGCAGGCCGAGAGCGGTGGCGGGTCCGGTGGGACCGTCGCCGCCGTCGTTGAAGTCGCCGAGCAGCACCAGTGGACCGGCCAGGTCGGCGAACCCCTCGCGGAGGCGCGCGAGTTCGGCCTCGCGCCGGGCCGGGCCGTTGTCGGAGTGGTCGCTGCTGAGGTGCGTGGCGGCGACCACGAGCGGGCCGGACGACGTCTCCAGAGTGAGGGCGGCGACGGCCTTGTGCGGCCCCAGCGCGTGATGGCCGGCCTCCCGCACGGGCAACCGGCTGAGCAGCAGGAGTCCGGTGTCGTCGACCCGTCTCCCACGGGGGTCGCAGCCCACCGTGTAGGCGGCGCGGATCCAGGGGGCCCGCAGCAGCAGCGCGAGCAGCCCGGCCTCGACCTCCTGGAGTGCGATGACGTCGGCGTCGGCGTCCTCCAGTGCCGCGAGCAGCAGAGGCCGGCGGCGGCCGGTGTCGATGCGGTCGCTGTCGTAGCGGTCCCACAGCGTGTTCCAGGTCAGCACCCGCAGACGGGCGGGCGACGACCCCGAACCGTCGGACGCGACTGGTGGCACCTCGGACGCCGCCCGCGGCCTCGTGGACCGGTCGGACGATCCCGCGGGCGCTGCCCCGGAACCCGCGGACGGGCACGCCGTCGCCGCCGTGCGGTCCGGGGCGCTCCACAGCGCCGCCGCGTCGTCCCACACGTACGGTGTGTCGGCCGTGAAGAACGGCGCCCGCAGGAGCCGGGGGGCCCGCACCCGGCCGGCGGCCGACACGTCGATCCGGTCGACGCCCGTCGCCCGGTCCCACACCACCTCGCCGTCCGCCTCGACGAACAGCACCCGGTGCCACGGGATGTCGCCCCCGGGCACGAAGGCGGGCAGGGGGACGCGCTTGGGGTCGGCCCCGCGCTGGTTGACGCCCAGCACGAACCGGGCCGGGTCGAAGCGCGGGTCCCAGCGCACCCGGTGGTAGATCTCGTCGCTGGTACGCATCACCACTCACCCCCGTCCAGAGTGCCGTCGACATCGTCCACCGTTCCGCCCTCGCCGACGTACCAAGTGCGGTGGGCCTGGCCCGGGTAGGGCGGGTCGAACCGGCGCAGCTGCCCTTCGAGCACCTCGGGGGGCACCGGATGCGTCCGTCCGGCGTTGCGCCGGGTCAGCTCGTCGCCGGTGGCCGCCACGACCACGTGGGTGATCAGCGCGTCACGGCGGTGCGCCACGGCGTGCACCAGGGAACGCTGGTGCCCGCCGAGCGATGTGGCGTCCCACACCACGGTCGCGGGCCCGGCCGCGAGCGCGGAGTCCAGCCGCCGCAGCCCCTCGCGGAGCACCTCCGCGTTGGCCCGCTGGTCGGCGCGTGAGCCGCGCGCCGAGCGCAGGTCGTCCAGGGAGACACGAGCGTCGATCCCGGACAGCCCGGCGGCGAACGTGCTCTTGCCGCTGCCGGACGGGCCCACCAGATGGATCAGCCGGGGGAACGCGCCGCCGCGCAGCCGCCAGGTCGCCGCCGAGGCCGCCTCGGCGGTGGCCACGTGACCCGCGGCGTACGAGGCCCGTGCCTGCGCCCAGCAGCGGTCGGCCGCATCGGTGTCGCCCAGGCCGCCGAGGGCATGGTGCAGGCTCGCGCGGAGACCCTCGAAGGGCTCCTCCCCGAGGAGCCCCGCCTCCTCCGCGTGCAGCGCGGACCAGTCGACCTGGTCACGCGCCGCGGCACCCTCGGTGACGGCGACGGCCGCGGCGACCGCGTGCAGCACGCCCAGGTCCGCCGCGACGGCCATGCGCCCCAGACCGGCACGTCGTTCCTCGTCGGGGTAGGGACGGCACAGCAGGGACTGGAGCCCGACCAGGTCCGCGACCCGCCGTGCCGACGGCATGCCGAGCGGTCCGGCCAGCCGGGGAGTCAGCCAGGCACGGCGCCGGCCGTGCAGCAGGGCGGCGAGCACTCCTGTCAGCCGGGCGTCCCCGGTCCGCCCCAGCGCATCGAGCCCGGCGGACGCCGCCGCGACGACGGCATCGTCGGCGCACGCCTCCCGGGCCGTCCCCGAACTCGTTCCCGAACCCGTATGCGGATCCGCATCCGTTGGGGATCCCGTCGCTGTTCCCGTTCCCGTTCCCGTTGCCGATCCCGGCTCGGGTGCCGAACCCGTTCCCGTCGCCGCCGCGAGCGCCCGGGCGTCGGGGGCCGCGCCCGACCGTACGTCCCACAGCGCGGCGGCCGGGCCCCGTCGGTTGGCCACCACTTCGGCGTGCATCCAGTGCGTACCGGTCCGTACGTGCCCGGGCCGCACCCACTTGGCCATCCGGCGGCCGAACTCCTCGTACGCGAAGCCCTCGACGGTCCGTACGACGTACCCCTCCTGCCGGGCGGGGTCCAGCCGCAGGAGGCGCAGGGACCGTACGGCCCGCTCGTCGAGGACGCCCCGCCACAGCACTCGCGGCACCGGAACACCCAGCCGCCGCAGGAACCGCACCGTCCGGTCCCAGCCCAGGCACCGTTCGCCGTCCCAGACGGAGAACCCGTAGAACCAGCTGTCGAGTCCGGTGTACGCGATCGAGTGCCGCGCGTACAGGTTCTCGCCGCACACCCGCCACCCCGGCGGGAGGGCCGCGCCGATCCGTCCCTGGAGGCCCTTCACCCACGCCCGCGACGGATGGTGCGCCGAGTCGAGTGACCGGGCGTGCAGTCCGTCGGCGTACAGGGTGGTGTTCTCCCCGTCGAGCTTCTCGGTGACCACCACCTCCTGGTCCCGCAGGCCCGCCAGGTCCGCCACCCGTACGTCGTCCGAGGTCGCCCCCGGTGACCAGGGCAGATGCGGGGTGCGCGGATAGTGCACGCGCACACCCCTGCCCGTCGGGCGTGGTCGTTCGGACGCCATGGTGATCTGTCCCCCGGTGAAACGGCGCGGCCCCGGTCACGGCACGGGTCCGGAAATGAGAGCGCCGACTGTAATCGCCCCGGCCGGGAACGGCCCGCGGTTTTCCGGGCCGCGCCGTCACGGAGGGGGAGCCGCGCCGTCACGGAGGGGGAGGGGAGTGGCGTCGGCCGCCTCCCGGCTCTGCTTGAATGAGGGGGACATGATCGGACTTTCCACTCGACGCCTCGACCGGCGATCACCCTCCGTGCCGCTCCGGCGTACCTCCGGCAGCGGCTGATGGGCGGCCAGTTCCTCAGGTTCGCGGTGGTCGGCGTGGTCAACACCGCGGTGTACTACGGCTTCTACCTCACGCTCCTGACGGTGCTTCCCTACCTGGTCGCGCATGTCGTGGCGTTCGCCGGGGCCACGGTCGTCTCGTTCTTCCTCAACGCGCGCTTCACCTACCGGACGCGTCCCACGCTGCGGAAGTTCGTGCGCTTCCCGCTGGCCACCGTCACCAACCTCGTCGTCTCCACGCTCGCCCTGCACTTCCTGGTCGAGGTGGGCCACAGCGGGTCCCGGACCGCGGCGCTGCTCGCCTCCGCGGTGGCCGTGCCGTTCACGTTCCTGGCCAGCCGGGCGATCATGATTCCGTCCTCCCGCAGCCCACGCCAGTCGCGCCCGGTGCGCTGACTGAGGCACGGGAATCCGGCTCCCCCTGCTCCACCCACTACGTCGGGCGGACACCGTGGGCGTCAGGAAGCCGGGCGACCCGCCGGGCCCGCTCGCCCGGCGCGCCCGCCGCGGCCGTCTCGGTCTGCCTTCGGTCGGCCCTCGGACGACCTCCCGCTGATCCCCCGAGCACCCCGAACGAGCGTTCGCGAAGGAATGCCCCGGCCACGGTTGGGTACGCGCGACGGGAACCGCGCCCGGCACGGATCACGTTCCGGGCGGTCCGTCCGCTACTCATGGGGATCTGCCATGGACACACCCTCGAACGACCACCACCGGCCCACGCCCGCGACCCCGGCCCAGCGGGCCCTGGACACCCTCGCGGAGAACACGCGCGACACGGTGGCACTGGACACGCTGGCCGACAGCGAGGTGCTGGTTCCCGTCCCGGACGACGCGAGCGAGCAGGACGCCACCGACCCCGCGGCCGTGGCGCTGCCGGTCCTCGACCAGCCGGGCGGGGAGCAGGTGGTGCCGGTGTTCACCTCGGAGCTGGAGATGGCCGGGCTGCTGCCCTTCGTCTCCCGCTACCGGATGGTTCCGCTCGGCGCACTGGCCTCGCAGTGGCCGTCCGGCGACCTGGCCCTCACCATCGACGCGAGTTCGCCGCACGGTCTGACCCTCACCTCCGAGGGCGTCCGCACCCTCCTGGCGCGGCCGCACGCCTAGGGCGTCACGCGGAAAGACCGGGCGGCGGGGGGGGGGCGCCCGCGAAGCCTCCGGGGGGGGGCCCCGCCCCCCCCAACGCCCCCGGGGGCGGGGCGCGCGGGGGGGGCGAAGGAGACGGGGGGGGCC
>NZ_JBHWEL010000003.1:5541-45793 GCF_042734135.1 Streptomyces sp. NPDC059668 | reverse complement strand
CGGCGCCCCCCCCGCGCCCCCGCCCGCCCCCCGGGGGCTCCCTCGCGCTCGGGGGGGGGCGGGGCGGCGCGCCCCCACGGCCCCCGCCGCGCCCCCCCCCGCCGCACGTCCTACGCGCCGGGGCCATGTCACCCGGGGGCCGAAGCATGCAGCGGGGCCGTCCCACGCGGCGGAGCCGTCCCGAGGGCGGCGCCGGCCCGCCCGCCGGTCGCCCCGACAGCCGCACGCGTCACCAACCGCCCGCATTATCCGCGGCCCGCGTCACCAACCGCCCGCATCACCCGCGGCCCGCGTCACCCGCGGCCCGCATCACCCGCGGCCCGCATCACCCGCGGCCGGCGGAGGCCGCCCACGCGCGGTTCCGCGGTGAGCCGCCCGCCGCCCGCCCTCCGCGAGGAGGCAGGCACCGGATCCGCCGCGCCGGCCGACCCGCACCGGGCGTGACAATGGCCGCATGAACTGGATCTCGGGTGTCGCCGGCGGGCTGCTCCTCGTCCTGGTGCTGGCCAGCATCCTGCGCACCCTCGTGGTGCCGCGGGGGCTCTACTCCTCACTGGTGATCCGCTGGTGGCAGGGGCTGCGCCTGCTCCTGCGGCTGGCCGCACCCGGCGGTGGCTACACCGCCATCGACCGCGCACAGACCTGGCTGGCCCCGCTCATGCTGGTCGGCATGCTCGCGAGCTGGCTCGGGGGCGCCCTGATCGGCTTCGGGCTGCTGCTGCACGCCCTCTCCGCGCTCACCTGGACCCAGTCCGTGCGGGAGGCCGGATCGAGCCTGTTCACGCTCGGTTTCGCCAGCGGCGCCCGTCTGCACCTGTCCTTCGTGGACTTCCTCGCGGCGGCCACGGGACCGGTCGTGATCGCCCTCCAGATCGCGTACCTGCCCACCCTGTACGCGGCCTACAACCGCCGGGAGCTGGAGGTGACCCTGCTCCAGTCACGCGCGGGCGAGCCCGCCTGGGGGCCGGAGATCCTGGCCCGGCAATGGCTGGTCGACACCGAGACCGCGCTGCCCGAGCTGTACCGCTCCTGGGAGCGGCTCGCCTCGGACATCGGCGAGAGCCACTCCACGTATCCGGTCCTGCTGGCGTTCCGCTCCCCGCGGCCGTACCGCAGCTGGATCGTGGGCCTGGTCTCCGTCATGGACGCGGCCGCCCTGCACCTCGCCCTCACCCCGGGCAGTGCCCCGCCCGAAGCCCGCCTGGTGCTGCGCGCGGGCTTCACCGCGCTGCGCGACATCGCGCGTTCCCTGCGTTTCGCGTACGACGCCGACCCCGCCCCGGACGCCCCGATCCGGTTGTCCTTCGAGGAGTTCGACGCGGCGGTGGCCATGGTGCGGGCAGCGGGCTTCCCCGCCGAGCGGACGGCCGGACAGGCATGGCCGCACTTCCGCGGCTGGCGGGTCAACTACGAGGCGATCGCCTACGAGTTGTGCCGCCGCGGCGACGCGGTCCCCGCGCTGTGGACCGGGGCGAGGGACTTCGCCACCACGCCCATCCCGCCGGCCCGGCCGGTGGACCGCCGCCCGTCGGACGGCGGTGCGGTACCGCCCCCGGCCGCCCCGTAGTCCGGGGCGGTCCGGGGGAGTTCGCGCGGGAGGGGGCTCAGCCGGCCAGCATGTGGGCGAGGACGGCGCGCTGGAGCGGACGCACCTCGGCGTGCAGGTCACGGCCCTTGCCGGTGAGCGCGACCCACACTCCGCGCCGGTCCTCCGCACACACCGTGCGCAGCACCAGTCCGTCCTTCTCCAGCCGTCCGATCAGGCGGGACAGGGCGCTCTGGCTCAGATGGACGCGGTCGGCGATGTTCTGCACCCTGCACTGCTCGCCCGCTTGCGAGGCCTCGCTGGCGGCGAGGATGTCCAGCACCTCGAAGTCGCTGGCGCCCAGGCCGTGCGGATGCAGTGCGCGGTCGATCTCGCACATGGTGCGCGCGTGCACCGACAGGATGTCCCGCCAACGGTCCTCGAGCCGGACGTCATCCGCCGTGTTCGCTGCCATGTCTGCACGGTAACAGAGGCGGCGCCGTTCATTGAGTGTGCAACCAGTGCAGCTGCATCAGTATTGCTGCATCAGTACGCGCCGGCGCCGCCCGGTGTCATGCGGCGGGGGCGTCCTGGAGGAGTCCGACGAGGTTTCCCTCCGGGTCCTTGACCGAGGCGATGAGCCGGCCGCCGCCCACGTCCTGGACGTCCTGGAGCGTCTCGGCCCCCGCCTCCAGGAGCCCGGCGAGCGAGGCCCGGATGTCGTCGACGTGCCAGAACGGAACCGGTCCGGTCATTCCCTTGGCGTGACCGTTGGGGTCGAGTCCCACGTCCTGTCCGGCGTCCTTGAACCCGACGTAGTACGGGGTGTCCGCGTACGGTTCCGCCCCCAGCAGTCCGGCGAACATGGCCTTCGCCCGTGCGAGGTCCTTGACGGGGTAGATGATGGTCTTCAGACCGGCGGTCATGGCGACTCCCTGATGATGCGTGTCGTTGGTGTGCGGCCGACGGGCTGTGCCGGCTCCTCCACGCTAGGACGGGGGAGTGCCCGGTGGCTTCTCGAATCCTGACCGGTCGCCGCGGGAACGGTCGGCCGCCTCGGCCGGCGCCGCGAGCACCCCTTGGGCCGGCAGGTGCGCTCCGGCGGCAGCCGGACCTCTTGTTCCCTCCCTTGTCCAAGAGGGGCCGACGGGGGTACGCAGGCACCTATGACGCACACTCCGAACTCCGGCCGTCCCGCGCCACTCGTGCCCCGCCACTGCCTCTCCCTCGGCGGGCACGGTCCCGAGGACGTGGTGGCCGACCCGCAAGGCCGGATCCTGACCGGCGTCGAGGACGGCCGCGTCCTGCGCGTCGAGGGAGCCGCGGACCCCGCCCGCGCCCGGGTCCAGGAGATCGCGCGGACCGGCGGCAGGCCTCTCGGGCTCGAACTCCTCCCCGACGGCGACCTGCTGGTCTGCGACGCCCGTCGCGGACTGCTTCGCGTCGGGGTCCGCGACGGCACCGTACGGGTCCTCGCGGACATGGTGGCCGGCGCGCCCCTGCGGTTCTGCAGCAACGTGATCGCGCTCTCGGACGGCACCGTCTACTTCACGGTCTCCAGCCGCCGCTACCCGCTGGACCAGTGGATCGGGGACCTGGTCGAACACACCGGTACGGGCATGCTGCTGCGCCTCGCTCCCGGCGCCACGGAGCCCGAGGTGGTGCTGGAAGGGCTGCAGTTCGCCAACGGTCTCGCCCCGGCCGCCGACGAGTCCTTCCTGGTCGTCGCGGAGACCGGCGCCCGGCGCCTCACCCGGGTCCGGCTCACCGGCCCGGCCGCGGGTCGCGCCGACACCTTCGCCGAGGATCTGCCCGGCCAGCCGGACAACCTCTGGCGCGAACCCGGCGGACCGATCTGGGTGGCCCTGGCCGGTCCCCGCGTCCCCGCCCTGGAGCTCCTGCACCGTCGCGGTCCCGCCCTGCGGCGCGCGGCGGCCGGCGTCGCGGTGCGCGCGCCGTTCCGGCCGCCGGGCACCACAGGGGTGGTCGCGGTCGACGACGAGGGCGCCGTCGTCCACCGTCTGGAACGCCGCCACGCACGGTTCCGCATGGTCACCAGCGTGTGCGTGGCCGACGGCCGGCTGGTGCTGGGAAGCATCTGGGAGCGGGGGATCGCGGTGTGCGACCTGCCGCCGGGCACCGGCCGCCCGTGACCGGTCCGGGTGTGCGGGGCCGCCGTCACCGGCGGTACGCTGTTCACCGGCCGCGATCTTGCGTCGCGGCGCGGCGGTGGGGCCCGCCGTACCCGAACCGCGGCTGTGCCGCCGCCAACGGTCCCTACTTGCGATGACGTGTGCCCCCCCGGGGCCCGGCGAGTAGGAGAAGTGCGTCCATGGCAGTCCCGCATCCCGAGCGAGTCGGTACACCCGACGCCCCCGTACGCCCGCCCGCACGTCGCGCGTCCCCCTGGGACGGCCAGGGGCCGGTGGTGGCGATGGTCGCGCTCGGCGGCGCCCTCGGCGCGACCGCCCGGTACGGGGCGGCCCGGCTGTGGCCGGTGGAGACCGGAGGTTTCCCCTGGACCACGTTCTGGGTGAACGTCGTCGGCTGCGCGGTGATCGGCGTCTTCATGGTCGTCATCACCGACGTGTGGGTGGCCCACCGCCTGGTGCGGCCCTTCTTCGGCACCGGGGTGCTCGGCGGGTTCACCACGTTCTCGACCTACGCCGTCGACATCCAGAGACTTCTCGACGGGGGTCACCTCGCGACCGGGTTCGCCTACCTCGCGGCGACCCTGCTCGCGGCGCTCACGGCGGTATGGCTCGCGGTCACGGTGACCCGCCGCACGCTGGCATGGAGGCGACGATGACCCGGCTGACAGGCAGCGCCCTACGCGTGACGATCTTCATCGGCGAGAACGACGTCTGGCACCACAGGCCGCTCTACACGGAGATCGTGCACCGCGCCCGCGCGGCGGGCCTGGCCGGTGCCAGCGTCTTCCGCGGCATCGAGGGGTTCGGCGCCTCCTCGCTGATCCACACCTCACGGCTGCTGTCGCTGAGCGAGGACCTGCCGGTGGCGATCGTCCTCGTGGACACCGAGGAACGCGTCCGCGGCTTCCTGCCCCAGCTCGACGAACTCGTCGGCGAGGGGCTGGTGATCCTCGACGACTGCGAGGTCGTCCGGTACGCGGGCCGCGACGCCGATTCCGGCAAAACGGGCAGGGAAGGTAAGAAATAGTTGTGAACTGGCTGCTGGTGATCGTGGGCGGGATGCTCGGCGCGCCCCTGCGCTATCTGACCGACCGCGCGGTGCAGACCCGGCACGACACCGTCTTCCCCTGGGGCACCTTCGCGGTCAACGTCGCCGGCTGTCTGATCCTCGGGCTGCTGACCGGCGCGGTCGCCGCGGGCGCCGCGAGCCCGGACCTCCAGCTGTTCCTCGGTACGGGCCTGTGCGGGGCACTGACGACGTACTCCACATTCTCGTACGAGACACTACGGCTGACCGAGACCGGAGCAGGGCTCTACGCGGCGGCGAACGTGATCGTGAGCGTGGCGGCCGGGCTCGGCGCGGCATTCGCGGGGGTTTCCCTCGCGCGAGCCGCGTGGGCCTAGGCCTTGCGCGCGCCCCGGGCATAGTAAGACTGTCTACAGCACTGTCGACCAACTCCTCAGAACTGGATTCCATGAGCGTCATCAACGTCGGTCAGGCCGTCGTCCTCGGAGTCGTCGAGGGAGTGACCGAATTCCTCCCCGTCTCCTCCACCGGCCATCTCAAGATCACCGAGGGGCTGATGAACATCCCCGTCGACGACAACGCCGTCGTCGGGTTCTCCGCGGTCATCCAGGTCGGCGCCATCGCCGCCGTGCTCGTGTACTTCTTCAAGGACATCGTGCGGATCGTCTCCGCCTGGGGGCGCGGACTGCGCGACAAGGAGGAGCGTCACAACCACGACTACAAGTTCGCCTGGTGGGTGATCTACGCGACCATCCCGATCGTGATCGTCGGCCTGGCCGCGAAGCCGCTCATCGAGGGTCCGCTCGCCTCGCTCTGGGTGGTCGCGGCCTCACTGATCGTCGGCAGTGGTGTGATGTGGGCGGCCGACCAGATGGGCCGGCACAAGCGCGGCGAGGACGACACCTCGTTCAAGGACGCGATGCTGGTGGGCAGTTCACAGATCCTGGCGCTGCTCTTCCCGGGCTTCTCGCGCTCCGGGGCGACGATGTCGACCGCGCTCATCCTGGACCTGGACCGGGTGGCCGCGACCCGGCTCTCCTTCTTCCTCGGCATCCCCGCGCTGACCGGCGCCGGGATCTACGAGCTGAAGGACGCGCTCGGCACCGGGGTGGGCGCCGCGCCGCTGGCCGTCGGCACGATCGTGTCGTTCGTGGTCGCCTACGGTTCGATCGCCTGGCTGCTGAAGTTCGTCGCCAAGCACTCCTTCAACGCCTTCGTGATCTACCGCATCGTGATCGGGGTGGCGCTGCTCGGACTGCTGGCGACGGGCACCCTCAACAGCTGACTCAACAGCTGACCGCCGCGGGGTGTGAGGTCACGCCGTCATCTCCGTGACCTCATGCCCCCGGAGGCGGCGCCGAGAAGGCCTCGCCACCGGACAGGGCGCCGCCGAACCCGGCCCGGGAAAGGGTCGTTGCCCGCCGACGCCGACGCCGACGCCGACGCCGACGCCGACGCCGACGCCGACGCCGACGCCGGTTCCCGGCCCGAGACGGTGGTGGGCGGCGGCATCCCGCGGGCGGCCCGGGCCGTTGGGCGCCCGCACCGGCCGGGCGGCACAATGGTGATCATGTCCGCGTCGCAGTCGTCCCCGACGTTCCTGCCGGTCCTGGAACGCATCGCCACCGAGATCGAACAGACGCCCGGCCGCGGGCGGCCCGCCGACTACATCCCGGCGCTGGCCGCCTGTGACCCCCGGTCCTTCGGCATGGCCGTCGCGGAACTCGACGGCACGGTGTACGGGGTCGGGGACTGGCGGCAGCCGTTCTCCACCCAGTCCATCACCAAGGTCTTCACCCTCGCCCTCGACCTGGCCCGTGAGGGCGACGAACTGTGGGAGCACGTGGGCCGCGAACCCTCGGGCAACCCCTTCAACTCGCTGGTGCAGCTGGAATACGAGAACGGCATCCCGCGCAATCCCTTCATCAACGCCGGTGCCCTCGTCGTCACCGACCGGCTCCAGACCCGGACCGGCGACGCGGCGGGCACCCTGCTCGGGTTCCTGCGCGCCGAGAGCGGCAACGCCGACCTCACCTTCGACAAGGACGTGGCCGCCTCCGAGGCCCGGCACGGCGACCGCAACGCGGCCCTCGGCCATTTCATGGCGTCGTACGGCAACATCGACAACCCGGTGCCGGTCCTCCTCGACCAGTACTTCCGGCAGTGCTCGATCGAGGCGTCCTGCGCCGACCTCGCGCTCGCCACCGGTTTCCTCGCCCGGCCCGGGATCCGGGCGGACGGCTCCCGGCTGCTCACCCGCAGTCAGGCCAAACAGGTCAACGCGGTGATGCTCACCTGCGGCACCTACGACGCGGCCGGCGAGTTCGCCTACCGGGTCGGCCTGCCCGGCAAGAGCGGCGTCGGCGGCGGCATCATCGCCGTGGTCCCCGGCCGCTGCACCCTGTGTGTCTGGAGCCCCGGTCTGGACGAGCACGGGAACTCCGTCGCCGGGGTGGCGGCCCTGGACCGCTTCACCACCCTGACCGGACTCTCGGTGTTCTGAGCCGCGGGGTCGGCCCGGGCAGCCGCTCCCCGGCGCGCCCACGGCCTCCGGAATCCACGGCCTGTCCCGCGACGCCCCCGCACGCCACGCGGAGGTAACTCGACCGCCCCCGTCCGGAGGGCATCACGTCGCTTTCCGGCCACCCGCCCTTGACACGCTTTCCAAGTGTTGGCCAAGGCTTACCCCGTCGATCTCCGCCGCTGCCAGGCTCTGGGCCTGGCCGGCACCGCCTTCCTCGCGCTGGGCGGTGAGACCGCCGGCGCCCTGCCCGCTCACGATCTCCTCGCCCCCGGCTCCAGCCGCGCGGTGCTCGGACTGGTCGGTGTGTACTTCGGCGTCGTCCTGCTGATAGCCGCGTGGGTACTGCTCGGGACGGTGGTACGCGGCCCCGAACCGCCCACCCCGCGAGCCCTGTTGCTGGTGCTGGCCGCGTGGGCGGCCCCACTGCTGCTCGCCCCGCCGCTGTTCAGCAGGGACGTGTACAGCTATCTCGCCCAGGGCGCCATGGTCGACGCGCACATCGACGTCTACGCGCACGGGCCCGCACAACTCGGCGGCCCGCTCGCCGACGAGGTGGCACCGGTGTGGCAGCAGACCACCACGCCGTACGGCCCGGTCTTCCTCGCCGTCGCCTCCGCGCTGTCCGGCCTGACCCGCGGCGAGATACCGGCCGGACTGCTCGGCATGCGCCTGGTCGCCCTGCTCGGTGTCGCGCTGATGGCGGCCGCGCTGCCCCGGCTGGCCCGGCACAGCGGTGCCGATCCGGCCGCGGCGCTGTGGCTCGGCGCGCTCAACCCGCTCGTCCTGCTGCACCTGGTGGCCGGCGCGCACAACGACGCCATCATGCTCGGACTGCTCGGGGTCGGCCTGGTCGCCGCGCGCGGCCGCTGGTACGTCGTGGGCATCGTCCTCATCACCCTCGCCGCCCTCGTCAAGGCGCCCGCCGCGCTGGGCCTGCTGGCGGTCGTGGCACTGCGCGGGCGGCGCGGTGCGTGGCGCACCGTCCTGACCACCGCCGGCGTCGCGCTCGCCACCACCGTCGCGGCCACCGCGATCGCGGGGACCGGATACGGCTGGATAGCGGCCCTGAAGACCCCGGTCTCCCCGCACAACTGGTCGCTCACCAGCCTGCTCGGCCGGGGCACCGCCGCCGTGCTCGGGGACCTCGGCAGCGGCCTCGCACCGCTCGCCATGCCCGTCTGGCACGCGACCGGACTGGTCGTGACCGTGCTCGTCGTGCTGTTCATCTGGCTGCGCCTGCGACCGGGTCCCATCTACGCGCTGGGCCTCAGCCTGGGCGCGGTCGCGGTGTTCGGCCCGGCGATCCGGCCCTGGTACGCCCTGTGGGGCCTGTTCCTCATCGCCGCGGCGGCCCCGAACGGTTCGGTACGCCACCGCGTCGCAGCCGCCAGCGGAGTGCTCGCGCTCGCCGTGCTGCCGAGCGGAGCGCCCGCGGACGTCAGCCAGGTGGTGCTCGCCGTCTCCGGCGGAGCGCTCGCCCTCGTCGTCCTCTGGCAGGCCCGTCAGGCGGCCGTGACCGAGCCGCGGCCCCCGATGCTGGGCGGGACCGCGTGAAGGCCCCGGAGACCGGCGGCAGACGGCTGCTGGCCGTCTGCGTGCTCGCCACCGCCGTGGCCGTGTTCACCGCCACCGTGCCGTTGCTGCGCGACTGGTTCGACCTGCGCGTGTACTACGGCACCGTCGACGCCTGGGCCCATCACGGCGGTGGCATCTACGACTACCTGCTGCCGGGGACGACGTACGGCTTCACCTATCCGCCGTTCGCCGCCCTCACCATGCTGCCGATGGCCCTGGTGGGAGAGAACACGGCGATCGCGCTCGCGCTGCTGCTCAACCTCGTGGCGCTGTCCGCCGTCGTGTGGATCCTCGTCGGGCCGGCGCTGCGCCGCCGCTACGGCTGGTTCGGCTTCGCCCTCGCCGGCTGCGCGCTCGCCCTGTTCGAGCCCGTCCGCGACACCTTCAGCTTCGGACAGGTGAACCTGCTGCTGCTGGCCCTCGTGCTCAGCGACGCGTGGCTGCTGTCCACCGGCCGGGGGCGCCGGGCGGGCGTCGGCATCGGACTGGCCGCGGCCGTCAAGCTCACCCCGGCGATCTTCATCGGCCTGCTGCTGCTCGCGCGGCGCTGGCGGGCGGCGGGGGTCGCGACGGCCGTCACCGCGGGCGCCACCGCCCTCGCGGCGTGGGCGGCGCCGGGACCGTCGCGCGTCTACTGGACCGAGGCGCTGTGGGACACCGGGCGCATCGGACGTCTCGACTACGTCTCCAACCAGTCGCTCCAGGGCGTCCTCGCCCGGCTCGCGGCACCGGGCGAACCGAGCCGGGCCGCCTGGGCGACCGCGGTCCTGCTGGCCCTGAGCGTGTGGGCGTGGCGCACCTCGCGGGCCGTGGCGGACGAGGACTGGACGGCCGCGTTCGCCCTCACCGGACTCGCCGCCTGTCTGGTCAGCCCGATCACCTGGGTGCACCATCTCGTCTGGCTGCTGCCGTCCTTCGCCGTGCTGCTGCACCGGCACCGTACGCGGGTCGCGGCCGTGCTGTACGCGGTCCTGTGCAGCAGCGTGGTGTGGCTGTGGTTCGACGACGCCTCCGGGTTCGACGGTTTCCTCGGCAGCAACGCCTACACGTGGATCACGCTGGGGCTGCTGCTGTGGCTGCCGGTGGGTCAGCCGCGGCCGGCCCGCCCGTTCTTGAGCCGCAGGGCGAAGGCCACTCCACCCGCGCCGAGTCCGGCCGCGCCCATGATCCCTGCCGTCTCGGGCCAGCCGACGTCGACGCCGTCGTTCTCCGGGAGCGTGGGAGGCGCGGACACGGCCGGCCTCGGCAGCGCGGGAGTCCGGGCCTCCAGGATCGACCCGACGGGATCGACGTGCCCGGCGGACGCGAATCCCCAGTCGAGCAGCGCCCGCGCCTCCTCGTACACCGTCAACCCGCCGCCCGCCTGAGGGTTCATCAGCGTGACCACGAGGGTGCGGCCGCCATGCCGCGCGGCGGCGACGAGCGTGTTGCCCGCCTGGGTGGTGTAGCCGTTCTTGACCCCGATCAGCCCCGGGTAGGGCTCCACCCCGTCGGCTCCGGTGAGCAGCCGGTTGGTGTTCTCGATGCGGTACGGGAAGTCGGTGCCCGGGAAGGTGGCCTGGGCGGTGGAGCAGTACCGCGCGAACTCCGGGTTGCGTAGTCCGGCCCGTCCGAAGACGGCGAGGTCGTACGCCGAGGAGACCTGGCCGGGTGTGTCGTAGCCGTCGGGCGAGACGACGGTCGTGTCGTGGGCGCCCAGTTCGCGGGCCTTGGCCTGCATCTGGTCGGCGGTCTTCTGCCAGCCGCCGTTCATCGAGGCCAGCACGTGCACGGCGTCGTTGCCGGAGTGGAGGAAGACGCCGCGCCACAGGTCCGCGACCCGGTAGGTGCGCCCCGCGGTGACGCCCACCAGGCTGCTGCCTTCCCCGATGCCCGCCAGCTCCGCGCCTTGGACGGTGTGGCGGACGTTGCCGGGCAGTGCCGGGAGCACGGTGAGCGCGAACAGGGTCTTGAGGGTGCTGGCGGGCGCGAGCTTGCGGTGCGCGTTGTGCGCCGCGAGCACGTCGCCGGTCCGGGCGTCGGCCACCAGCCACGACAGCGCGGAGACGTCGGGGACCGCGGGCGCCCCGGCCCGTGGCAGTACCCGGGTGCCGGGTCCTTGGAGGGACGGCGGTCCGGAGGGCTTGGGGCTCGACAGGCCCGGGGTGGGGCTCTGGCCGGAGCCCGAGTGTGCCAGGGCCGGGCTCGGGGCGAGGGCGAGCGCACCGGCCACACAGACGACGGAGCAGGAGACGGCGGCGCGAGAGACAGCAGCCCAGGGTGCGAATCCGATAGTCATACCGCAAACGTAGGAACGAAGACGCTCCACGCGGGGACGCCGGGCCCGGGCGAGGAGATCGAGCACCCGGATGCCGCACGCGGACGGTCCGGGAGGGGGTCAGACCGTGGGCAGGGTGGGCTGGACCTGGCGCAGGAAGGCCGCGTTGTCCGGGGTGGCGCGCATCCGCTCCAGGAGGGTCTCCAGGGCGGCCTGGGCGTCCCGGGTCTGCAGGGCGCGGCGCAGCCCCCGGACGGCCGACAACTCGTGGGAGGCCAGGAGGAGTTCCTCGCGGCGGGTGCCGGACGGGGTGACGTCGACGGCGGGGAAGATGCGCCGGGAGGCCGTCAGGCGGTCGAGGCGGAGCTCCATGTTGCCGGTGCCCTTGAGCTCCTCGAAGAAGAAGTCGTCGGCGCGGGAGCCGGTCTCGACGAGGGCGGTGGCCAGAATGGTGAGCGAACCGCCCTCCTCGGCGAGGCGCGCGGCGCCGAAGAGCTTCTTGGGGCCGTGCAGCGCGGCCGCGTCGACGCCGCCGCTGAGGGTGCGGCCACCGGCGGCGGCCGCGTTGTTGTGGGCCCGGCACAACCGGGTGAGGGAGTCCATCAGGATGACGACGTCCTCGCCCTGTTCGACGAGCCGCTTGGCGCGTTCGACGACGAGCTCCGCGAGCGCGATGTGCTGCTTGGGCGTCTGGTCGAAGGTCGAGGCGTAGACCTCGCCCCTCACGGAGCGCCGCATGTCGGTCACCTCTTCGGGCCGTTCGTCGAGCAGGACGACCATCAGGCGGCATTCGGGATGGTTGCCCGCGACGGCGGCGGCGATCTGCTGGAGCAGGACCGTCTTGCCGGTCTTGGGCGGGGCGACGATCAGCCCGCGCTGGCCCTTGCCGACGGGGGAGACGAGGTCCATGACGCGTCCGGCCATGCCGCTCGCCGGGTGCTCCAGGCGGAGCCGTTCGCGGGGGTGCAGGGGGGTGAGGTCGCCGAAGTGGGGGCGGTGGCGCAGCTCCTCGGGTGCCCGGCCGTTGATCCGTTCGATCTCGGTGAGGGCGCGGGAGGTACCGCGTACGCCTTCGACGGTGTCGCCCTTGCGCAGTCCGTGACGACGGATCAGCGCGGCGGACACCTGGACGTCGGCCGATGTGGGCAGGCAGGTGGCGGTGCCGCGCAGGTGCCCCTGGCCGTTGTGGGCGATGTCGAGGACACCGGCGGCGCGGGACGGGAGCTGCTGTCGTACGGGAGGGTGTTCGAGTGTGGTGGTCATGAGAGGGGGTCCTTTCGAGGACGGGTCCATGAGGTCATGAGGAAGGCAGGGAGGTGCCGGGGGAGGCGGCGTGCTCACGCCTCCGTACGGCGGGGGAGACCGCCGGGGGAGCCACGTCCTGGTGCGCTCGGAAGGCGGTGCGAGGAAGCTGACGGCCGGTCGACACGACGGGCGGGTCAGCGAGAAGAAGGAGGATCGGCACCGGCGCCCGGCACGGGGCGTACACAAGTGCTGTACGCACTGTACCACCTGACGGCCGGATGTCGCTGTGAGGTGTGCCTCGGTGCGCTTCGGCGCAGCTCAGTCCGTGTTCCGGTGTCCGGCGAGCAGGCCGTAGAGCAGCGGGATGCGTGGCTCGTTCTCCGGCAGCCGCCACCAGCCGGACGGTGTACGGGTCATCTGCGGCCAGCGCGGCCAGGGCAGCGCGTCGCTCTCCCGCAGCCGTCGGATGCCGAACCCCGCCCCGATCAGCGCGTTGACGACGTCACCCAGCCCGTGCATCCACTCGTAGCTGTCGGTCGAGCCCTGCACGGCGGGTCCGTCGGTGTACGTGTACGTGGCGTCCCGGCGCACGGCGTCGCGGCCGCCCAGGTAGTCGTGCCGCAGCAGCAGCCGGCCGTCGTCGCCCGGGGCCGGTTTGGGGCCCAGGGAGTTGAGCAGGGGGTGGAACTCGGCGATGTACAACCGCCCTTCCGGACGCAGCAGTCGGGAGAGCACCGCGGCCCAGCGGTCCAGGTCGGGCAGGTAGCACAGGGCGCCCTTGCCGGTGTAGATCACGTCGAACCGCCGTCCCTCCAGGGCCTCGACGGCGTCGTACACGTTGGCCCGTACGTACGTGACGTCCACGCCCGCCCGTGCGGCGATGGCTGTCGCGGCCGTCACCGAGGCCTCGGAGATGTCGAGCCCCACGGCGCGTGCGCCCCGTTCGGCGAAGGCGATCGTCTCGGTGCCCAGATGGCACTGGAGATGGAGCAGGTCGCGGCCGGACAGCTCGCCGAGGTCCTCCCACTCGAAGGCGGCGAACCAGCGGGCGGGGTCGAGCCTCTCGTGGAGTCCGTAGAAACGGCTGGCGAGGTGAACGGGGGTCCGTGCGTCCCAGTTGGCCTGGTTGGCCCGCATCATCCGCGTGTGCTCGTCGGTCATGGGCTCGTCGGTCATGGACCCATCCAACCGTGTGCGGACGGCGGACGGTGGGAGCGCCGCGTCGCGGGAACCGGCCGTGCGCGGAGGTTCGCACCCCGTGCCGGGCCCCGCCCGTGCGGGCGGAACGGCCGGACACGGCCCGGCGCGGGCGTCCCAGGACTTCGGGCGCCGGCGACTCCACGAGGTGTCCGGGCGCACCTCGCCGTCCAGGGCCCGCCTCTCCGGACGGCGGTATCGCCGCCTTACCCCCGCGGTGGAGGCAGGGCACGATGGCCGGAGCGAGCGGCTCAACCGACGTTCGGACGCGTCCCGTTGACCGTACGATCTGCGCGGGACCGCACGCCGTACGACATCCGCCCCCGTCGTGGTCAGGAGAACCGGTGGACAACTCGCCCCGCACGCCGCACCGTATGGACCCGGCCGGCGGCTGCCCGCACGCCGACAACGCGCGGCTCCTGGAGCGCGGCGCCGTCGCCCCGGTCGTGCTGCCCGGTGAGGTGGACGGCATGGCGGTGCTCGGACACGAGGCCCTGAGGGACTTCCTCGCGCACTCCGAAGTCGCCAAGGGCGCCGCGCACTTCACCGCGCTGCGGGAGGGCCGGATCGCGCCGGGCTGGCCGCTCGCGACCTTCGCCACCGTGCGGGGGATGACGACCGCGGACGGCGCCGACCACCGGCGGCTGCGGTCCCTGGTGAGCAAGGCGTTCACCGCCCGCCGGGTGGAAGAACTGCGCCCCCGGGTCGAGGAGCTGACGGCCGAACTGCTCGACGACCTGGCCCGCGCGGCCGACCGGGACGGCGGTGTCGCGGATCTGCGCCGGCACTTCGCCATGCCGCTGCCGATGGCGGTCATCGGCGAACTGCTCGGGGTCGGCGCCGAGCACCGCGAACGGCTGCACCACCTGTCGAACCAGGTCGTCGCCACGGACATCGGTCCCGAGAAGGCACTCGCGGCCAACCGCGAACTGCTGGCCGTGCTGACGGCCGTGGCCGCCGCCCGGGGCGAACGGCCGGGCGACGACCTCACCAGCGCGCTGATCGCGGCCCGCGACGAGGACGGCGACCGGCTCAGCCAGGAGGAACTCATCGGCACCCTGGTGCTGATGATCATCGCCGGGCACGAGACCACGCTCAACCTCCTCACCAATGCCGTACGGGCCCTGTGCGGTCACCGGGACCAGCTGCGGATGGTCCTGAGGGGCGAGGCGAGCTGGGCGGACGTGGTCGAGGAGACACTGCGCTGGGACGCGCCCGTCAGCTACTTCCCCTTCCGCTATCCGGTCCGGGACCTCACGGTCGACGGCACGGTGATCCCCCGGGGCACCCCGGTGCTCGCCGGGTACTCGGCGGCCGGACGGGACCGCTCGGCGCACGGCCCGGACGCCGACCGTTTCGACGTCACCCGACCGGGCCGGCCCGACGCCGTCCGCCATCTCTCCCTCGGACACGGCGCCCACTACTGCCTCGGCGCCCCGCTCGCGCGCATGGAGGCGACGATCGCCCTGGAGCGCCTGTTCACCCGCTTCCCCGACCTCCAGCCGGCCCTGCCCGAGGCCGGACTCGTCCGCCACTCCAGCTTCGTCGGCAACAGCGTGCGCGCGCTCCCGGTACGGCTAGGAGCCGCTCGCGGCTGACCGGGCGTTCCTCCCCGCGGCCGACCGTGCGCCGCCCCGCCGGACGACGTGCGCGGCCCTCCGTCCACGAAAGAAGGGCGAGGAGTGTCGATCCGGCGCGCTCCCGTTCGTCGGTGGGGTGTAGGAAGCTCTTGAGCACCGGGAGGAACCATGAAGTACATGTTGCTGGTCTGCGGTGACGACACCGCCGACGCCTCCGGCATGGCCCCCGTCGAACCCTGGGTCGAGGAGCTGAGCGCCGAACGGGGCGTACGGCTGCACGGCCACCGCCTGCGCCTGCCCGCCGACGCGGTCACCGTACGGGTGCGTGACGGAGAGGTGCTGCGCACCGACGGACCGTTCGCGGAGACGAAGGAGTACGTCGCCGGATACGACATCCTGGAGTGCGCCACCCTGGAGGAGGCCGTCCAGGCGGCCGCGAGGCACCCCGTGGCGTCCGTAGGCGCCATGGAGGTCCGCGCCTTCTGGGACGACGAGGACGCCGAGGGGGAGATCCGCCGGCTCGAAGCGGAACTGAGCGCCGCCGTCCGGGACCACGACATCGACCGGGCGATGGCCTGCTACGCGCCGGACGCCGAGGTGTTCTCCGCCGGCGGTGCGGAACAGCGCGGGGTCGCGGCCCTGCGCAAGGCGGCGGAGCTCCGGTACCCGACGGCGGCCGGACCGGTCGAGCGCGAGGTGCTCGACCTGCGGATCCGGGTCGACGAGAGCATCGCCTTCGGCCACGCGCTCGTACGGACGCGCGCCACGCTCGCCGACGGCGGGAAACTGGACACCACGGAACGGATGACCACCGGCTACCGGCTGGCCGGGGACCGCTGGCGGATCGTCCACCAGCACACCTCGGTCCCGTCCGGCACGTCCGCCGTCACCAGCGACGAGGAGGGCCGGTCATGAAGTACGTCCTGTTCATCTGCACCCCCGTCGGCGGCGAGGAACTGAGCCCCGAGGAGATCGCCGACGACCCCCGCTTCACCGCGTACGTCGAGGAGGTGCGCAGCCGCGACCTGGTCAAGGGCGGCGCGCGGCTGCGACCGTCCACCGACGCCACCACCGTCCGCGTCCAGGGCGACGAGATCCTGCTCAGCGACGGGCCGTTCATCGAGTCGAAGGAGTACGTCGCCGGCATCGACATCATCGAGGTGGCCGACCTCGACGAGGCCATCGCGCTCGCGTCCCGGCACCCGGCGGCGCTGGCCGGCGGATCGGTGGAGGTGCGGCCGGTCTGGGAGTGAACCCGAACCCCGGGCCGCGGGACGTCGAGGCGGCGGTCGCCTCGGCCTTCCGCGAGGAATGGGGCCAGGTCGTCGCCACCCTGATCCGGGTGACCGGCGACTGGGACCTCGCCGAGGAGTGCGCGCAGGACGCGTTCGCCCAGGCCCTGGACCGGTGGCGGCGCGACGGAATCCCGCGCCGCCCCGGCGCCTGGCTGACCACGACCGCGCGCCATCGCGCCCTCGACGTGCTGCGCCGGGAGGCGGTGGGCGCGGAGAAACTGCGGGAGGTGGCTGTGCTGGCGCGGCACGACGGACCGTACGACCCGGAACACGAAGAGGACGGCGGGGTGGCGGACGACCGGCTGCGGCTGCTCTTCACCTGCTGCCACCCCGCGCTGCCCATCGAGGCCCGGGTGGCCCTCACCCTGCGGACGCTGGCCGGGCTGACCACGCCCGAGATCGCCCGCGCCTTCCTCGTCCCCGAGGCGACGATGGCGCAGCGGCTGGTGCGGGCCAAGCGGAAGATCCGCAACGCCGCGATCCCGTACCGTGTCCCGCCCGCGCATCTGCTGCCCGAGCGGACCACCGGCGTCCTCGGCGTGGTCTACCTGCTCTTCAACGAGGGGTACGCCGCCACGTCCGGCGCGGACCTGGTGCGCACGAGCCTGTGCGCGGAGGCGATCCGTCTCGCCCGCGTGCTGGCCCTGCTCATGCCGGACGAACCCGAAGTGCGGGGTCTGCTGGCCCTGTTGCTGCTGCACGACTCCCGCCGGGCCACCCGGGTGGACGCGGCCGGCGAACTGGTGACGCTGGAGGACCAGGACCGGGCGGCGTGGGACCGGGCCGCGATCGACGAGGGAGCAGCCCTGCTGGAGACCGCCCTGCGCCGCGGACGTCCGGGGCCCTACCAGATCCAGGCCGCCATCGCCGCCTGCCACACCACCGCCGCGACGGCCGAGGAGACGGACTGGGCCGACATCGCCGCGCTGTACGGGGAGTTGGCACGTCTCGTGCCCTCCGCGGTGGTGCGGCTCAACCGCGCGGTGGCGGTGGGCATGGCCGACGGCCCGGCGGCGGGGCTGGCGCTGGTGGCGGAACTGGAGCGGACGGGAGAGCTGGACGGATACCACCTGCTGGCCGCCACCCGGGCGGACCTGCTGCGCAGGACGGGGCGTACGGCGGAGGCGGCCGAGGCGTACGCCAGGGCCCTGGAACTGGTCGAGAACGCGGCCGAGCGGCGCTTCCTGGAGAGGCGTCTCGCGGAGTGCCGATCGGCGCGGGCCCGGTCCGCCGGTGGATGAGGACCGAGGACACCGCCACGGAAGTCACCCACGACGGCGCCCGGCCGTCGCGCCCGGCCGCGACGGCTCCGGTGGAGCGCCGCCGCGAGCGGTGTGCCCGCGTGACGGCCCCGACCGGGTCCCTGCGCGACAGGTCCCGGTCGGGCCGCCCACGGCTCAGCCGCCGAGCTCGAAGACTCCGTACGCGAAACCGTCGGCGCTGACGGAGGAGCCGTCGAGGCGGACACCGGCGGTCTCCAGCGGCCGGGCGCCACGGACCCCGTCGAGCGTGCAACTCACGCCGTTCCGCGCCGGATTGAGGACCACGAGATAGCGGCCGCCCCGCACGTGGACGAACGGGTATCCGGCGTGCAGCACCTCCACCGAGCCGTCCGGGCCGAGTTCCGGTGCGGCGGAGCGCAGGGCGACGAGACGGCGTACGAGGTGCAGGAGAGAGCCCTCGTCGGCGCGCTGCGCGGCGACGGTGGGACGGGTCGGTGACGGGTCGAGGGGGAGGTAGAGGCGGTCCGCCGGAGCGGTGGAGAAGCCCGCGTTCGGGCCGTCGTCCCACTGCATCGGGGTGCGCGAGCCCGCTCGGTTGTAGCGGGGGCCGAGCACGCTGCCCTCCTTGTCGGGCAGATCCGGGACGTAGCGCATGCCGATCTCGTCGCCGTAGTAGATCGCCGGGAGGGTGGGCCAGGTGAGCTGGAAGGCGAAGGCGACCGGAAGCTGTTCGGCCGTGCGGGGACCGCAGTTGAGGCGGGAGAAGTCGTGGTTGGCGGTGGGCAGGGAGATGAATCCGCTCGTGCCGAGCGCGCCGGACGCCCGCCGCCAGGCTTCGACGAACGGTCCGGGCGAGCCCAGACCGCTCGGGTCGAAGAAGCAGTCGAGCGGGTCCCAGGCCTCGTTGACCGTCCCCGAGCCGTTGCTCCACAGCGACCGCAGCGCCAGGCCGTCGGTGTCGCCGCCGAACTGGAGGAAGAAGTCGGCGTGGAACCCCGCGGGGACGGAGACCTCCGGATCGCCCCACTCCGAGAGCAGCACGGCGCCCGGGTGCGAGTCGTCCAGCCAGTGCCGCAACTCCGCCCAGACGGCGGCGGTTTCGCGCTTCCCGGGGTCGTCCTTGACGAGCGACGCGGCCATGTCGACACGGAAGCCGGACAGACCGAGGCCCAGCCAGTGGTCCATGATCGAGCGAAGGGCCGCGCGGTTGGCGCGCGGGCCCTCGGCGTCCACCGGCCCACGCCAGGGCTCCGCCGGATTCCCGCGCGCGTAGCCGAAGTTGAGGGCTGGCTGGAAGGCGAAGAAGTTGGGGAGGTACGCACCCGGGCGGGTGCCGGGAGAGGGGACGAAGCCGTCCGGCCGGCCCTCGGGAGCCCAGATGTAGCGGTCGTCGGCCGGGTCGTCGGCGGCGGCCCTGAACCACGGGTGCTCGTCGGAGGTGTGCCCGGCCACCAGGTCCAGCAGGACCCGGATGCCGCGCCGGCCCGCCTCGTCCACCAGTGCGGCGAGGTCGTCGGCGGTGCCGTGACGGGGGGCCACGGCCAGGTAGTCGGACACGTCGTATCCGGCGTCGCGGAACGGCGACACGAAGCAGGGGTTGAGCCACACGGTGTTGACGCCCAGCCACGCGAGGTGGTCGAGGCGCTCGGTGATCCCGTTGAAGTCACCGATGCCGTCGCCGTTCGAGTCGGCGAAGGTCTGCGGGTAGATCTGGTAGAAGACGGCGTCGGCCAGCCAGTCGGGGGCGGGACGGAACGAAGTCATGAAGGGGACCTTAGGTCAGCGCGGCGGCGGCGCGCTGCCCCTGGGCCGCCGCCCGGTCCGACCGGCTAGGGGGGCGTTCCGCCGGGGGCGCGGGACGGTCCTCAGGGGCGGCGCGCGGTGCCGAAGCGGCGCTGGTAGGCCGCGGGGCTGATCGACAACTCCCGGGCGAAGACCCGCCGGAGACTCTCGTAACCCGGAAATCCGGCCAGGGCCGCCGCCTGGGTCGCGGTGTGCCCCTGGTCGAGCAGAGCCTTCGCGATGTCGAAGCGGATCGACTCGACGTACCGGGCCGGTGTCGTGGACATCTCCTCCCGGAACAGCCTCGTCAGATGGCGGGAACTGAGGTTGAGATGCCTGGCGAGTTCACCGGGGGAGTGGTCCCCGGCAGGATCGCCCGTCACCCGGTCGACGACGCTGCGAAGGGCCGGGGACCGCGGCGGGGGGCCCTGAAGGGGAGCGGAGAACTGGGACTGGCCACCGGCGCGTTGCAGATAGACCACCAGGGCGCGGGCGACGTCCCGGCTCAGGTCGGGGCCGTGGTCCTCCTCGACGAGTGCCAGCGCCAGGTCGATGCCGGCGCTGACGCCCGCCGAGGTGTAGGTGGTGCCGTCGCGAACGTAGATGGAGTCGGGTTCGACCCGGGCCTTCGGGTGACGGGCGGCGAGTTCCCCCGCGACCTTCCAGTGGGTGGTCGCGCGCTTGCCGTCCAGGAGACCGGCGGCACCGAGGACGAACGCTCCCGAGCAGACGGACGCCACCCGCCCGGACCGGGCCGCGAGATCCCCCGCGGCCTCGACCAGATCGTGCGTGACGGGCGTCCGCGGATAGATGTCCCCGCCTGGCATCAGGAACGTGTCCGGGGCAGGCTCGGAGGTGGGGCCGCCGTCGACGGCGATCCGGATGCCGGTCGACGAGGCGACGTCGGCACCGGTCGTCGACAGCAGGGCGATGCGGTAGTCGGTGCCCAGCCTGTTCGCCTCCGCGAACACCTCGGCGGGGCCCGCGACGTCCAGCAGTTTGACCCCGTCGTAGACGAGGATCACGACTCGGTGCGGGGCGAGGCTCACGGTCCCGTTCCTCAGGTGTCTGGATTCGAGTGGTTCATGGCCGTCCCGATGCGGCGGCCGCGGTCATGTCGTCGGCATCGTGGAAGGCGGAAGCACCGTCTACCCGTCACCCACCCCATCGGAAAGCGTGGACACCATGAAAGACATCATCGCAGAGGTGGAAATTCCCCAGACCACGGCAGTGGCGGAAGCCACCGATTTCCTCCGGGAAACGACCGGGCCGCTCATCTTCCATCACTCCCGGCGGGTCTTCCTCTTCGCTTCCCTGCATGCGCGGAAGCTCGGCCTCGCGCCCGATCCGGAACTGCTCTACATCTCCGCGATGTTTCACGACACGGGCCTTTCGACCCCGTTCTCGGGCGAGGAGCAGCGCTTCGAACTCGACGGCGCCGACCACGCGCGCAAGTTCCTGCTCGACCGGGGATTCCCCGCCGGCGCCGCCGAGGTCGTCTGGACGACGATCGCGCTGCACACGACGCCGGGGATTCCCGGCCGGATGGGGCCGGAGACGGCTGCCATGAACTTCGGGGTTCTCACCGACGTGCTGGGCTGGGGGTTGGACGGACTGGACGACGGCCAGGTGGAGGAGATCGTCGTCGCCCATCCGCGCGGAGAATTCAAGACGGAATTCCTCCAGGCATTTGTCGACGGCCTCCGCGATCGTCCCGACACCACGTACGGGACCGTCAACGCGGACGTGCTGGAACACTTCGTCCCCGGTTTCCACCGCACGAGCATGGTCGAGCGCATCATGGACGCGCCCTGGGCGAAGTGAATCCGGGGAGAGATCCACAGATGTGACCGAAAGCCTTTCCCTGAATCCGGCGCCGGGAGCAGAACCGGGACCGGAACCAGGGCTTGCACCAAGACCAGAGAGGGACATGGATGAAAGCCATCGCCGTCCGGGACCGCGACGCCGGCGTCAGCGGCCTCACTTTGACGGACCTGCCGCACCCCCACGCCTCCGAGAACGACGTCATCGTGCGGGTGCATGCCGCGGGGTTCACCCGAGGGGAGCTCGACTGGCCCGCGACCTGGTCCGATCGCGCGGGCCGCGACCGTACTCCGAGCGTGCCCGGACACGAGGTCTCGGGCGTCGTGGCGGAGCTCGGATACGGAACCACCGGCCTCACCGTCGGCCAGCGGGTCTTCGGACTGGCCGACTGGGCCCGCGACGGCTCGCTGGCCGAGTACGTCGCCGTCGAGGCCCGCAACCTCGCCCCCCTCCCCGCCGACGTCGACCACATGTCGGCGGCCGCGCTGCCGATCTCCGGACTGACCGCCTGGCAGGGCCTGTTCGACCACGCGCGGATCGAGACCGGCCAGAGCGTCCTGATCCACGGAGCCGCGGGCGGCGTCGGTTCGATCGCGGTGCAGCTCGCGCGGGAGGCGGGAGCCCGTGTCATCGGGACCGGCCGGTCCGCCGACCGGGAGACCGCCCTCGCCCTGGGCGCCCACGCGTTCCTGGACCTGGAGACCGACCGCCTGGAGGACGCGGGCCAGGTCGACGTGGTGTTCGACGTGATCGGCGGTGACATCCTCGACCGCTCGGCCGCACTCGTCCGCGCGGGCGGCACACTCGTCACGATCGCCCAGCCTCCGTCCGTCCGGCCCGAGGACGGGCGGGCGATCTTCTTCGTCGTGGAACCCGACCGCGCGCGCCTCGCGGACCTCGTACGGCGGCTCCGGGACGGACGGCTCGACGTACGGATCGGCGAGGTGCGGCCCCTGACCGAGGCGGCCGCCACCCTCGCCCCCGGGAGACGCGTCCGCGGCCGGAGCATCATCCGGGTCGCCGAGGACTGAGGACGGCCGGGAAGACAGACGCGAGCCCCCGCAACGGGGTGCAGGCCGGGGACGGTCGGTGGATCAGCCGGTCGGCCCCGGCCGCCCCGGTACCCGTACGGTGAAACACGCGCCGCCCTCCGGCCCGTGCCCCCGCGCCGTCACCGAACCGCCCAGGCGCTCGGCGAGCCGGTGCACGATGGCCAGGCCGAGGCCCGTCCCGACCGGGCGGACGCCCTGGTAGCGGGCGTGCAGGGTGCCGCGTTCGAAGGCGACGGCGGCGTCCTCGGGTGTCAGGCCGGGACCGCCGTCGCGGACCTGGATCCTGGCACCGTCGCCGTCCGGGGCGAGGGCCAGCACCAGGGGCGCGCCCGCCGGCGTCACCCGCAGCGCGTTCTCGGCGAGACCGTCGATCATCTGGCGCACCCGTACACCGTCCGTCTCGACGGTCAGGGCACGGCCCGGCCGTTCGACCCGCAGGACCACACCGTGCGGCCCGCAACGATCCGCCCAGACCGTGCCCGCCTTCTCGACCAGCGCGTCCAGATCCACCGGCCGGGCCTCGACGCGGAAGTCGTCGGTCTCCAGGTGGGCGAGATCCAGCAGGTCCCGCACGAAACGCTCCAGCCGGCGGGTCTCGCCGAGCAGGGTCTCGCCGACCATGGGGAGCTCCCCGGGCCCGACCACACCGTCGGTGAGCGCCTCCGCGTAGCCCAGGATCGCGGTGAGCGGGGTGCGCAGCTCGTGCGAGACGGAGAGCAGGAACTCCCGCTGCCGGTCCTCGCTGTGCGCCAGGGCCTCGTCGAGGACGTTCAACGCGCCGGTGAGGTCCGTCAGTTCACGGGGTCCGCCCGGTGCGGCACGCAGCCCGCGCTCGCCCTCGGCCAGCCGCCGGGCCGTGGTCGCCGCCGCGGTGAGCGGACGGGACAGGCGCCGGGCCAGCAGCAGCCCGGCGAGACCGCCGCCCACCAGACCGACCGCGAGCGGGAGCGGGAGCGCCCTGCGCATCCGGGCCACACTGTCGTGGACGACGACGTACGGCTGGGTCAGCACGACGGCACCGCCGCCGGGCGTGGGACGCCCCTCGACCAGGACCCGCGTGCCGTTCAGGGACGCCTCCGTGGAGACCGCGTCGCCGTCGAGCAGCCTCGTCCGTGTCCGGTCGTCCACGGCCGCGGTCGCCGGCCCCACCGTCTCTCCGCCGGGGGCGACGACCGCGACCTGCTGTCCGTTGGAGCCCGCGAGCCGCTGTTCACGGTCGAGCAGCAGCTCCGAGAGGGCGGGCGTCCGGCTCAGCACCTCGGCCTGGCGGCCCAGCTGGTCGCGCTGCTGGGCCTCCGCGCCGGTGCGGACGAGATACCAGGCGGTGACGCCCGTGAGCACCACGGCGACGAGTGCGACCGCCGTCGTGACCAGTGTGATGCCGCGGGTGATCGGACCGGGCCGCCGCCACGGCCGGCGGCCGCCGTACCGGGGAACCCTCACCGCGCCGGGTCCGCAGCGCTGTAGCCGACGCCCCGCACGGTCCGGATGGGGCTGGCGTCACCGAGCTTGGCGCGCAGTTGCGCGACATGGACGTCCACGGTCCGGCTGCCCCGGTAGTCGGCCTGCCCCCACACCTGCGCGAGCAGCTGCTCGCGGGGGAAGACCCGGCCGGGATGGCGCAGCAGATGGGCGAGCAGGTCGAACTCGGTGGCCGTGAGTTCCACGGGCCGCCCGTCCGCCTCCGCCGTACGGCGCACCGGGTCGACCGCGACCCGGCCCACCCGCCGGGCCGCGGCCTCGGGCGGTCCGGCCGCGCGGCGCAGCACCGTCTTGACCCGGGCGACCAGCTCCCGGGGCGAGAAGGGTTTGGTGACGTAGTCGTCCGCGCCGAGTTCGAGACCGAGCACCCGGTCGGCCTCGTCGTCGCGTGCCGTGACCAGCAGCACCGGCGTCCAGTCGCCGTCCTCGCGCAGCCTGCGGCACACCTCGACCCCGTCCAGCCCCGGCAGCGCGATGTCCAGGACGATCGCCACGGGACGCAGCCGCCGCGCCGCCGCCAGTCCCGCCCGCCCGTCCGTCTCGACGTGCACCCCGAAGCCCTCGCGGGTCAGGTAGAGCCGCTGGAGGTCGGCGATGTGCCGCTCGTCCTCGACGACCAGCACGAGGCCCTTGCTGTCCGGCATGCTGTGCTCCTCGTCCCCCGGGCACAGCGGGTCCCTGAGGGACTCGTGCGGGGGGATGCGTACGGGGGCCGTACGCGGCGGCGTACGGGTCCGACCGGACGACCGGGGGGTCGTACGGGACTGGCCGTACGAGGGGTCGTACGGGAATTCGATGCTAGCCCGGCGGGGCCGGTACGACGGCCGGTGGCCGCGCGCCCTGACAATCCTCGAACATTCCGCTGATCCGGCGCTCACCCGCGTCCTCCACGATCCCGGCATGACTGCCTCCGCACCTCCCGACACCGCACCCCCCGGCCCGCCCCCGGCCACGACTCCCGGCGCGCTGCACCGACTGGGCCGGTGGTGCGCCCGTCACGCCCGCCGGGTGGTCGTCGCCTGGCTGCTCGTCCTGGTCGCCGCCTTCGCCGCCGACCGGGCCTGGGGCGGCTCCTACGAGGACGAGTTCTCGCTGCCGGGCACGACCGCGCAGCGCGGCGCCGATCTGCTGGAGGAGCACGGCAGCGATCTGAAGGGGGTCGGCGCGCAGATCGTCGTGACGGCGGACGACGGGCTGGCCGCCCACCGGCCCGCCCTCGACGCCGCGCTGGCCGGGATCGCCCGGCTGCCCGAGGTGCTCACCGTCGCCGGTCCGCTGACCACGCCGGGCGCGGTCTCCGCGGACGGCACGACCGGCTACGCCACGGTCCGGTTCGCCGACAACCCGGCGACCTTCGACCGTTCGTACCTGGAGGGGGTCGACCGGGCCGTCGGCGGCCTGCGTGCCGATCACGTGAGCGTGGACTACGGCGGGCCCCTCGGTCAGCTGGCCCGTCCCAGGGCCGCCGACGGACGGTCGGAGGCGATCGGCCTGGTGACCGCCGTGATCGTGCTGCTGTTCGGCTTCGGCAGTGTGGCGGCGGCCGGTCTGCCGCTGGTCACCGCCGTCGCCGGACTCGCCGGCGGGGTGGCCGTCCTCGGACTGGTGGCCGCGGCCGTCACCTTCGGGGCCACCGCGCCCACCCTCGCCACGATGATGGGGCTGGGTGTCGGCCTCGACTACGCGCTGTTCCTCACCACGCGCCATCGCGGACTGCTCGCGTCCGGGGCGGGCCCGGAGGAGGCGGCCGGGCGCGCCCTCGCCACCAGTGGCCGGGCCGTCCTGGTCGCCGCGGCGACGGTCGCCATGGCGCTCGCCGGCCTCTACGCCTCGGGTGTCTCGTTCATCGGCAGTCTGGGCGCCGCCGCCGGGATCACCGTGGTGGTCGCCGCGCTCGCGTCGCTCACCCTGACTCCGGCACTGCTCGGGCTGACGGGCGTACGCGTCGACCGCTGGAGCGTGCGCCGGCCGGTGGCCGAGTCCGAGGGCGACGACGACACCTGGCGCCGCTGGGCCGCCGCCGTCGGACGCAGGCCCTGGCTCTGCCTCGTCGCGGGCCTGCTGGTCCTCGGAGTCCTCGCGGTGCCCGTCGCCTCCCTGCGGCTCGGTCACATCGACGCGGGGGCCAGCCCGGGCGACTACACCGAACGCCGGGCGTACGACCTGATCGCGGACGGGTTCGGCGCCGGCACCAACGGCCCGCTCACGGTGGTCGTCGCCCTGGACGGGACCGGCGCGGACCGGGCCGCGGTCACCGCCGGCGTGCGCACCGCGCTCTCCGGCACCCCCGACGTCGTCACCGTCACCGGACCGGTCGCCACGTCGGACGGCGGTCTGCTCACCGCCACGGTGGTGCCCCGCCGAGGACCCGAGGACGCCTCCACCACCGCCCTGGTGCACCGCCTGGAGGACCAGGTGCTGCCGCGGGCGCTCGACGGCACCGGGGCGCACGCCTACGTCACCGGCACCACCGCCGTCCAGATCGCCTTCCGCGACACCCTGGTGGAGCGGCTGCCGTGGGTCGTAGGGGTGGTCGTCGGCGCGGCCTTCGTCCTGCTGCTCTGCGTCTTCCGGAGTCTCCTCGTGGCCCTCAAGGCCGCCGTGCTCAACCTGCTGTCGATCGGCGCGGCCTACGGTGTCGTGGTCGCCGTCTTCCAATGGGGCTGGGGCGGCGCCCTGTTCGGTGTGACGGAGCCCGTGCCCGTCGAGTCGTTCGTGCCGATGATGATGTTCGCCATCGTCTTCGGACTCTCGATGGACTACGAGATCTTCCTGCTCTCGCGGATCCGTGAGGTGTGGCTGGAGACCGGTGACAACGACGCGAGCGTGGCGGGCGGCCTGGCCGCCACCGCGCGGGTCATCAGCTGTGCGGCGATCGTCATGACCAGTGTGTTCCTCGCCTTCCTGCTCTCCACCAACGTGGTGATCAAGATGATGGCGCTCGGGCTCGGTGTGAGCGTGGTCATCGACGCCACGATCGTGCGGCTGCTGCTCGTGCCGGCCACCATGTACCTGTTCGGCAGGGCCAACTGGTGGCTCCCGCGCCCGCTCGACCGGATCCTGCCGCGTCTGGACCCCGAGGGGACGGCCATGGCCCGGCAGCCGGAATCCGCCGCGGCCCGTGAGCCGGAGACGACGTCATGAGGCGCCGCACCGTGACCGCCCTGGCCTGCGTGGGCGTCCTGCTCGCCCTGCCGGTGGGCGGTGAACTGCTCGCCCGTGCCGAGCTGCGGCACCGCGTCCGTACCGCGATGGCCTCCCGGGTGCCGGACGGCGATCTCCACATCGGGCTCTCGTCCCGGCCCGCGCTCCTCCAACTCGCGGACAGGCGACTGCCGTTCGTCGAGGTGGATGGTACGCATGCACGGATCGGCCGGATTCCCGACGCCTCCTTCCACGCCCGGCTGGACGGCGTACGGCTGACCGGTGGCGCCGACGGACGCGCCGAGGTGGCCTCGGCGCGGGTGACGGTCCTGATCCCGCCGAGCGCCGTGGCCGGGCTGACCGGGGACTCCGGCGGCCTGCCGGTCACCGCGGTGCGTACCGACCCGCGCCGGGACACCCTGACGCTGTTGATCGGGCAGGGCGGACTCGGCAGCGTGACCGTGCGGCCGGAAACCGTCGGCGGGCGCGTCCGGATGACGGTGACCTCGGTCGAGGTCATGGGGCGGCCCGCTCCCGACGCCGTGGAGCGACGGATCCGCGATGCGGTCGCGCAGCTGGCCGCCCCCGAGGACTATCCGCTGGGGCTGCGCGCCACCTCGGCGCGGGTCGAGGAGGACGGCATCCACGTCCGCCTGACGACGGACGGGCCCGCCACGGTGAACCGCGCCGGCTGAGCGGTCGCCCGGGAACGCCGGCCCCGCACGGGGCGGCGGGCCGGCAGGCGACGCCGGGAACGCCGCCCCCTGCGGCCCGGGACGGGGCCGTACGACGGTGGGGCCCCGTCGAGCACCGTGGTGGTCCCGCTGCTTCAACCGGCCGCGGGCAAGGTGAACTCGTAGACGAGCGCGTCCTGTTGTGCCTCCACGACGAGGTCGGTGATCTCCAGGGGCCGGTCGTACTGGTCGTGCACGCGCCGGGTCACCAGCACGGACTGGGGGAGCCGGGTGATCGCGTCCCGGTGATGCAGGGTCAGCCCGGCCCGGCGCATCCAGTCGTAGGCCCGCCGCAGCTGTGCCGAGGCGGTGCCGTCCGCGCGGTCGCGGTAGCGGGCGAGCTCCTCCACCTCCGTCACCGCGACCGCGGAGAAGGAGGTGACGGCCGTACGCAGTCCGCTGCCGTCCGCCGCTGCCGACTCGTAGCGGTGCACGAGGGTCGGACGGCGCGGCGCGAGCCCCAGCGCCAGGGCGTGCTCCGGTGGAGGCGCCTCCCATGTCACGCTCGTGTGCGGGACGCCGCACGGTTCCCGGGTGTGCGCGCCGACCGGGAAGTCGAGCGACGGGATGTGCTCGGCGTGACTTCCGGGGAGTGTCGCGTGGCTGCCGCGCCGGTCGGTGGAGACCATCCCGGCCAGCCGCAGCTGCTGGAGGGCCTGCCGTACGGTCTCCCGGCTGACCCCGAACCGGGTCGCCAACTCCCGCTCACCCGGCAGGCGTTCGCCGGGCGGAACGGTACCGTCGCGCAGCTCGCCGAGGAGCTGGGTGGCGATCCGTGAGTACCGGGGTTCCTGGTCGGAGGAGTGGATGTCCTGCGCGGGCGGGTCGGACGGACGGATGTCGGACGGGTGGCTGGTGGCCATGTCCGCGCCTCCTGCGTGGTGACTAGACGTAGCCGTGCGGGCTCGGTGCGCGACCAGATCTAGCATTGGTCTAAACCACGAGGGAAGGGTGGCCGGGAGGTTCGGCCGATTTCAGACCGCGCGCTCCCGGCGATCCCGTCGTGCTCACAGAGCGCCGTAGAGCGCGTCCACGAGCGCCATCTTCCTAGGGTCGTCGGCGATGTGCGGCCCCATGCGGTTCATGACGTACCCCAGGGAGACGGCCGCCTCGGGGTCGGCGAGACCGCAGGAGCCGCCGAAGCCGTCATGTCCGAAAGCCCTCGGGTTGGGTCCGTACGAGGCGTTGGGCCCGCTCAGCCACAGCCCGAGCCCGGCCTCCGTCTCGTGCTCGAACCCGGCGCCCAGGACCAGGTCCCGGCAGCTTCCCTGCCCCTCGCGCACCCGCTCCGCGGCCTCCGGCGACAGCACCTGCCGGGAGCCGTGCGACCCGCGCCCGGCGAAGATCCCGTACAGCGCGGCGATCGCCCGGGCCGTGCCGTGGCCGTTCGCGGCCGGGATCTCGGCCGCCCGCCAGCGCGGGGTGTTGGCCTCGGTGGCGCCGACCAGCGGGTTGGTCAGCGCGGCGACCGCGGCCGGCGCCAACTGGGCGAAGACCGCGGCCTGTTCGCTGCTGGACGCGGCCGGCGGATGCACCAGCTCGGCCACTCGCCCGGCCTCCTTCTCCGGCAGTCCGACGGTGAAGTCGATGCCGAGCGGGCCGGTCACCTCCCGCTCCAGGAACGCGCCCGGCAGCAGCCCCGACACCCGCCGCACGACCTCGCCGACCAGATGGCCGAACGTGAGCGCGTGATAGCCGGACCGCGTTCCCGGCTCCCACCAGGGCTCCTGGGCCGCGAGCCGGCCGACGGTCAGGTCCCAGTCGCAGAGCTGCTCGAACGTGTGCGGCTCGCGCAGCCCCGCCAGCCCCGCGCGATGCGACAGCAGATGCCGTACGAGGACGGCCTCCTTGCCCGCCGCCGCGAACTCCGGCCAGTACGTGGCCACCGGCGCGTCGAAGTCGAGCAGTCCGCGGTCGGCCAGGATGTGCGCGCACAGCGCGGTCGGGCCCTTGGACGTCGACCACACGTTGACGAGCGTCTCGCGCTCCCAGGGCCGGGTGCGTCCCGCGTCGGCCCAGCCGCCCCACAGGTCCACCACCGTCTCGCCGCCGACAGTGACGGTCACCGCCGCGCCCAGTTCGCCACACTCCCGGAAGTTCTCCTCGAACGCGGTGCGCACCGCCGTGAAGCGTGCGTCGCAGTGGCCCCGGACATCGGGCGCGGGCTGGGACATGGAGACCTCCGTCATCCGTAGGGACACCGGGCCCGAACATACCGACTGGTCGGACCGGGCGGAAGTGGCCACACGGCATCCGTCCTCCGAAGGGCGCGGCCGCACCTCCTGCCGCGTGGTGCGGTGTCCGCCCTCCCGTCATCACGGGCTCTTCCGGATGTCACCCAACACCCCTACGCTGCACGTCGGTTGACCACCGATGCGGGAGAGGCAGGGGGAACATGCGTAGACATGTGAGGGTGTTGGCACGTACGGGGATCGCGGTGGCGACGGCGGGAGCCATCGCCCTGACCACGTCATCCGGGGCGAGCGCCGCGGACCTCTCGTACTCCTCCAGCACCTCGGTCGGTGTGCACAACTCCTACGACAAGGCGAAGTACCCCTACTTCGCCGACGCGCTGGACTCCGGCGCCGGGATGCTGGAACTCGACGTGTGGACCAACGTGTTCGGGGCCTCCTGGCGCGTCTCGCACAGCAACCCGCTCGGCAACGACAACAACTGCGTGAACGCGGCGAACGCCTCCGAGCTGCGCACCAAGTCGGGCAACCGCGACCTCGCCGGCTGCCTCTCCGACATCCGCGCGTGGCACGACGCGCACCCGGGGCACCGGCCGATCCAGCTGAAGATCGAGATGAAGGACGGCTTCGCGGCCAACATCGGCCGCGGGCCGACCCAGTTGGACGCCCTGCTGACCGCGAAGCTCGGTGACGCGCTGCTGCGCCCCGCCGACGTCGTAGGCTCCCACCCCGACCTCGACTCGGCGGTCCAGGCGGACGGCTGGCCCGCCCGTTCGGCGCTCGCGGGCAAGTTCGTCGTCGAGCTCATTCCCGGCACCGTCGAGGAGAGCAACCCCCTCGACTCGCTGTGGACGGACCGCGAATACGCCACCCACCTCCGTGACCTCGCCGCCGCCGGCCGGCTGCGCGAGGCGTCCGCCTTCCCCGCCGTGCACGGCGCGACCGCGGGCGACCCGCGCACCCGCTACACCGACCCGAGCATCCGCCCCTGGTTCGTGATGTACGACGGCGACGCCGCCACCTACCTGGGCGGCACGATCGACACCGCCTGGTACGACGAGCACCACTACCTCGTCGTCATGACCGACGCCCAGAACGTGCCCCCCGCCATCGACGGCACCAACCCCACCCAGGCCCAGGCCCAGGAACGCGTCGCCCTCCTCGCCGCGCGGCACGCCAGCGTGGTGTCGGCGGACTGGTACCCGCTGCCCGCCGTGCTCGCGACCGTCGTACCGCGCGGAACGGCGGGCTGAACCCCGGTCAGAGGTACGACGGGAGCCAGCCGAGCTGGGCCGCCTCCTGGTAGGGCCCGCCGCCCTCGTGGTCGTTGAAGTCGTAGACCTCGATGGTCTTCTCCTCGTGCGCCCAGGCGTTGAACGCGGCGAAGACCGTGGACGGCGGGCAGGTCTGGTCCTCCAGGCCGGCCGAGAACAGCGCGGGCGCGCTGCCGCGTGCCGCGAAGTGCACCCCGTCGAAGTAGGAGAGGGTGCGCCGGACGTCGTCGGCGCGGCCGCGGTGGGTCTTGAGATAGCTGCCGATCTCCCGGTACGGATGCCGGTCGGTCAGCGTCGTCGCGCGCGGGAAGTCGCACAGGAACGGCACATCGGGAGCGATCGCGGCCAGGTCGGGGACGAGACCGCCCACCGCGATCGTGATCCCGCCGCCCTGGCTCGCGCCGACGGCCGCGGTGCGCGCCGGGTCGACCAGCGGGTGCGAGCGGGCCGCCTCCACCGCGCGCACCGCGTCGGTGAACACCCGGCGGTAGTAGTAGTTCTCGGGCGCGTCGATGCCCCGGGTCATGTAGCCGGGATACGCGGGCGCGCTGCCCACCGGGTCCGGGGTCTCGCCGCCGCCCCAGGCGCTGCCCTGGCCGCGCGTGTCCATCACGAAGTGCGCGAAGCCCGCCGAGGCCCACAGCAGATGGGTGTGGGGCAGACCCCGGCCGCCGCCGTACCCGACGAACTCGACGACCGCGGGCAGCGGCGCGTCGGCGCCGGCCGGCAGGGTGAGCCAGCCCTTGACGGGGTGTCCGCCGAACCCGGCGAACGTGACGTCGTACACCTCGACGGTCCTGAGGCGGGTCTCGACGGGCTCGAAGCGGGCGTCCAGGCCGTGTTCACGCGTCTCCCGGAGGGTCTCGGCCCAGAAGGCGTCGAAGTCCTCGGGCTCGGCTGAGGCGCTGCGGTACTCGCGGAGCTCGTCGAGGGGGAGGTCGAACAGGGCCATGAAGAACCACCTTTGAAGACGCCACGGCTGCGGATGATCACACCGTACGTGCACCGCCCGAGGGCCGCCATGGTCGGTTCCGCGTCCGCGCCCGCGCCCGGACGGCGCCGGCCACCGGGCCGTGTGCCCCGCGTCCGGCCGCTCATGTCCGGGACGGGCCGCGCACGTCAGGGGGTGTGGCGCCGCCACTCCGGCCCCGTACGCTCCCAGTCCCGCTCCCACTCGGCGAGGCGTCGGCGGCCCGAGACCCGCCGCCCGGCGAGGTGGACGCCGAGGACGACGGCCACGGCGGCCCCGGCGGTGAACAGGGCCGCCATCGACGTGTGTTGCCAGACGGCGGACGCGTCCTCCGGCGGACGGGCCCGCCGGCCGGCGGAGTCCAGCCAGATGCCGGTGTGCGCACCCCGCAGCGCGCCCGCGGGGACCTGGGCCATGCCGGTGCGCGGCTCTCCGCCCGGCCCGCTCCAGCGCACCCTCACCTGGTACGAGGGCTGTCGTCCGGTCGGCGAGGGCACCGCCGCGGGCGCGTCCTCGACGAGCACCGCGGCCACCCGGTGCCGCTCCGCCCGCTGCGCGGCGGCCCGCGCCCGCGCGTCGTCGTACACCCGGCACCCCACGGCCACCCCGGCCGACGGCGCGCCGACGACCAGCAGCACGACGACGGCCAGCAGCGCCCACGCCTCCACGACGTCCGAGCGGCGGCGCAACGGACTGCGGCGCCAGCGCCAGCCCCGTACCCGGCTACGCATCGTGACCTCCCTGCCCCGCTCCACCCCTGCCACGGCGTACCGCGAACGGCCGCGCGCGTCCTCGCGGAACCCGTACGGAGATTCTGCCGCCGTACGAATGATCCGCACCCCCTGTGGAACCCGCGAACCACTTCGCGCGTGAGACAGGAGCCACCATGACGCATTCCCGTCCAGCAGCACTCGACGCCCACTGGCACGCGACCAACTCCGGCCCACGGAACAGGAGGAGGCGATGACCGGCACACGCTCCATCACCGTCGGCATCGACGGCTCGGCGACCAGCCTGGACGCCGCCGACTGGGCCGCCCGGGAGGCCAGGCGCCGCCGGCTCCCGCTGCGGCTGCTGCACGCGGGCACCGCGCCGGCCGCCGCCGGCCGTGTCCCCGACGTCGACGTGCCCGCGGGACGCACCCGCACGGCACTCGACCGGGCGGCGATCCAACTGTCCTACGCCCATCCGGCGTTGGACATCATCGCCCGCAGCACGGGGACACCCGCGGTGCAGGCTCTGCTGGCCGCCGCCGCGGACACCGAGACCCTGGTCGTCGGTTCACGCGGCTCCACCGGGTTCGTGGGATTCCAGGTCGGATCGGTCGCCCTCGCCGTCGCGGCGCGTGCCGAACGCCCGGTCGTGGTGGTGCGCGCGGGTGAACTCCCCGAGGACGAGAGGACACCCGTACCCGACGGCTCACCGCCCGACTCGGCGCCCTACCTGCCGGTGGTGCTGGGACTCGACGTGGAGCGTCCGGCCGACGACCTGATCCGCTACGCCTTCGACTCGGCCGCCTTCCGTTCGGCGCCGCTGCACGTGGTGCACGCGTGGAACCGGTCCGAGCCGCACGCCCGCGCGGCCCGCGCGCCCCGGCCCGCGGACACGGCCGGGCGCGGGGACGGCGAGGGACGGGCGCTGGCCGGCACCCTCCAGCCGTGGCGCCGCAGGTTCCCCGGGACGACGGTCCGCGAGCACGTGGTCCAGGGCCATCCAGGACCGCACCTCCTGAAGGCGTCCGCACGGGCCGGTCTGCTGGTCGTGGGGCGTGAGGCGGGCACCGGGCAGGGCCGCGCCGTGCGCTCGCTGATCCGGCATGCCCCGTGCGCGGTGGCGGTGGTTCCGCACGGCTGAGCGGGTGCCTCGGGGCATCGGACCTGCGACCTGGAGCGCGGTCCGCGAGGGGCCCGGACCGTGGACACAGGACGGGCCCGGACCGTGGACACACGGGGGGCCTGGACCCCGACGCGTGACGCTTGACGCGTCCGGTTCAGCCGAAGCGTTCGATGCGGATCCGGTCCACGGGCTGCCCCGCCGCCACGAGGAGCCGCGACGCGTGTTCGGCGAACCCGTTGGAGCCGCACACATAGGCCTCCCACCCACCGGGAGGCTGCTCCGCCAGGAGCGGCGCCATATGTGCGGCCGCCAGACGTCCGACAGCCACACCCTCAGGGGCGCCACGGGTGTAGACGGCCGTGGTCTCCGCGCCGTACTCCCGCGCGTAGATCAGCTCCTCGGGGCTGCGCGTGGAGACGAGCAGTCGCAGGGGAACGTCCAGTCCCCGCGCCCGGTGGTGGCGCAGCATCGACATCAGCGGTACGACACCGGAACCGGCGCCGACGAGCAGCGCCGGCCGGTCACCGGGCCAGGCGAAGAACCCGCTGAGCGGGCCCCGGACCTCGATCGTGTCCCCCGGCGCGGCCACGGTGTGGAACCAGCCGGAGACCTCACCGCCCTCGACATGGTCGAGGGTGAGTTCTATGTGCCCGGTGTCGTCGGGCGGCGACGCGATGGAGTAGTGGCGCTGCGCCACATAGCCGTCCGCCGCGGTGAGCCGCAGCATCAGGTGCTGTCCGGGCAGGTGCCCCGGCCACCCCGGCACCGCGAACCGGAAGGTGGCGGCGTGCGGAGTCTCCCGACGGATCGCGGTGAGCGTGGCGCGGTGCCAGGTGGCGGCGGACTGGCCGCTGACGGCGATCCGCCCCGGCACGGCGAAACGCGTGACGGGGACGAAGGCGCCCGTCGTCCCCGCTACGAGCGGCTCCGCGGGGAGAAAGCCGCCTGTGGACGTGGTCGTGTCAGTCACCGGAGTAACGCTGCTCCTCCCAGGGATTGCCGCGTGCGTGGTAGCCGTTCCGCTCCCAGAAGCCCGGCTCGTCGTGGTCCAGCAGCCGCAGACCGGCGATCCACTTGGCGCTCTTCCAGAAGTACAGGTGCGGCACGATCAGCCGCGCCGGACCCCCGTGCTCGGCCGGCAACGGCTTCCCGTCGTACTCCCAGGCGATCCAGGCACGGCCGCCGGTGAGGTCGGTGAGCGGGAGGTTCGCGGTGTACCCCGTGTGCGAGTAGGCGAGCACATGGGTGGCGCCTTGACGGGGGCGCACCAGGGCCAGGAACGCGTCGAGCGAGACGCCGCCGAAGCGCACCCCGAACTTCGACCAGCTCGTCACACAGTGGATGTCGCCCTCGTACGCCGAGGCGGGCAGCGCGTGCGCCTGCTCCCAGTCCCAGGTGCGCGGCTCGGCCACCAGCCCGTCGATCCGGAAGGACCAGTCGGCTGCCGCGAGAGCGGGCGTGACCTCGGCGGACAGCACGGGCCAGTCGTCGCCCGCGTCGTACTGGCCGGGCGGCAGGCCGGTGTGGTGGACGCGGGGGCGTCCGGTGAAACCCCGGGTGACGTTCATAGGACTGGTGCCTCCAGGCCGCCGGGTGCGGCGGCCCGCAGATCGAGCGTGATCGGTACGCACACGTGTCGGCGCGTGCGCCTTCCACCGTACGTGGCCCGCGGCCGTGCTCCGTCCCCGGGCGGGGCACGGATCGTTGCGGACGTATGAACGTCGCCGAGGTCGGGGAATAGCCGCGGCGTGATCGTCCTTGCCCCCATGCCGGCCCCGGTGCGCCCCCGCCACCGGTGACAGCGAGGGAGAGCGAGGAAGCAGGATGCCCAAGGCGTACGTCTTCACCCGGTACGGCGGCCCCGAGGCCGAGGCCCTGGTGGAACAGGACCGGCCGAGCCCGGGACCCGGCCAGGTACTCGTCGCCGTCCGCGCGGCGGGTGTGAACCCCGTCGACTGGAAGCAGCGGACCGGCTTCCGCCGCCCGGCCGCCCCGGCCCGCGAGCTGCCGGCGGTGTTCGGCAACGAGGTCGCGGGAGTGGTCGAGGAGACGGGCCCCGACGTGAGCGGGTTCGCGGTGGGTGACGAGGTCTTCGGCAACCCGGTGGCCGGCGGATACGCCGAGTACGCCCTGCTGCCCACCACGGTGACCGCCCACAAGCCCGCCGAGCTCTCGTTCACGGACGCGGCGACCCTGCCCGTCGCGGCGGCGACGGCGTACGACGCGATCCACCAGCTCGGCCTGCCCGCCGGCGCGACGGTGCTGATCACCGGCGCGGGCGGCGGTGTGGGCGTCGCGGCCGCGCAGATCGCACATGCTCGCGGGCTGCGTGTGATCGGCGTCGCGAGCGACGGCAAGAAGGACTTCGTCGAATCGCTCGGCGCCGTGCACGTCCCGGCCGGCCCCGGCCTGGCCGAGCGGGTGCGGGCGGCGGCGCCGGACGGTGTGGACGGGGTCCTCGACCTCGTCGGAGGTGAGGTGCTGGAGGCCGCGGCGACCCTGTCGGCCGACCGGACGAAGCTGATCACCGCGGCCGACCGGGAGACGGTCGCACGGCTCGGCGGAGCGGGCGTCGAACGGGCCCGCACGGCCGCCGTCCTCGACGAGGTGGCGCGGCTCGTGGTCGACGGCGGGCTCCGGCCCTTCGTGACCGGGACCTTCCCGCTGGACCGGGCCGCCGAGGCGCTGCGCGCGGTCGAGGACGGCCACGCGCGCGGCAAGATCGTGATCGAGGTCGCCCGATGAGTGACGTCCGTACCGCGGCCGCGCACCCGCTGGACAACCCCGCCCTCGGATCGCTGACCGGCCCGCACGCCCACTTCGCCGAACGCCGCGGCCGGGTGCTGCGCTACCCCGTCGACGTGTCCCCGTGGCTGGCCCTGCCCGACGTCCCCGACGCGGACGACTGGGCGGACCTCGCGGCCCTCGTGGGTCCGGGCGGCGAGGCTCCGCTGGCCGGGTTCAACGGGTCGACCCCGGAAGGCTGGGAGCTGACCTTCAGCATCGACGGCGTCCAGCTCGTCGACGCCGGGCTCGCCGCGGCGCCGGACGCCGAAGCGGTACGGCTCGGCGCGGCCGACGTGCCGGAGATGCTCGACCTCGTGGAGCGCACCAGGCCCGGCCCCTTCCTGGCGCGCACCGTCGAACTCGGCACCTACCTCGGGATCCGCCGGGGCGGTGCGCTGATCGCCATGGCGGGGGAGCGGCTGCATCCGCCGGGCTGGACCGAGATCAGCGCGGTCTGCACCGACCCGGACTTCCGCGGCCAGGGCCTGGCGTCCCGGCTGATCCTCGCCGTCGCGCACGGGATCCGGGAGCGGGGCGAGACCCCGTTCCTGCACACGGCCGCGGGGAACACCGGCGCGATCCGGCTCTACGAGTCCCTGGGCTTCGAGCTGCGCCGTACGACCCGCTTCCTGGCCGCGCGGGTACCCGAACACCTGGTGGACGAGCAGGCCGTGGGAGCCCGCTGACGACCGGGGCTGTGGGCGTCGGGCGGCGCACGGGGGTCGCCCGACGCCCGGAACGGCCGGCGGGAGACGCCGTGGCGGCACCTCCCGCCGGAGGAGCCCTCAGCCCTCCGGCGCGGCCCTCCTGACGGACGCCTCCGACGCCCTGGACGCCGTGTTGTAGCGCACCAGGTACGCGGCGAACCGCTCCAGATCCTCCGCAGGCCAGTCCGTGAGACGTTCGCGGAACGCGATCCGGCGGCTCTCCGTGACCTGGACGAGGATCCGGGTGCCCGCCTCCGTCAGCTGCAGGACCTGTACCCGGTGGTCGTCCGGGTCGACCCGGCGCTCGATGAGTCCGGCCCGCTCCAGCACCGCCACCTGGCGGCTCACCGTGGACTTGTCCAGGGCGTAGTGCGCGGCCAGATCGGTGGCGCGGCAGCCGCCGCTCTCCTCCAGATGGCCGAGCAGGGTGTACGAGACGAGCGACAGCTCCGGGTGCATGCGCCCGGCCGAGGCCCTGGCGCGCCGGGCGAAGGCCGTCATCTCGCGCTGGATGGTCTCGACGGCCGCCCCGGCTGTCGGGCCGGTCGTGACGACCGTCTCATCGGGCCCTTCGCCTGCCTTCATGGGACCTCCCTCGCGCTCCTAGTTGTATAGTACAACTTGATGGATGGTTGTATATGCCAATCAAAGGAGGTTCCGTGGTCACCGGACTGCGCTCACCGGCCCTGCGCCATGTGCTCACGCACCTGGTCACCCCGCTGCTGATGTGTCTCGGTATGGGGCTGGCCTATATGGGCGCGTTCGTCACGCCCGAGCCGAACCATCTCCCGGTGGCTGTGGTGGGCTCCGGCGCCGAGACGAAGGTCTTCGCCCAGACCGTCAAGGACGCGGCGGGGAGCAAGCTCGACGTACGGACCGTGGCGACCCGCACCGAGGCGGTCGGCCTGCTCAGGTCCCGCGACATCACGGGCGCCTACGTACCGGGGACCCGGTCCCCCGAACTCGTCGTCGCCACCGCCGCGTCCGACATGGGCGCCACGGCTGTCGAGAAGGTCTTCACGCCGGTCGCCGCCCGGCAGGGCGCGGTGCTGAAGGTCACCGACGTCGCCCCGACCGTCGCCGACGACCCCACGGGCCAGGGCCTGTTCTTCCTCCTGATCGCGCTGAGCATCGGGTCCTACGCGTCCGTCGCCGCGCTCGGCGCGGCCGGCGCGGAGCTGGCCTTGCGGATACGGGCCCTGCTGGCCGTCGGGGTCTCGGCGGTGGTGAGCGCGATCGGCGCGCTGCTCGCCGGACCCGTGTTCCACCTCGCGCACCACGACCTCGCGAGCGTGTGGGGCGTGGCCTGGCTCTACTCGGCGGGCATCCTGTTCATCGGCGTCGGCCTCCACACGTTCCTCAAGCGGTGGACCACGCTCGCGATGATGGTGCTCTTCGTGATGCTCAACTTCACCAGTTCCGGGGGTCTGTTCCGGCCCGAGCTGCAGAACGGCTTCTTCGGCGCGCTGCACTCCTTCTGGAACGGCGCGGGCTTCGTCGAGGGCATCCGCAGCCTCCTCTACTTCGACCGTGACGGGCTGACCGGCGACGTGGGGACGTTGGCCGTCTGGCTGGCCGTCGGTCTGCTGGTCACGGCCGTCGCCGGTGCCGTCGAGCGCCGGCGCGCGCGGGGCGCCGTGGAGGAGGAGTCGGCGCTCATGTCGCCGGAGGAGTGGGAACGGCGAGGCGAGGCGCAGGAGCGCGAGGCCGCGGAGGAGCTGGAGGAGTCGGTCGTCGTCTGACGGTTCCTGTAAGGTGGCCGTTCCGGCTGCGGAACGCCCCAGCCCAGGAGTTGCCGAGGAGGTGGGACCCATTACCGCCAGTTCAGGTCGGGTGCTCCCCCCTCGGGCCGACGCGGCTCACCGCCGGTAGGCGACCGCGGGAGCGCCCTTCGGCTCACCGAAAGGCTCTCGGCTTCCATGCCCTCTCCATCCGATTCCGTCGTCGCCGTCCTCCGCGCCGCAGGCTGTGTCTTCGCCGAGGACGAGGCGGAGTTGATACTCACCACCGCCCGTACCCCGGACGAGGTCACCGCCATGGTGGACCGCCGCGCCTCGGGACTTCCGCTCGAACACGTCCTCGGCTGGGCCGGGTTCCACGGTCTGCGCGTCTCCGTGGAGCCGGGCGTGTTCGTGCCGCGCCGCCGTACCGAGTTCCTCGTCGACCAGGCCGTCGCCCTGGCGCGGGACGTCTCCCTGGTCGTGGATCTGTGCTGCGGCTCGGGCGCGGTCGGCGCCGCGCTGGCCGCGTCCCTCGGCGGACCCGAGCTGCACGCCGCGGACATCGACCCGGCCGCGGTCCGCTGCGCCCGCCGCAACGTCGCGCCGTTCGGGGGCCGGGTCCACCAGGGCGACCTGTTCGCGGCCCTGCCCGACTCCCTGCGCGGTCACATCGACGTCCTCGCCGCCAACGTGCCGTACGTCCCCACGGACGAGGTCGGTCTGCTGCCCCCGGAGGCCCGGGACCACGAACCGCTCACCGCCCTCGACGGCGGCGCGGACGGCCTCGACATCCTGCGCCGGGTGGCCGACGAGGCGCCCCGCTGGCTGGCTCCCGGCGGCAGCGTCCTGGTCGAGACGAGCGAACCCCAGGCGCCCCTGGCCGTGGAGGCCTTCGCGCGCAGCGGCCTGATCACCAGGCTCGCCGTCTCCGACGAGCTGTACGCCAACGTAGTGATCGGCACCAGGCCCTGAGGACCCACTCCCTGAACGCCCGACGCTGAGCGGTGTCCAGCGGTTCCCCGTGCGGGGCCTCCGTGAAGTCCGGTCCCGCCGCCGCGCCGAGAAGTGTGGGGCGCCACGCGGGGGGGCCGGGCGGCGCCCCCCGCCCCCCCGGCCCGCGGGTCCACCGCGGAGGATATAAAAAAA
>NZ_JBHWEL010000003.1:0-5531 GCF_042734135.1 Streptomyces sp. NPDC059668 | reverse complement strand
GTGCGTACCCGTGCGCCCGTGCAGCGGCGCGCAGCCGTACCCGCGGTGCCGCGTACGCCGGTGGCCCTCGGCCGGGCGGCGCCCGCGTGACCCTCCTCATTGTGCAACTAGTTGCACAAGGCGCGCCCGGTCGTCTACAACAGACGTACGACACCGCGCACGGAGGGCCCGATGAGCCGTTACCCGCACCTGCTGAACCCGCTCGACCTGGGATTCACCACCCTGCCCAACCGCGTCCTCATGGGCTCCATGCACGTGGGTCTGGAGGAGGCCGAGCGCGGCTTCGAGCGGATGGCGGAGTTCTACGCCACCCGGGCGCGCGGCGGTGTGGGCCTCATGGTCACCGGTGGCATCGCGCCCAACGACGCGGGACGGCCCTACGAGGGCGGCGCGAAGCTGACCACCGAGGCCGAGGCCGAAGAGCACGCCGGGATCACCGCCGCGGTGCACCGCGAGGGCGGGAAGATCGCGATGCAGATCCTGCACTTCGGGCGGTACGCCTACCACCAGGACCTGGTCGCCCCCAGCGCCCTCCAGGCACCGATCAGTCCCTTCGTGCCGCACGCGCTCACCGACGCCGAGGTCGAGCAGACGATCGACGACTACGCGCGCGCCGCCCGGCTCGCGCAGCGGGCCGGCTACGACGGCGTCGAGATCATGGGCTCCGAGGGCTATCTGATCAACGAGTTCATCGCCCTCCAGACCAACCGTCGCGAGGACCGCTGGGGCGGTTCCTACGAGAACCGGACGCGTTTCCCCGTCGAGATCGTCCGCCGGGTGCGCGAGGCCGTCGGCGAGAACTTCATCATCATCTACCGCCTCTCGATGCTGGACCTGGTGCCGGGCGGTTCCTCCCTGGACGAGGTGATCGCACTCGCCCGGGCCGTGGAGGCCGCCGGCGCCACGATCATCAACACGGGCATCGGCTGGCACGAGGCCCGCATCCCCACCATCGCCACCTCCGTGCCGCGCGGCGCGTACGCCTGGGTGACCAAGAAGGTGATGGGCGCCGTCTCCGTCCCTCTCGTGACCACCAACCGCATCAACACCCCGGAGATCGCCGAGCAGTTGCTCGCGGACGGCCACGCCGACATGGTGTCGCTCGCCCGGCCGATGCTCGCCGACCCCGACTTCGTCGCCAAGGCGGCGGCCGGGCAGCCGGAGGCCATCAACACCTGCATCGGCTGCAACCAGGCCTGTCTCGACCACACGTTCAGCGGTCGCATCACCTCGTGCCTGGTCAACCCGCGGGCCTGCCACGAGACCGAGCTGGTCCTCGCCCCGACCCGGCTGCGCAAGCGGGTGGCGGTGGTGGGCGCGGGACCCGCCGGACTGGCCTGCGCGGTCTCCGCGGCCGAGCGCGGCCACGACGTCACGCTCTACGACGCCGCGGGCGAGATCGGCGGCCAGCTGAACGTGGCCCGCAAGGTCCCCGGCAAGCAGGAGTTCGACGAGACGATCCGCTACTTCCGGACCCAGCTCGAACGGCACGGCGTGGACGTGCGGTTGAACACCCGCGTCACCGCCGGGGACGTGTCCGGCTACGACGAGGTGGTGGTCGCGACCGGCGTGCGTCCGCGCACCCCCGAGATACCGGGCGTCGACCACCCCAGCGTCGTCGGCTACCTCGACGTCCTGCGGGACGGCGCCCCCGTCGGCGACCGGGTCGCGATCCTCGGCGCCGGCGGCATCGGCTTCGACGTCGCCGAGTACCTGACCGACGGCGGCGACAAGGCGAGCGAGGACCCGGCGACGTACTTCCGCAACTGGGGCGTCGACATGGACTACCGCGCTCCGGGCGGCCTCGGCACGCCCGAGCGGCCCGCACCGCCGCGCACCGTCCACCTCCTGCAGCGCAAGGCCTCCAAGGTGGGCGCCGGACTCGGCAAGACCACGGGCTGGATCCACCGCACCGAGCTCAAGCACCGGGGCGTCACCATGGTCCCGGGCGTTCGGTACGACCGTATCGACGACGCGGGACTGCACGTCACCGTGGACGGCGCGGGCCAGGTGCTGGAGGTCGACACCATCGTGCTGTGCACCGGGCAGGACCCTCGCCGCGACCTGTACGAGGCGCTGTCCGCCGCGGGGCACAGCGTGCATCTGATCGGCGGCGCCGACGTGGCCGCCGAGCTGGACGCCAAGCGGGCGATCAAGCAGGGCACGGAGCTGGCGGCGGCCCTGTAGGCCCCCGGCACACCCGGGCACACACACGACAGCGAGGGCCGCCCCGAGGGCGGCCCTCCCTAGGATGAACCCATGTCACTCCCGCACGCGATCCTCACCGCCCTGCTCGAAAGGCCCTCGTCGGGACTCGAACTCACCAGGCGGTTCGACAAGTCGATCGGCTACTTCTGGTCGGCGACGCATCAGCAGATCTATCGCGAGCTGGGAAGGCTGGAGTCCGAGGGATACATCCGCGCCCTGCCGTCCGCGCAGCCGGCCCGGGGGCAGAAGAAGAGCTACGAGGTGCTGCCGGCGGGCCGCGACGAGCTGGCCCGCTGGACCGCCGTGAGCCAGGATCCGAAGCCTCTGCGCGACACGATGCTGCTGCGGCTGCGGGCCTCGGCGGTCGTCGGCACGGCGGGGATCGAGACCGATCTGCGTCGCCATCTCACCCTTCATCAGCGGCAGTTGGCGGAATACGAGGAGATCCAGGACCGGGACTTCCCACCGGGCAGGAACACCCCCGAGGACCGGCTGCGGCACCTCGTGCTGCGGGCCGGTATCGACCTGGAGACCTTCTGGACCCAGTGGCTGAGCCACGCGCTGAAGGAGTTCGAGCACCTGGGGGACCCGTCCGCGCCCCGGGGCGGGACGAACTCCGGGCCGGCGCCGGACGCGCGGGCGGAGGACCGGTCCACGCAGGGCTGACGCGAGGAGGACCGGTCCGTCTCCGGGGCGCGGCCGTTCGGTGGGCCGACGCGTGGGTCAGAGCCGGTGGGGCTTGGACCCGCGGCGCAGGAACCAGGCCGTCGCAAGAACACCCGTGGCCACCAGAGCCCCGCCGACCGCCGTGGTCACCGTGCTGTGGTCCGTGGCCGTCCCGCCGAGACCGCCCTGCACCCCGCGGGTCGGCGCCACCGTGGCCGAGACGGTGGGAGCCGAGGACGCCGAGGACGCCGTGGACTCCGACGACTTCGAAGCCGCAGACGACCTCGAAGCCGCCGAGGGCGTCGAAGCCGCCGAGGGTGTGGAGCGCGGCGGGGGTGTGGAGGTCGGCGCCGAGGACGCGGAGACGGTCACGGCCTGGGTGCCGGCCGTCTGCCCGTCCTGGCAGAGCACGATGACGGTGTACGTGCCGGCGTGGACGTCGGACCACGTCGCCGACTGACCCGCGCTCGTCCCGGACAGCGACACCTGCCGCCCCTGGGAGAAGTTCACCTGCTCGGCGGAGAGCAGGGAGGCGCTGCCGAAACCGCCGTCCACGCTCCGGCAGGCACTGGTCGTGACCGTGACCTTGGAACCGCTGCTGCTCACGGAGATGCCCGAGGCGGCGGACACGGCGGCCGCCGTGGCCAGGGTCAGCGGAAGCGCGGCGGCGGCCATGGCCACGCCCGAGCGCCGGAAATCCCGAGTAGTGCGCATTGGACCGTCCTCCAGCGGCACGGTTGGCGGGACGTCCGATGCGCCGCCGAGGAGGGAAAGGCCCGTGCTGCCTCGGGAAGAGCCAACGTGCCCCCGGTCGCGCCCGCATGTGGACGGGACCGGGCAGGTGACGAATTCCTTCGTCCGGCGGACGGGCGGCCCGCCCGTCCGCCGGACGGCACCGCTACCGCTCCCCGTCTCCCGTCGTCACGGGCCGTTCCGCCGAGAAGCCGCCCCAGGTCCCGTCCGGCAGCTTCGCCCGCAGACGCACCCGGTAGGCGACCCCGGCGTCCCGGCCGACGTAGAAGCTGTACGTGGACCTGCCGCGGGGAGGAGTGCCGCCCCACACGAGCGAGGTCGCCTGACGCCCGTCCAGATCGATCCGGTACTCCGTGATCACTCCGTCCGTGCGGGGCGGGATCCAGGACAGGTCCAGGTAGTAGGCGCCGTCCGAACGGTGGGCGCCGACACGGAAGTCGGTCGGCGCGGTGCCCCGCCCGTCGCCCGCGCCCGGATCGGTGGCCAGCCGAACGGCGGCGCTCGCGGGGGAGACGTTGTCGGCGGCGTCGCGTGCCCTGACGGTGAACGAGTAGTCGGTGCCGGGGCGCAGTCCGGTGACCACGGTGGCGGTCTGTGCCCCGCCGACGCTGTGGATCTTCGAGTCGCCCTGGTAGATGTCGTACGAGGCCACGCCCCGGGTGTCCGTCGACGGGGACCACTCCAACTGCGCCGCCCGGCTCCCGACCGCCTTGCCGCGCGGCCGTCCGGGGATGCTCGGCGGAGTGCGGTCGGCGGCGACCGCGGCCGGGGTGGTGGCGCGGACCTGGGCGCTCGGCGGTCCGGGGTTCCCGTCGGAGTCCAGCGCCCGGACGGTGAAGACATAGGTCGTGGACGGAGCGAGCCTGGTGACGTCCACCATGTGCTCCGCGCCGGGCACCCGGTCGACCTTGGTGGTGCCGCGATACACCTCGTAGGCGGTGGCCTCCGGTTTTCCGGAGACCCGGTTCCACATCACGTGCACACTGGTCGAACTGCCCGCTGCCGCGGTGACCCCCATCGGAGCCGGGGGCAGCGGTTCGCCGGGGCCGTCCGCACCCCCGGCGCACGAGGTCAGGACGAACAGCGAGCCGCACACCAACGCGGGGACAAGGCGTCGCACGGGTCTGCCTCCCCTCGACGGGATTGGTCTGTACCTATAAGACACGGCTGACGCGGCCACATCAAGGGGACGTGCGGGTGTTCGTCGGACCGTCGCCGGCTACGTATGCTGATCCCTGACGCGGTGCGAACTCACCCACCAGCCTGGGGAGTTCGCACCCACGGCGCGGACCGCTGTCGTCGCTGTTCCCGCGCCGGCGAGGGCGGCCGGGCGGCCCGGGCCGACCGTGGCTCGGGCCCTCGGCCGCGGTCCGCCGCCGCCCGGTCCGCCGTGCTCCTTCCGGCCCTCCCAGGTGGACGCGGTGTCGTACGCGCACCAGATTTGGTGAAAACCCGTCGACGTCTCCCGGGAGAGGGTCCTTCATCGTGCGTGCCCTGCGTGTCCGGTCGCTCACGCTCGCCGCGGCCGGCGTCGCCGTGCTCCTTCCCGCGATGTGCGCCGCCGCCGACCCGGACCCCACCGCGCCCGAGGCGGGGGAGGGAACCGTGCGGGCCGCCGACCTCCTCGCGAAGGTGCGTGACTGCGTCCCGGTGTCGAAGGGGCGCTACCGCACCGACGAAGGAACCCGCGCCGAGATCCCCGTCTGCGGGGCGCGGGGCGTCGTCTTCTGGAAGGCCGACATGGACATCGACTGCGACGGGCGTCCCGGGACCGTGTGCAACCGCCGGACCGATCCGCTCTTCGCCGCGGCCACCGCCTACCGGCAGACGGACGGGCGCTACCTGAGCGCCGAGACCCTTCCGTACGTGGTCGTGCCCGCGCCCAGCCGGGTCTGGAACCACCG
>NZ_JBHWEL010000002.1:244967-254416 GCF_042734135.1 Streptomyces sp. NPDC059668 | reverse complement strand
TACCCAGCCCGTCCGGCGTTTGAGGACAAGGCCCTTAAGGCCGGACGGGGGTCTGGGGGCGGAGCCCCCAGGAACGGGATGGGACGGGTAGGGGCGGCGGGGGCGAGAATACGGGCGGGTCGCTCCACCCCCGTAGAATCACCGCGTGACCGCCGCCGACACCCTCCGCACCGCCCTCGCGGACCTGCTCGACGGGCTGCCGCCGAAGGCCGCCGCCCAGGCCGTCGAACGGCTGATCGTGAACTACCGGGGGACCACCCCGACCCACGCGCCGATCCTCCGCGACCGCTCGGACGTGGTCGCGTACGCCGCCTACCGGATGCCCGCGACGTTCGAGGCGGTGCGTGCCGCGCTGGAGGCGTTCGCGGACACGGTGCCGCACTGGGCGCCGGCGAGCCACGTGGACGTCGGCGGCGGCACGGGCGCCGCGACCTGGGCGGTGAACGCGACCTGGCCGGGCGCCCGCCCCGTGACCGTGCTCGACTGGGCCGAGCCCGCGCTCGCGCTGGGCCGCGAGATCGCCGCCACGAACCCGGAGCTGACTCCCGCGCGGTGGCACCGCACCCGCATCGGGGCGGCGCTCACTCTCGAGAGCACCGATCTCGTGACGGTCTCCTACGTCCTCGGCGAGCTCACCGCCGCCGACCGCGCCTCCGTCGTGACGGCCGCCGCCGCCGCGGCCGGGACCGTCGTGATCATCGAGCCGGGCACGCCCGACGGATACGCCCGGGTGATCGAGGCCCGCGACCGCCTGATCGACGCCGGGTTCCGCGTCGCCGCGCCCTGCCCGCACAGCGCGGCCTGCCCCATCGTGCCCGGCGAGGACTGGTGCCACTTCTCCGCCCGGGTCAGCCGGTCCTCCCTCCACCGCCAGGTCAAGGGCGGCTCCCTGGCGTACGAGGACGAGAAGTTCAGCTACGTCGCCGCCACCCGGCTCCCGGCGGACCCCGCCTCGTCCCGCGTGGTGCGCAAGCCGCAGATCCGCAAGGGGCAGGTGCTGCTGGACCTGTGCGGCCCGGACGAGTCCCTGCACCGTGAGACGGTGACCAAACGGCACGGACCGCTCTACCGCGCGGCCCGGGACGCGGACTGGGGCGACGCCTGGCCGCCCCCGGCCGAGGAGGACTGACACCCGGTGTCTCCACGGCCGCCCGGTCCCTCGCTCCACGACCTCACCTCAGTTCCTGCGTGCAGCACTTCACGCTGCCGCCGCCCTTGAGCAGTTCGCTCAGATCGATGCCGAGGGGCTCGAACCCCCGGTCACGGAGCGGCTCGAAGAGCCCGGTCGCGGCCTGCGGCAGCAGCACGTGCAGGCCGTCCGAGACCCCGTTCAGACCGAACGCGGCGGCGTCCTCGTCGTCGGCGGTCAACGCGTCGGGGAACAGCCGGCGCAGCACCTCGCGGCTGCCGGGGGAGAACGCCGGCGGGTAGTACATGATCTCGTCCGTCGTGTCGTCGAGGACGGTGAGCGCCGTGTCCAGGTGGTAGTAACGGGGATCGACCAGGTCGAGCCCGAGCACCGGGCGGCCGAAGAACTCCTGGGCCTCGCCGTGCGAGAGCGGGCTCGCCCGGAAGCCGCGCCCGGCGAGCAGGTACGAGGCGGTGACCGCGAAGTCGCCCTCGCCCTCGTTGATGTGCACCGGCTCGCGGACGTGCGGGAAGCCCTGGGCGCGGAACCACTCCAGGTGCGCCGCCGCCTCCGCCTCCCGCTCCCGGTGCGCGAACCGCGCGCCGAGCACCCGGCCGTCCACGACCGGCGCCCCGTTCGCGGCGAACACCATGTCCGGCAGGCCCGGGCGCGGGACGAGCTCCTCGACGGTGTGGCCCAGCGCGCGGTAGCGGTCCCGCAGGTCCTCCCACTGGGCGACGGCGAGCGCCACGTCGACCGGTTTGGCCGGGTCCATCCAGGGGTTGATGGTGTAGGTGACGCCGAAGTGCTCGGGCGCGCACATCAGATAGCGCCGGGGTGTGGCGCTGCGCAGAGGGTGCAAGGAGGGCTCCTCACGTGCCGCGGGGCGGATGATGCCCATGGTGCGCCGAGAGGCACCGTCCGGCTCGGTGGCGAACGGGTGGTCCCGCGGCGAGCCCCCACCCGCCGGGCCGAACGGGTGGTCCCGCGGCGAGCCCCCGCCCGCCGGGCCGAACGGCGGCGAGACGTCCCGTCTTGCCGACCTGTTAGGTTCGCCCCATGGCCCCGACGTCTCCCCAGCCCGTCCCGCCCGCCGGCCGGTCCGCCCCCGACTCCTCCCGCCGCAGCGAGAAGTCCCGCCGCGCGATCTTCGACGCGGCCCTCGCCCTCGTCGGTGAGGTCGGCTACCCCCGGACCACGATCGAGGGCGTCGCCGCCCGCGCCGGAGTCGGCAAGCAGACGATCTACCGGTGGTGGCCCTCGAAGGCCGCGGTGCTCCTGGACGCCTTCATGGACCTGGCGGAGCGCGCCGCCCGGGAGGCGGGACAGGAGTCGTACGAGATCCCGGACACCGGCGACCTCGCCGCCGACCTCAAACAGGTCCTGCGTGCCACCGTCGACGAGCTGCTGAACCCCGCCTTCGAGATCCCCTCGCGCGCCCTGGCCGCCGAAGGCCTGGTGAACGAACCGCTCGGCGTCGAGTTCGTCACCAAGCTCCTCGAACCCCAGCTCCAGCTCTACGTGAAGCGGCTCAGGTCCGCCCAGGATGCGGGCGGTCTGCGCCCCGACCTCGATCCCCGGATCGCTCTGGAGCTCTTCGTCTCCCCGCTGGCCCAGCGCTGGCTCCAGCGCACCGGCCCGATTTCGTACGCGTACACGGACACCCTGGTCGACTACGCCCTGTACGGACTCGTTCCCCGGGGATGAATCGCACTGAAGTGGTCGATCCCGTCTGATTCCGGCTCGTGGGGCTCTGGTCCCACCCACCCCGGATGCGAGCTCTGTCCACCCGGGGCGCAGGATGGTGGGACCATGGGATTGCCGGACGCTGTCGCGAAGGCGTCCGGGGGACGACCGCAACGGCCCGACCGCTGTCGGCACCACTGCTAGGCGAGGAGATCGATGAGCGCAGAGTTCGGCCGCCGCTCCGGCGCGCAGGGCAGGATCTCCCAGTGGCTGCGTGGTCGCCGTCCCAAGGAGATCGCCGACGACGGCGGGCGTGAGCGCCTGTTGCTCGCCGTTGCCGCCGCCGGGCTGCCGCTCGCGCAGGCCGCGTACCCCTCCGGCTACCGGTGTTCCTGTGACCGCGTCGGCTGCCCCACCCCCGCGCGCCATCCCGTGTCCTTCGCCTGGCAGACCCAGTCCACGACCGACCGCGCCCAGATCGAGCGATGGGTACGGCACCAGCCGCAGGCCAACTTCATCACCGCCACCGGCATGGTGCACGACGTGCTCGACGTGCCGGTCGACGCGGGCCGCGAGGCCCTGGAGCGGCTGCTCGCCGCCGGCGTCGAGGTCGGACCCGTCGCCGAGAGCGGTGACGGACGTATGTTCTTCTTCACGCTCACCCGCGGTACGCCCGAGGACGAGGACGAGTGGTGGCCCTGCGAGCTGGACTCGCACCCCGAGACGACGGACGAACACCCCGGCCTGCGCTGGCACTGCCGTGGTTCCTACGTCCTCGTCCCGCCGGCCCAGCTCCCCGGTGATCTGACCGTCGACTGGCTGCGCGGCCCCGAGCACCCGCTCCCGGACCCGCTGAGCCTGCTGGAGGCCCTGACGGACGCCTGCGCCCGTTACGCGGGGGAGAACGAGTCCGACCAGCTGGCCGCCTGGCCGCACCGCGGCTAGCCGTCGGGGCCAGGCCCGCCGCGACCGGACCCACCAGGGCGGGACCCGCGGCGACCCGACCCGCGGCGACCGGACCCGCCGAGGCCGCCCCGGCGGGTGTCACGGGCCGAGCCGTCAGCCGCCCTTCGCCGCCGTCAGCCCCTCGACCCGGCCCAGTACCGTCACCCGCTGGTCCTGAGCACCCTTCGCCGGGTCCAGGGCCGCCTGGTTGGAGACGAACCCCAGGGTGAGGGACTGCTTGACGTCACCGGTCGTCAGAGCCTTGACGTCCGCGTTCTGCGCGGGAAGGTCGGTGCCCCGCGCGGCGGTCTGCTTCTCGTAGCGCTGTGTGGTGAAGAAGACCAGCGCCCCGCCGTCCGCGGTGCGCAGCCCGACCGGGGCGTAGTCGCCCGATGTCAGCGGCTCGTCGATGTACTGCCGGGCGAGACCGGGCCTGCTGGCGTTCCGGCCGCGCAGGGCCCGCCACTGCGAGGTGTGGACGCCCGGTGCGAACGTCTCGCCGCCGCTCTTCAGATACGTCGCGTAGGCCTGGCTCAGCTTCTCCGGACCGACGGCCAGAGCCGCGTCGTCCGCCGTGACGGGCTGCGCCCAACCGTCCTTGTCCTGCTGGAACTTCGGCACGTCGGCGCCGGCCAGCACGGTGAGGTACGAGGCCTGCCACACGTCGTCCGCGCTACCGCGGGTGAAGACGAGGAGCCAACGGCTGCCCGCCAGACCCTTGTTGGCCGCGGTGTCCGCGACGAACCAGCGCGGCCAGCCCGCCTTCGCGGGGATGGCGAACTTCGCGTCGCTGAACTCCAGTGGCGAGTACCCCGGGTTGCCGGCCGGGTTGTTCTGCCGGCCGGCCCTCAGCTTCGCGCCGTCGATGGCCCCGAGGGCGCCCGTGACGCGGTCCGCGTCCAGCGAACGGTCGTTGGCCTTGTCCGCCTTGTTGTACGCGGTGGTGAAGTCGGCGAGGGCGCGGGCGGCCTCGCCCCGCGTGGCCGTCGGGACGACCTCCCGCTCCCCGTGCACCACCACGCAGCCGCTCGCCGTCACGGACAGGACGGTCACCGCGCCCGTCGCCAGGGCGAGACGGTGGTGACCACCAGGTCCGGGACGGCGCAGCGCCGCCCGCGCAAGGCTAAGAAGTCTTCGAGGGCTGCGACCCCTGCGATCCCTGCTCATCAGGTACCTTCACCTTCCCCTTCCCGGAGGCGAACCCTACCGGGGCGAGGAAGATCGCGAGGGTCGGGACCAAGTAGAGCGCCCACACCGTGATCTGAAGGACGGTCGGATCGGGCTGGAAGTTGAAGACGCCCTTGAGGAGGGTGCCGTACCAGCTGTCCGGCGGGATCGTGCCGCTGATGTCGAAGGCCAGGTTCCGCAGTCCGGGGATCCAGTCGGCCTCCTGCAGGTCGTGCACGCCGTAGGCGATCACGCCCGCGGCGACCACGACCAGCATGCCGCCGGTCCAGGTGAAGAACTTGGCGAGGTTGATGCGCAGGGCGCCCCGGTAGAAGAGCCAGCCGAGGAACACCGCGGTCGCCAGGCCCAGGGCGACACCGATCAGCGGGCGCGGCGTGCCGTCGCTCGCCGCGTGCACCGACGCCCACACGAACAGCGCGGTCTCCAGGCCCTCCCGGCCGACCGCCAGGAACGCGGTCGCGACCAGCGCGCCGGTCCCCATCGCCAGCGCGGCGTCCAGCTTTCCGTGCAGTTCGGACCTCAGATGCCGGGCGGTGCGCCGCATCCAGAAGACCATCCAGGTCACCAGGCCCACCGCGATGATCGACAGCGAACCGCCGAGCGCCTCCTGCGCCTCGAACGTCATCTCCTGGGAGCCGAATTCGAGCGCGCAGCCGAAGCCGAGCGCCAGCAGGACGGCGACGGCGATACCGGTCCAGATGGGCCGCAGGGCGTCCCTGCGACCCGTCTTCACCAGGTAGGCGATGAGGATGCAGACGACGAGGCTGGCCTCCAGCCCCTCACGCAGGCCGATCAGATAGTTGCCGAACACGGCTACGCCTCCCTGGAGAACAGCGTGCGCCCCCACCAGTCGTCCTTGTCGCGGACGCCGGGCGGGACGGCGAAGACCGCCGAACTCACGTGCTGGATGTACTCGTTGAGCGCGTCGGAGCGCGAGAGCCGGCGCTGCACGGGGATGAACCCCTTGCGCACGTCACGCTGGTAGGCGAGGAAGAACAGCCCCGCCTCCAGCCGGCCCAGACCGTCGGTGCCGTCCGTGAAGGAGTAGCCGCGGCGCAGCAGCGTGATCCCGTCGTTGGACTCGGGATGCGCGAGCCGGACGTGCGCGTCCGGCTTCATCGCCTTCAGGAACGGCTCGTCGCGCTCCTTCGCCTTGCCGACCGGAGCGCCCTCGCCCTTGTCCCGGCCGAACACGTCCTCCTGCTCCTGCAGCGAAGTCCGGTCCCAGGTCTCGATGTTCATCCGGATGCGGCGCGCCACGAGGTACGAGCCACCGGTCATCCAGGCCGGGCCGTCGCCCTCGCCGACCCACACGAACTTCTTCAGCCGCTCCGGCTCGGTGCCCGCGATGTTGCGGGTGCCGTCCTTGAAGCCCATCAGGTTGCGGGGGGTCTGCGCGTCCGGCGTCGTCGACGAGGTCTTGCCGAAGCCGAGCTGCGACCACCGGATGGCGACCTTGCCGAAACCGATCCGGGCCAGGTTGCGGATCGCGTGCACCGCGACCTGCGGATCGTCCGCGCAGGCCTGGATGCACAGGTCGCCGTTGCTGCGCGTCGCCTCCAGGTTGTCGCCCGGGAACTTCGGCAGGTCGACGAGTGCCTCCGGGCGCTGCTGCGCCAGGCCGAACTTCTCGAAGAGCGACGGCCCGAAGCCGATGGTCAGGGTGAGCCGGGTCGGCTTGAGGCCCAGCGCCTCGCCGGTGTCGTCCGGCGGCGCCTCGGCCAGGCCGCCGTAGGCGCCCTCGCCGACCGGGTGGCCGCCGGTCATACGGCGGGCGGCCGCCGTCCAGTCCTTCAGCATCTGCGTGAACTCGGCGCGGTCGTCGGTCTTCACGTCGAACGCGGCGAAGTGCAGCCGGTCCTGCACCGGCGTGGCGATGCCCGCCTGGTGCGTGCCGTGGAAGGCGACTGCGGCGCCGGTCTCGGCGCCCGCCGGGTCCACGTCGTTCCCGGTACGGGTCATCGCCACGGCGCCCCCGGCCGCGGCGGCACCGAGCGCGAGCCCGGCACCGCCCCAGCCGATCAGTGAACGCCGCGACGGCGCGGGCCCGTCGGTGGATTCGGTCCTGTCGGTCGTCACGATCGCCTCGCTTACTTGACCACGGCCGCGGCGAGCTTGGAGAGGGGCTCGGCGAGCGCGTTGACCGCGTCCGAGAGCTCCTTGCGCTGGTCCTTGGTGACCTTGTCGTACGACACGAAGCCGTTCTGCGCCTTGTCCTTCGGATCGTTCGAGCGGTACTTGTCGAGCAGCGTGTTCAGCGCCGTGAACTGCTTGTCGAGCTCGGTGGTCAGCGCCTTGTCGTTCTCCTGCGCGACCGGCTTGAGCAGCTCGTACGACTTCTGCGCACCGTCGACGTTGCCCTTGAAGTCACTGAGGTCGGTGTGCGAGTAGCGGTCCTCCTCGCCGGTGACCTTGCCGGTGGCGACCTCGTCGAGCAGCTCCTTGGCACCGTTGGCCATGGAGGTCGGGGTGATCTCGGCCTTGCCGACCCGCTTCTGCCAGTCCTTCAGGTCGGTGACCAGCTGGTCGGCGAGGGTCTTCTGCTCGGCGCCGATCTTCTTGTCCGCCCAGAGGGACTTCTCCAGCGCGTGCCAGCCGGTCCACTTCTGGCCCTTCTCCAGGCCGTCGGCGCGGGTGTCGGTCTTGGGGTCGATGTCGCCGAAGGACTCGGCGATCGGCTCGGTGCTCTCCCAGCCCACGCGGGAGGCGGCGAAGGCCTCCTTGGCGGCCTCGATGTTCCCGGCCTTGACGGCGTCGGCGAACGTCTGCACCTTCGGGATCGTCGCGTCGGCCTGCTCCTGCGCGTACTCGCGGTAGGCGGCGACGGCCTTGTCCAGGCGCGGGTCGCGCTTGGCGACCTTGCCGCCGGTGACCGCGAGCTTCTGGCGGACGCCGAGGCCCTTCATGCCGGGGCGGCAGGCGATCTGGTACGAGCCGGCCTTGACCTCGGCGGTCAGCGTGTACTTGGTGCCCGGGCCGATGTTCTCCTTCTCGGAGACGATCCGGTCGTCCGGGAAGAGGATCTCGACCTCGGTGGCCTGCGAGCCCTTGTTCTCTATCTTCAGCGTGACCTGACCGGCCGGGACCGACTTCGTCGAGGTGGTGCACTTCGAGTCGGCGGCGGTCACCTGGATCGCGTCGCCGTCCCCGGCTTCACTCTTCTCGGTGCAGCCCGTGACGGCGGCCAGAGCAGCCGCGGTGGCGGCGGCGGTGACAACTGAGAGTCGGACGGCTCGCATTCAGGCTCCAGGAGAACGAGGGACGAACGACGCGGCGGGAACCGCGCCCGTATGGTGAGGCTGGCCTAACTTACCTGAGGCATACCTCAGTGATACCCGCGCGTCCAGTGATTCAGCTCTCACGCTCGGCACACGGACACGGCCGGATCACGGTGGCTCAAAGCAGATGTCACAGTGGGGTCAAGGGACGGTCAAGGGTCGGGCGGGCCCCAGTCCACGGCGCTCTCCTTCCCGTTCACGGTCGAGGAGGCCGTACGGATGGGCCTCGCGCCCTGGGCGGGCGCCGTGGTGGTGGTGCTGAGCGCCGGCCGTGTCGCGGCCGCCGGCCCGCCGGCCGAGGTGTGCACCGGCCGGTTGCTGAGTGACGTCTACCGCCAGCCGGTCGAGGCGCTCGCGCGCCCGCGGACCGGTGCCGTCCTGGTGACCCCCACGGCCCGGCGCAGGGCGAGTTCGGGCGCCGTCCACTCCGCTGCCGGGCGCCCGTGGACCCGTACGACCCCCGCGCCGGCGCGCAGGGTCGACTTCCCCGCCCCGTTGGGGCCGGCCGGGGCGAGGACGTCGCCCGCGCGGGCGGTGACGTGCACCCCGCGCGGCACCTCCCGGGCGCCGAGGCGGACATGGAGCCCCTCGGCCTCGGCGAGGACGTCCCCGGCGGCGGCCGGGGCGGGGGGCGCGGGGCGCGCCGTACGCGGGAACCTCATGCCCGACCTCCCGGTCCGCGACGGGTCCTGCGCAACAGCCAGAAGAAGAACGGGCTGCCGAGCGGGGCGGTGAGCACACCGAGCGGGAGTTCGGCGGGCCGGGCGACCGTCCGGGCCGCGAGGTCGGCGCCCAGCAGCACCACCGGGCCGCCCAGGGCGCTGCCCGGGATGAGGAACCGGTGTCCCGGCCCCGCCGCCCTCCGCGGCGGATGCGGCACGACGAGCCCGACGAAGGCGACGATCCCGGAGGCGCTGACGGCCGCGGCGGTGAGCCCGCCGGGTCCGCTCCCGGTCGGCAGGCGGTCGCGGTTCGTATGATGTTCAATGCCCGCGTGACTGATTACGACGTGCTGCGGGTGTTCTGCGGACCCGACGGCGGCTACGGCAACGAACTCGGTGTCGTGCGTGAGGGGTCGGTGCTGCCGGACCCCGAGGACCGTCAGGCCCTCGCGGCCAAACTCGGTTTCAGCGAGACCGTCTTCGTGGGCCGCCCCCCCCGCGGGGGGGGCGCCCTAGAAACCCCCCCCCCGCCCCCGGCCCGAGCCCGGCCCACCCCGGCGC
>NZ_JBHWEL010000002.1:187552-244957 GCF_042734135.1 Streptomyces sp. NPDC059668 | reverse complement strand
GGGCGCGCCCGCCCCCCGGCCCCCGCCCGCGCGCGCGCCCAACCGCGGGCCCCCCCGGCCCGGTCCCCGCCCCGCCCCCCGCGCGGGGGCGCCCCCACATCTACACCCCGACCCTGCGCCTGCCCTTCGCCGGGCATCCCTGCGTCGGGGTGGGATGGCTGCTCGACGTACCCGAACTGGTCACGCCCGCCGGAGTGGTGGGGGTCCGGCTGGACGGCGAGTTCAGCTGGATCGAGGCGCGGCCCGAATGGGCGCCGCCCCGCACCCTGCGCCGGTACGCGTCGGCGGCCGAGGTGGAGGCCCTCCCCGTCCCGCCACGGGGCGAGTGGATCTACGCCTGGGCCTGGGAGGACGAGTCCGCCGGCCGGGTGCGCGCCCGCGCCTTCCCCGGCCGCGACGACGGCATCGAGGAGGACGAGGCGACCGGGGCGGCGGCCCTCCTGCTGACGGCCCGGCTCGGCCGCGCGCTCAACATCGTCCAGGGCGGGGGCTCCCAGATCCTCACCGCGCCGCAGCCGGAGGGATGGGTGGAGGTCGGCGGCCGGGTGTTCCTGGAGCGCTGACACGACACGACCGGCCCGGCGCGCCGCGGACCCGCCCGGTGACCCGTGGGCGGGTCCGTACGGCTCGGGGGGTCAGGCGCTCAGCCGGAACTCCTCGTCCAGCGCGCCGAACACCGCCGTGTTCAACGCGAACGCCCGCTTGCACTCCGCGATGATCCGCTGCCGCTCCAGGTCGTCCGCGGGGACCGCGTCCAGGAGTTCGCGGTAACCGCGCTTGAACGCGGCCGGGTTGGCGATGTCCTCGAAGACGTAGAAGCGGACCCCGTCGCCCTTCCGGGCGAAGCCCCAGGTGCGCTCGGCCCTGTCACGGATGATCTGGCCGCCGGAGAGGTCGCCGAGGTAGCGGGTGTAGTGGTGGGCGACGTAGCCGCCCGGCCACGCGCGGGCGCATTCCGCGACCCGCGCCGCGTACGTCTCGGTCGCCGGGAGCGCGGTGAGCGTCGAGCGCCAGCCGGCGCCCCGCAGATGCGTCAGGTCCCGCTCCAGCGCGGCACGGCGCAGCAGGCCCGGCTGGATGAAGGGCCCGGCGACCGGGTCGGCGGCCAGGGTCCCGGCGTGCGCCTCCAGGGCCTCGTACACGAACCACAGCTGCTCGGTGTAGCGCGCGTACGCGTCGACCCCGAGCCTGCCGCCGAGCAGGTCACTCATGAACGTCGAGGTCTCCGCCTCCGTGTGCTGCTCGTGGGAGGCGGTGCGGATGAGCGTGGAGAACGGGTCCATGGGACCTCCGGGGCCGAGGGAACGAGAACCACTCGGAGTTTGTATGGTTAGCCTTACCTAAGTCAACGTCGTTGTCGACTCCCTGTCGGCAAGGTTTCCGACAGGCTGTCGGTAAAACCGTACCCCGGATCCGCGTCGACCTCCCTGGTGAGGCCGGCGGCGCCGCGCACACGAAAGCCCGCCCCGTCCGGCAGGACGGGGCGGGCTTCGACGGAGAGGACCCGGCGGCGGAGCCGGGAGCGGGCGGGACTACGGCAGGGTCAGGATCTCCGCGCCGGTGTCCGTCACCACCAGGGTGTGCTCGAACTGGGCCGTCCGCCTGCGGTCCTTCGTCACGACCGTCCAGCCGTCGTCCCACAGGTCGTACTCGTGCGTGCCGAGCGTGAGCATCGGCTCGATGGTGAAGGTCATCCCGGGCTGGATGACGGTCGTGGCGTGCGGGCTGTCGTAGTGCGGAACGATCAGTCCGGAGTGGAACGAGGAGTTGATCCCGTGTCCCGTGAAGTCCCGCACGACCCCGTACCCGAAGCGCTTGGCGTACGACTCGATGACGCGGCCGATGACGTTGATCTGACGGCCGGGCCTGACCGCCTTGATCGCGCGGTCGAGGGACTCCCGGGTCCGCTCGACCAGCAGCCTCGACTCCTCGTCCACGTCGCCGACCAGGTACGTCGCGTTGTTGTCGCCGTGCACCCCGCCGATGTACGCCGTCACGTCGAGGTTGATGATGTCGCCGTCCCGCAGGACCGTGGAGTCGGGGATGCCGTGACAGATCACCTCGTTGAGGGAGGTGCACAGCGACTTGGGGAAACCGCGGTAGCCGAGGGTCGAGGGGTAGGCGCCGTGATCGCACATGTACGCGTGCGCGACGCGGTCCAGCTCGTCCGTGGTGACGCCGGGCGCGATCAGCTTGGCGGCCTCCGCCATCGCCTGCGCGGCGATCCGGCCGGCGATCCGCATCGCCTCGACCGTCTCGGCGTTCTGCACCTCCGGACCGGTGTACGGCGTCGGGGCGGGCTTGCCCACATACTCGGGACGCCTGATGTTTCCCGGGACGGGACGGGTGGGAGAGAGCTCTCCTGGTACGAGCAGCGACTGGCCAGACATGCCAGCGAGTCTAACCAGCGGGCATGGGGGCACTATGTCCGTGGCGAAAGGAGCAGGTCATGGCCCTCTTCAAGAAGCGGACCGTCGGGAAGCCCGGCGAGTGGTACTACTGCCTCGTCCACCAGAAGGTCGAGGAGGGGCCGGACTGCCCCGCCAAGGACCGTTTCGGCCCGTACACCACCCGTGCGGAGGCCGAACACGCCATGGAGACCGCCCAGGAACGCAACCTGGAGTGGGAGACGGACCCCAAGTGGCACGACGCCCAGGACCGGAATCCGGACGACGACTGACCCCAGCCGGGCCCCGGGCGCGGCCCTCCGGCGGGACGGCCGTTCGGGGCGCCGCCCGGGCGCATTGCGCCGGTGACCGCACGGACGGGACGCGACACTCCGGCCGGTCCACGGCGGCATCGGCTACGAGGACGGACTCGACGTCGGCCAGGGCCGAGGGGCACCGCCCCCGTCCGGCGTCCCCAGGGGACGGCCTCGTCCCCGTCCGAGGCCCCTCGCCCCTCTCCCCGTCGCGGCCCCCACCGGGGCGGGCGGCCTCAGGGGTGCGGGTGGGAGGGCACGGCCCGTCCCCGGGCGGAGCGCATCCGTACGGCGTGCTCGTTCGTCCGTACGTCGTACCTCATCAGCCCCGGCAGGCAGAGCCCCAGCAGTCCCACCGCTCCCACGCAGATCACACCCCCGGCCCAGACCGAGGTGCGCACACTCGTCCAGGCGGCCATCCCACCGGCCCGCACCTGCCCCAGCTGGGGTCCGACGGAGTACGACAGCAGCTCGATCCCGGCCAGCCGGCCGCGCAGCTCGTCCGGGATCGTCTGGTCCCACATCGCGCCCCGGAAGATCCCGCTGACCATGTCGAAACTCCCGGCGAGGACGAGGAACAGCAGCACCAGCCCCACGTCGTGGACGGCCCCGGCCCCCACCATGGCCAGCCCCCAGCAGGCCGCCGCGAGGGCCACCATCCGCCCGTGCCGGTGGACGCGGGAGGTCCATCCACTGGTCAGCGTCACCAGCAGCGCCCCGGCGGGCAGCGCCGCGTACATCAGCCCCAGCGACCACTCGGCGTCGAGCTCGTCCGCCAGGAACGGCAGCACGGCGAGCGGCATCGCGAAGAACATCGCCGCCAGGTCGATCGCGTACGTGCCGAGGAGCTCCTTGCGGTTCCACGCGTACCGCGCGCCCTCCGCGATGGACCTCAGCGACGGCCGCGCGGCCTCGTGCGCGGCCGGTGACGCCCCGAGCCCGAGGACCAGGGCCACCGAGACCACGAAGGTCGCCAGGTCCACGGCGTACGCCCAGCCGAGCCCGGCGTAGGCCACCACGACCCCGGCGAGCGCGGGCCCCGCGACCCCGCCGACCGACCAGCGCAGCGAGTTCAGCGAGGCCGCGGCCGGCAGGTGCTCGTGCGCCACGATCCGCGGCACCAGCGAGTCCAGCGCGGGACGCTGCACCGCTCCGAGAGCGGAGGAGAGCGCGGCGACCGCGTACAGCGGCCACACCGCGGGAGTCGGCATCAGCGCGTCGACCAGCAGCCCCGCGCAGAGCAGCCCCTGTCCGGCCTCCGTTCGGACGATCAAATTCCGCTTGTCCAGGGCGTCGGCCAGCGCCCCGCCGTACAGTCCGAACACGATCAGCGGGACGAGTTCCACGGCGCCGATCGCGCCCACGGCGACCGCGGACCCGGTCAGCACCTTCATCTGCACCGGCAGCGCGACAAGGGTCAGCGAACTGCCGAAGTGGGTGATCAGCCCGGACAGCCACAGCCGCCGGAAGTCGGCGGACGCCCGCCAGGGCGCGAGATCGGGGAGCAGCGACCGCGCACGCGGGGCCGGTGCGCCGGGCGAGGCGTGGTCGGCCCGCGTGTCCGGCGAGTCGGGGGAGCGGGGGGAGACGTCGTCACGGGGTGGTACGACCCGGGTCGGCGGGGCCGGGGGCGCGGGGGCTTCTTCGGTCACGTGGGGTCATGCTGAACGGCGTCCTCCCCGGGCGGCAACCGCTTTTCCGCGCGGACGAGGCCGGTACGTGGGCAGGTCCGGGCGGCTCGGCGGAGTGGTGGCGTGCTGGGGCGGTGGGGTGGCGGCGTGCCGGGTCGGCGGGGCGCTGGGGGGGGCGGTGAGGCGCCTACCACCGTGCCGCGGGCGGCGCCGTCAGCTGGTCCGCGAGCCGGGAGAGCCGGTCGCGCAGACGGCGGCGCCCCCGCTGCGAGGGCAGGGTGTTCTCCCCGGCCGCCGCACTGACGAGGTGCTGGACGGTGTCGAGGTCGAGCTCGTGCTCCGGCGGCACGGTCAGGGCCTCGTGCGCCATCGCGCCCAGTTCACGGTCACCGGCGTCGAGCGCGAGCACGGTCGCGCCGGCCCGCCGGGCGTCGTGGACCCGCTCCAGGAGCGGCGCCCCGGGAGCGGACGGCGCCACCACGAGCAGGGTCTCCCCGCGGCGCGCGGCCTCGACGCGGCCGAGACCCACGGCCAGATGGGCCGGGTCCGAGGCCCGCGCCCCGTGCCGCACCAGCGTCGGCGACAGCTCCGGCGTGCCCGACCAGGCGGCCTCGTCCACCAGGTGCGCGGCCAGGTGCCACGGCTCGTACTCCGCCGTGCCCACGAGCAGCAGCCCGCCCCCGTACGACACCACCGAGCCGCGCAGGGCCCCCGCGAACCGCCGGGTGGCCCCCGGCCACTCCGTCCCGGCCAGGACCTCGCGCAGCAACGCGACCCGTACGGCATCCATGCGCACGCATCCTGCCGCAACCGACGACTCGTCAGGCGGAGTTCACCATGAATTCGCCCAAGTGGGGCAGAGCCCGCCCATGACCGAACCGAACACAGTGACCAGCGTCCCCTTCCGCGCGGGGAGCGAGGGCCGGGCGAGTTTCCGGATCCCCGCCCTCGTCGTCACCCACGCGGGCACCCTGCTCGCCTTCTGCGAGGGCCGGACCGACTCCGCCCAGGACCACGGCCGCATCGCCATCGTCCTGAAACGGTCGACGGACGGCGGCCGCACCTGGGGTGCGCCGCAGGCCGTGGCCGAGAACGGGGCCGACCTCGCCGGCAACCCCGCCCCCGTCGTCCTCGACACCGGCCGCGTCCTGCTCGTGCACGTCCGTGCCGCGGCCACCGCCACCGAGGACGCCATCCTGCGGGGCAGGGTGAGCGCCGCCGACGGCCGTCGCGTGTGGGTGCAGTACAGCGACGACGACGGCCTCACCTGGTCCGCGCCGCGGGAGATCACCGCGCAGGTGAAGAGAGCGGGATGGCGGTGGTACGCGACCACGCCGGGGCACGCGATCCAGCTCACCACCGGCCGCGTGGTCGTGCCCGGCAACCACACCCTGCCGCCCGTCGGCACCGACAACGGCACGGAGGCGAGGTACAACAGCGGGCACTGCCTCCTCAGCGACGACCGCGGCGCGAGCTGGTACCTCGGCTACCTCGACGAGAACACCGACGGATACGTCAACGCGAACGAGACCACCGCCGCCGAACTCCCCGACGGTCGCGTCTACTTCAACACCCGCAACGACTCCCCGTCGCCCGGCTGCCGCGCCGACGCGCACTCCGCGGACGGCGGCCGGACCCTGCTGAAACCCTTCCGTCCGCAGGCGGGGCTCGTCACCCCGGTGGTCCAGGGCAGCGTCCTCCAGCTCCGCGATCCCGATCTGCTCCTGTACGCGGGACCCGCCGACCCCGCCGCCCGCGCCCTGATGACGGTCCGCGCCTCCGCCGACGGCGGCACCACCTGGCGGCCCGTGCACACGGTCGACGGACTGCCCGCCGCGTACTGCGATCTGGTCCGCGTCGACGCGGAGACCGTGGGACTCCTCTACGAGACCGGCGACTTCGGCCCGTACGAGACGATCACCTTCCGGCGCGTCCCGGTGACCGCCCTCACCTGAGCCCCCACAGCCCCCGAGCCGCGATCCGCGCACGTAAGGTCGGCCCATGACCTCTACTGACAGCGCACAGAAGGCCCCCGCCAAGGACCCCTGGGACCTTCCCGACGTCTCCGGGCTCGTCGTGGGCGTGCTCGGCGGCACCGGTCCCCAGGGCAAGGGCCTGGCCTACCGGCTCGCCAGGGCGGGCCAGAAGGTGATCATCGGTTCGCGTGCCGCGGAGCGGGCGCGGGCCGCCGCGGAGGAACTGGGGCACGGCGTCGAGGGTGCCGACAACGCCGAGTGCGCCCGCCGCAGCGACCTCGTGATCGTCGCCGTGCCGTGGGACGGGCACGGCAAGACCCTGGAAGCCCTGCGCGAGGAACTGGCGGGCAAGCTCGTCGTCGACTGCGTCAACCCGCTCGGCTTCGACAAGAACGGCGCGTACGCCCTGAAGCCGGAGGAGGGCAGCGCCGCCGAGCAGGCCGCGGCCCTGCTGCCGGACTCGCGGGTCACGGCCGCCTTCCACCACCTCTCCGCGGTGCTCCTCCAGGACCCGGAGATCGAGGAGATCGACACCGACGTGATGGTCCTCGGCGAGGAGCGCGCGGACGTCGAACTGGTGCAGGCGCTCGCCGGCCGCATCCCCGGCATGCGCGGGGTCTTCGCGGGCCGCCTGCGCAACGCCCACCAGGTCGAGTCGCTGGTCGCGAACCTGATCTCGGTGAACCGGCGCTACAAGGCCCACGCGGGCCTGCGGGTGACGGACGTATAAGCGACGGCCGTACGGATGGCGGACGTACGGGTGACGGACGCGTAGACGCGCGGCGGCCGCACGGGCCCGGGTCGGGCGTGGGGCACGGGGCACGGGGCAGGGGGGACACGGACATGAGGGACACGGACATGAGGGACACTGGACGCCGCAGCACCAGCGATCCGTCCGTCTGTCAGGAGCCGTCCCCCATGTCCGCCTCGCCCTCGTCCGACCCGACCCGGCGACTCGCCTTCTACGCCCTCGCGGTCTGTGTCCTCTCCGTCGCCGCGGCCGTGGTCTCCTTCGTCCAGGGCAGCTGGCTGGGGATCGTGTGGGTGCTGCTGGCCGGGCTGTCGTCCAACATGACCTGGTACTACGCGCGGCGCGGCCGGCTGCGCCGCCGGTCCGGTTCCGTCACCGGCTGACGCTGCAGAACTGGTCGACGCCGTCCCAGAAGCGGTAGAGGTTCTGGCCGCAGTAACGGTGCAGGTCGTCGATGCCGAGGCCGCCCAGGATGGAGTAGATCGCGTCGAAGAACACGGTGTTCACCGACGGGATCCACAGCACCGCGAACACGGCGAGCAGGCCGAACGGCGCGAAGGGCTCCACCTGGCGGCGGACGCCGTACGACAGCCAGGGCTCGATCACGCCGTAGCCGTCCAGGCCGGGCACCGGCAGGAAGTTCAGGATGGCGGCCGTGACCTGGAGCAGCGCGAGGAACGCCAGCGCGTACTGGAAGGCGGGCGGCACGCCGTCCAGCGCGTGCAGCCAGAACGGCGCCGTGCACACCACCGCGAACAGCACGTTCGTCAGCGGACCCGCCGCCGAGATCAGGCTGTGCTTCCAGCGGCCCTGGATGCGGTCCCGCTCGATGAAGACCGCGCCGCCGGGCAGACCGATCCCGCCCATGATCACGAAGATCACCGGCAGCACGATGCTCAGCAACGCGTGCGTGTACTTCAGCGGGTTGAGCGTCAGATAGCCCTTCGCGCCGATCGAGATGTCACCGCTGTGCAGCGCCGTGCGCGCGTGCGCGTACTCGTGCAGGCAGAGGGAGACGATCCAGGCCGCGGTCACGAACAGGAAGACGGCCACACCGGGCTGCTCGGCGAACCCGGTCCAGGTCGCCCAGCCCGTCACCGCCATCACGGCCACGATCCCGACGAAGACGGGGCTGATCCTCCGGTCGCTGCGACGGGACGCGGCGGTGGTCATGGGACTCCCTGGACTGGTACGCGTGTGCTGGGCCTGCCCGACCGTACCGGGCCAGGACGGAAAACGTCTCGCGATCGGTCCTCGGTTCCGGAGAGGGTGGGGCCATGGCCGTACGGGACGGCGGCGCCCCGACCGCCGGAACGGGCCGAAGCGGGGTCCTCGCCCGGTGTCCCACCCCGGGCCGGCACCCCGCTCCGGGCCCGGTCCGCCACACCCGACGCCCGCACCTGACGTCACCGGAGACAATGGACCCCGTGCGCTACCGCATCCTCGGAACCACCCAGGCCCTTCGCGCCGACGGCACCGCCGTCCCGGTCGGCGGGGCACGGCTGCGCGCCCTGCTGACCGTGCTCGCGCTGCGGCCGGGCCGGACCGTGCCCGCCGCCCTCCTGGTCGACGAGGTGTGGGGCGACGACCCGCCCGCCGCCGCGCCCGCCGCGCTGCAGGCGCTGGTCGGAAGGCTGCGGCGGGCGCTCGGCGCGGGCGTGGTGGACTCGGTGGACGGGGGCTACCGGCTCGTCGCCGCCGCCGACGACATCGACCTGCACCGTTTCGAGCGGCTCGCGGGCGAGGGGGCCCGGGCGCTCGCCGACGGCGACCCGTCGAAGGCGGCCGTGATCCTCGACGACGCCCTCGCGCTGTGGCACGGGCCGGCTCTGGCCGACCTCCCGGACCGCGCCGCCGAGTCGGCCCGCTGGGAGACCCGCCGCCTCGACGTGCGCCGCGCCCGCCTCGGCGCGGCCCTGGCACTCGGTCACGCCGAACAGTCCCTGCCCGAACTCACCGCCCTGTGCGACCTCCACCCCCTGGACGAGCCCCTGCACGCCCTGCGGCTGCGCGCCCTGCGCGACGCGGGCCGCCCGGCCGAGGCGCTGGCCGCCTACGAGTCGCTGCGCGTGCTGCTGGCCGACCGGCTGGGCTCCGATCCCGGCCCGGAGCTCCGCGCGCTGCACGGAGAACTGCTCCGCCCGGCCGGCCCGGCACGGTCCCCGGGGGCCCCGGCGGCCGAGGTCCGTACCGCGTCCGCACCGCGCACCCCGGCGCCGACCCGGCAGCCCCCCGCGCCCGCCCCGTACCTTCCCGCGGTCCAGGGAGGTCCCCGTGCCCCCGCCGCGTCCGCGCCTCCCGGCAACCTCCGTGCCCGGCTCACCTCGTTCGTCGGACGTCAGGCCGACATCGACACCATCCGGGGCGACCTCGCCTCGGCGCGGCTGGTGACGCTGCTCGGCCCCGGCGGCGCCGGCAAGACCCGGCTGTCGCAGGAGGCGGCGGAGGCCGCCGCCTCCGGGGTCCGGGACGGGGTGTGGCTGGCCGAACTCGCGCCGGTCGACGACCCGAAGGCCGTGCCCGACGCCGTACTCACCGCCGTCGGGGCCCGCGAGACGGTGCTGCGCGGCGCCGGCGCCGAGGAGATGCGGGCCGCCTCCGACCGGCACGACGACCCCCTGCACCGGCTCGCCGAGTACTGCTCCAAGCGCAGCATGCTGCTCATCCTCGACAACTGCGAGCACGTCGTGGACGCCGCGGCGCGACTGGCCGAGGAGCTCCTGGAGCGGTGCCCGGGGCTGACCGTGCTGGCCACCAGCCGTGAACCCCTCGGCGTACCGGGGGAGTTGCTGCGGCCCGTGGAGCCGCTGCCGGAGCCGTTCGCGCTGCGGCTGTTCGCCGACCGCGGGGCCTCCGCCCGGCCGGGCTTCCGGATCGACGCCGACGCCGGGACCGCCGAGGCCGCCGCGGAGATCTGCCGCCGGCTGGACGGCCTGCCGCTCGCCATCGAACTCGCCGCCGCCCGGCTGCGGATGCTCACCCCGCGGCAGATCGCCGACCGGCTCGACGACCGGTTCCGGCTGCTGACCTCGGGCAGCCGTACGGTGCTGCCGCGCCAGCAGACCCTGCGGGCCGTCGTCGACTGGTCCTGGGACCTGCTCGACGGGGACGAACGGGACGTCCTGCGGCGGCTGTCGGTGTTCGCGGGCGGCTGCGACCTCGCCGCCGCCGAGGCCGTCTGCGGGCCGGTGGCCCTGGAGGCGCTCGGCTCGCTCGTCGACAAGTCCCTCGTCGTCGCCGCCCCCTCCGGCGACGGCGCGATGCGCTACCGGCTCCTGGAGACGGTCGCCGAGTACGCCGGTGAACGGCTCGACGAGTCCGGGCAGCGCTCCGCCGCCGAGCGCCACCACCTCACGTACTACCGGGAACTCGCCCGCACCACCGACCCCCAGCTGCGCGGTACCGGCCAGCGCGCGGCGATCGAGCGGATGGAACGGGAGTCGGAGAACCTCCGGGCCGCCCTCCAGCGTGCCGTCGCCACCGGTGACGAACAGGAGGCGCTCTGCCTCGTCCTCTCGCTGGCCTGGTACTGGCAGATGCGTGACCTGCGCCTGATGGCCCGCCACTGGTCCGCCGAGGTCATGGCCCTCGGCCCCGACCCCTTCGCCGAACCCCTGCGGCCGGTCCCCGCGCTGGCCGAGAGCTGCACGGACGCCCCGCCGCCGATGCGCCCCGAGATGCTCGACGAGGCCCGCCGCGGCCTGCATCTCGTCCATCTCGCCTGTATGGACATGGACATGGGCGCCTGGGAGACCCCCGAGGCCCAGGTGAAACTGCGTGCCATCAGCCGGGCCTACAGCCCGGGCCTGCCGCAGACCTGCCGCAGCCCCGGCAACCTCTGGTTCTACGCCGTGATCATGACGGGGGACATGGACCGGATGCGCGCCGTCATCGACGAGACCGTCCGCACCTGCCGCGAGCTCGGCTACGCGTGGGAGCTCGGCGTCGCCCTCCAGATGCGCGCCAACGTCCTGGCCAACCGGGCCACCTGGGCGGGCGACGCGGTCCGGGACGCGGACGAGGCCCTGGAGATCTTCACCCGGATCGGCGACGCCTGGGGCGCGGCCGAGGCGCTCTCGGCGCGCGGCGAGGCCCATGAACGCCGGGGCGCCTACCAGCTCGCGGCCCGCGACTACGCCCAGGCGATGGAGCACGCCGAGGGGCTCGGCGCGCACGCGCAGACGGCGGTGCTCAGCACCCGGCTCGGCGGCGTCCTCATCGAGTCCGGCGAGAGCGAGCGCGGTGAACGGATGCTGCGGGACGTGCTGGCCCGGGGTGAGGGCACTCTGAACGAGGCCATGCCCGCCTCCCGGCTGTTCCTGTCGATGTGGCTGGCCCGCAGCGGCCGGGTGTCCGAGGCGCGCGAGCAGATGCGGCAGCTGCGCGCGGACTTCGAGGCCGTCACCTTCGTGGTCTTCGACGGCTTCGTGCTGGGCATCGAGGCCTGGCTGGACGCGCTGGAGGGGCTGCACGAGGCGGCCCTGGTGAAGGTGCGCAGGGCGCTGGAGCGGGCGGGCGATCCGCTGTCGCAGCTCATCGCGCCGCACATGACCTCCGCGCATCTGACCACCGCCGCCGTCGCCCTCACGGGCCTGGACGGCGGACGCCGGGTGCGGGACGCGGCCGTGCTGCTCGGCGCGGCCGACCGGCTGCTGCCGCCGGGCCACTTCGTGGGCCCGATGGAGGACGAGGTGCGGGTGCGGGCCGAGGCCGGCGTACGGGCCCTGCTGGACGACGGGACGTACGAGAGCGCGTACGCCGAGGGCGGCGCGCTCTCCCTGGAGGAGGCCGCCGCCCTCGTGTGACGCGAGCCGGGGTCCCGGTCATGACCCGGGTGGACGTCAGCTCTTGGTACGGAACTTGTGGATCGCGATCGGCGCCATGACCACGGTGAGTCCTGCCGTCCAGGCGAGGGTCACCCACAGGCTGTGCGTGACCGGGCCGCCCACCATCAGGCCGCGCGTGGTGTCCGCGAGCGAGGACAGCGGGTTGTAGTCGGTGAAGGCGCGCAGCCAGCCCGGCATGGTCCCGGTCGGCGAGAAGATCGACGAACCGAACTGCAGGGGCATCAGGACGAGGAAGCCCATCGCCTGTACCGACTGCGCGTTCTTCATCGTCACGCCGAGGACCAGGAAGATCCACATCAGGGCCGAGCCGAAGAGGACGGAGAGTCCCACCGAGGCGAACAGGCCCGGCCAGTTGGTGATGTCGAAGCCGACCAGTACGCCGACGACCAGGAGGATCGTCGTGGCGACGAGCATCCGCATCAGCTCCACCACGATCTTGGCGAAGAGCACGGAGCCCTGGCCGATCGGCAGGGTGCGGAAGCGGTCCATGACACCGGTCTGGAAGTCCTGGTTGAAGCCGGTGCCGACGGCCGTCGCGATGTTCATGGCCGTCATCGCCATCAGACCGGGCACGACGTACTGCACGTACCTGTCCTGGCCGCCGCCGAGCGACTGCCCGATGGAGCCGCCGAAGACGTACACGAACAGCAGGGTGAAGACGACCGGCATCAGGACGGCGTCGAACATCGACTCCGGGTCCTGGCGGATCCACAGCAGGTTGCGGCGGACGAGGGCGCCGATGTGGCGCGCGTGGGCCCGGGGCGAGATACGCGGGTCGCCCTGGGCGGCGAGGGGGGCTTCGGCGACGGCGGTGCTCATGCGGAGACCTCCTCGTAGGCGGGGGCGGCGGCGGGGGCCGGGTCCTGCGGGGCACTGGCCTTGTGGCCGGTGAGGGACAGGAACACCTCGTCCAGACTGGGCAGTTCGGTGGAGATGGAGGCGATCGTGATGCCGCGCGCGCTGACCGCGCCGACCACGGCGGTGAGCTGTTCGTCGCTGAGGATGGGCACCACCACGGTGCCGGTCTCGATGTCCACGGCCGAGGAGGCGAGACCGGTGAGGCCCAGCTCGTCGAAGAGGGCGGCCAGCGGGCGCAGTTCCAGCGGGTCCAGCGGGCGGATGCGCAGCGTACGGCCGCCGACCCGTGCCTTCAGGTCGTCGATCCGGCCGTTCGCGATGACCTTGCCGCGGTCGATGACCGTGAGCTCGGAGGCCAGCTGTTCGGCCTCCTCCATGTACTGGGTGGTGAGCAGTACGGTCGCGCCGTCGGCCACCATGCGCTTGACCTCCTTCCACACCTCGTTGCGGGTGCGCGGGTCGAGCCCGGTGGTCGGCTCGTCCAGATACAGGACGGACGGGTGGCCGATCATGGAGGCGGCGAGGTCGAGACGGCGGCGCATACCGCCGGAGTACGTCGACGCGGGGCGCTTGGCGGCGTCGGTGAGGGAGAAGCGCTCCAGGAGCTCGTCGGAGCGCCTGCGGGCCTCCTTGCGGGGCAGGTCGAGCAGCCGCCCGATCATGTAGAGGTTCTCCCAGCCGGGGAGCTTCTCGTCGACCGAGGCGTACTGGCCGGTGAGGCCTATCACCCGGCGCAGCTGGCGGGGCTGGGTGAGCACGTCGTAGCCGGCCACCGTCGCCAGGCCGGAGTCGGGCTTGACCAGGGTGGACAGGATGCGGACGAGGGTGGTCTTGCCGGCGCCGTTGGGACCGAGCACGCCGAGGACGGTGCCTTCGTGGACGTCCAGGTCCACGCCGTCCAGTGCCTTGGTCTCGCCGTAGTGCTTGACCAGTCCCCGCACGGTGACGGCGCTGCGGGCGCCGCTGCCGGGGTTCTTGTCGATTCGCGTCATGCCCTCAAGATGTCAGTGCCCACCGACAAACCGCCTACAGGGTGCCTACAGCGTCCGGCGGTCACCGACAGGCCGCCGACGGAGGCCGTCGGCGGGCGGTGCGCGCACCGCGGTCCGGGAACGGCGACAGCCCGCCGACGGGGGAAGTTCGGCGGGCTGTCTTCGTGCCGCAATGGCTCGGTGGGGCCTGGTGACGTCAGTGGACGGAGTGCTCCTCCAGCGGGAACGTTCCACCCACGACGTCGTCGGCGAACGCGCGGGCCGCGTCGCCCATGACCGCGCGCAGATCGGCGTACTGCTTCACGAACTTCGGCACCTTGCCACCGGTGAGACCGAGCATGTCGGTCCACACCAGGACCTGCGCGTCCGTCTCCGGTCCGGCGCCGATGCCGACGGTCGGGATGTGCAGGGTGCGGGTCACCTCGGCGGCGAGTTCGGCCGGGACCAGTTCGAGGACGACGGCGAACGCGCCCGCGTCCTGGACCGCCTTGGCGTCGCGCAGCAGCTGCTGGGCGGCTTCCTCGCCGCGGCCCTGGACGCGGTAGCCCATGGAGTTCACGGACTGCGGGGTGAGGCCGATGTGCGCCATGACGGGGATGCCGGACTCGACGAGCAGCTCGATCTGGCGGTGCGAGCGCTCGCCGCCCTCCAGCTTCACCGCGCCGACCCCGGCCTCCTTGACGAGCCGGGTGGCGGAGCGCAGGGCCTGGACCGGACCCTCCTGGTACGAGCCGAAGGGCAGGTCGCCGACGATCAGGGCGCGGCTGGTGCCGCGGACGACCGCGGCGGACAGCATCGTCATCTCGTCGAGGGTGACGGGCACGGTCGTCTCGTAGCCGAGGTGGCAGTTGCCGGCCGAGTCGCCGACGAGCATCACCGGGATGCCGGCCTCGTCGAAGACGGACGCGGTCATCGCGTCGTAGGCGGTGAGCATGGGCCACTTCTCGCCGCGCTCCTTGGCCGCGGTGATGTCGCGGACCGTGATGCGGCGGGTGCTCTTGCCTCCGTACAGCGCCCTGGCGCTGTCGGTGGTGGCCCGCGCACCGTCCGCGGGCTGCTTCGGGGCAGCCGAGAGCTGCGTCATCGCAACGGCTCCTTCTGTCATCTCGAGGCGCCCTGACGGCGTCCCCGGACCCCCTCCATGGTGGCACCTCGTGCCACCGGGGGCCAGACCGGGTCGAGCGACACGCGTCTCATCCTCCGCCTCCGGGATCCGCCTTTCCGTGGATTCGTCCACCCGGCCCGGCGCTCCGGGGCCGGTTCCGGGGCGCCGGGGAGTTCAGCCGTTCGGGTCGGGCCCGCGCCGGGCCGGCCGCCATCGCCGGCCCGGCGTACGGGGCGGTCCGGCCCTGTACGCCGGGGCCGGCACGTGGGGCCCGGATGGCCCGTACGGCCCATCCGTCCCATTGGTCCGGGTCGCTTGGTAAGGCCTCCGTAAAGGATTTACGATACGATACGGTTCCGTATCGAATTTCGTTAGGCTCCCGCCCATGACAACTCCCGCTGCCCCCGCCGAACGGCGTGTGCCCGAAGCGGTGCACCGGCGCCGCTGGGCCATTCTCGGCGTGCTCATGCTCAGCCTGTTGATCGTGGTGCTGGACAACTCGATCCTCAACGTCGCGATCAAGACGATCTCCACCCCGGCGCCCACCGGACTCGGCGCCACGCAGAGCGAGCTCGAATGGGCCATCAACGCCTACACGCTCGTCTTCGCCGGACTGCTCTTCACCGCGGGCCTCCTCGGCGACCGGCTCGGCCGCAAGAAGGTCCTGCTCGCGGGTCTGGCCGTCTTCGGAGTGGGCTCGGCGCTGGCGGCGGAGTCGGGCTCGCCCGTCCAGCTCATCGTCTTCCGCGCCGTCATGGGCTTCGGCGCCGCCTTCGTGATGCCCGCCACCCTCGCCGTGCTCATGAACGTCTTCGAGCGCGAGGAGCAGCCCAAGGCCATCGGCATCTGGGCCGGCGGCGTCGGTCTCGCCATCGCCATCGGCCCGATCACCGGAGGTGTGCTGCTCGCCCACTTCTGGTGGGGCTCGGTCTTCCTGATCAACGTGCCGATCGTGGTCCTCGCGCTCGGCCTGATGTTCTGGCTGGTCCCGGACTCCCGCGACCCGAACCCCGGCCGCGTCGACCTGGTCGGTGTCGTCCTGTCCGTCATCGGGCTCGTGCTGCTCGTCTACGGCATCATCAAGGGGGGCCAGCTGGCCTCCTTCACCGACGCGACGGTCCTCGCCACCATCGGGGCCGGAGTCGCCGTCCTCGTCGCCTTCGTCGTCTACGAGAAGCGCAGCGACCACCCCTCCATCGACGTCTCGTACTTCAAGAACAAGGTCTTCTCGGCCGCCATCGCCGCCATCGCGCTCGTCTTCTTCGCGCTGATGGGCGTGACCTTCTTCTCCGTCTTCTACACCCAGAGCGTGCGCGGCTACTCGCCGCTGAAGACCGGCGTGCTGATGCTGCCGCTCGCCGCCGCCCAGCTCATCTTCGCGCCGCGCGCCCGCCTCGTCGTCGACCGCATCGGCAACCGCGCCACCTGCACGGGAGGCCTGCTGCTGCTCGCCGCGATGCTCGGCGCGTTCGCGACGCTGAAGGCGGACACCCCGATCTGGCTCCTCGAGGTCATCTTCTTCCTGATGGGCACCGGTATGGCGCACATCATGACCCCGACGAGCGTCGTCATAATGCAGGCGCTGCCGCGCGAGAAGGCCGGCTCCGCCTCCGCCCTGAGCAACGTCTTCCGCCAGGTGGGCGGCGCCCTCGGCATCGCGGTCCTCGGTTCGGTCCTCTCCTCGGCCTACCGCAACGGCATCGAGGGCAAGCTCTCCCTGCTCCCGCCCGGCCTGCGCCACACCGCGGGCGAGTCCATCGAGGCCACCCTCGGTGTCGCGGCCAAGCTCGGCCCCAGGGGCGACGCCCTCGTCACCCCGGCCAACGACGCCTTCCTGCACGCCATGCACGTGACCGCCCTGTGCGGCGCGGGGGTCGCGATCGTGGGCGCGGTCATCGTGGCCGTGTTCCTGCCGGGCCGTCCGCCCACCCGGCAACAGGACGAGGACCGGACGGAGTTGGTGACCGCGGAGCACTGACGGGAGTACGCGGCGGGGGCACCCCTTGCACCGGCACCGGGTGCCCCACGGGCCGTACACGCCGTAGACCGGGAAGAACCACCAGGACAGGACGAAGGAACGGAGCGACACGTGAGCCTCGCGGACAGCCGGGCCAGGAACGAGGGTTCCCCGCGGGGGCGCCCCCGCAGCGAGGCCGCCGAACGCTCCATCATCGAAGGCGCGATGAAGCTCCTCGAGGACGGTGTCCCGCTCGCGGACATCTCCATCGAACGTCTGGCCCGCACCGCGGGCGTCGGCAAGGCGACCATCTACCGCCGCTGGAGCGGCAAGGACGAACTCTTCGTCGACGTCATGCGAGCGGCCGAACCCCCGGACGCCGAACTCCCGGGCACCTCGATGCGCGACGATCTGATCGCCCTTCTGGAACCGCTGCGCCAGCGGGGACTGGCCAGCCGGTCGTCCGCGCTCCTGCACAACGTCTACGCCCAGATAAAGACCAGCCCGAAGATCTGGGCGGCCTACCAGGCCACCGTCATCGAACCGCGGCGCCGGACCACCTTCGAAGTCCTGCGCCGCGGACAGCGCGACGGCGAACTCCGTGACGACGTGGACATAGAGGTCATCAACGACCTCTTCGTCGGACCCATGCTGGTGCGCGCCGTGATGCGCCCGGAGGCAGAACTCCCCGAGGACCTCGCGGAGCAGATCGTCGACGCGGTGCTCATGGGCCTCCGCCCGCCCGGACGTTAGCCCATCTGTTCGACATCGGTTCACCCGGGCGAAGGGTGGGTCGAATGTGCGCGTTTCGTCACAGAGGGCGCGCTCCGCCCCCGATTCGGAACTCCGGAACCCGAGTTGTTCGTCCTCGTGCCCGTACGGCCGTCATGGGACGGCAGGAACGGCACCGATCATCCCCTAGGGTCGTAACCGCGGGGCTGACGGTGTGCACGGCAGGTTGTGAGGCGACGGTATGGCGCAGGCGTATATGACGGAGACGGGCAGCGGCGGCTCGGGGCCCGAGCGCCGAGGACCCCGGCTTCGGCGCCTGCTGGACAGATGGCGCGGCGACCGCGGCATCTGGCGCCGCGGCCTGATCCTCGCCGCGCTCGCGCTGCTCCTCGCGCTCGTGATGCTGCTGCACGCGCAGATCCCGAACCGGATCGGCAACCTCGGCAGTCTCACCGAGACGTTCCTGCCGTGGCTGGGCCTGTTCGTCCCGGTCCTGCTGGCCCTCGCGCTGGTACGGAGGTCCGCGAGCGCCCTGATCGCCGTGCTGCTCCCCGCGGTCGTCTGGCTGAACCTCTTCGGCGGCCTGCTCGTCGACAGGACCGGCAGCGGCGGCGACCTCACCGTCGCCACGCACAACGTCAACGCGGAGAACCCCGACCCGTCCGGCACCGCACACGACGTGGCCGCCTCCGGCGCCGACGTGCTGGCCCTGGAGGAGCTGACGGCCACGGCGGTCCCGGCGTACGAGAAGGCGCTGGCCGCCACGTACAAGTACCACTCCGTGCAGGGCACCGTCGGACTGTGGAGCAAGTACCCGCTGACCAGGGCCCGGCCGGTGGACATCAAGCTGGGCTGGACGCGGGCGATGCGGGCGACGGTGGCCACGCCGGACGGCGGCGTCGCCGTCTACGTCGCCCACCTGCCCTCGGTCCGGGTGAAGCTGGAGGCCGGGTTCACCGCCCGCCAGCGCGACCGCAGCGCCGACGCGCTGGGCGAGGCGATCGCCGACGAGCCGATGAAGCGGATCGTCCTGCTCGGCGACCTCAACGGCACGATGAACGACCGCTCCCTCAACGGCGTCACCTCGCAGATGCGCTCCACCCAGGGCGCGGCGGGCAGCGGCTTCGGGTTCAGCTGGCCGGCGTCGTTCCCGATGGCCCGGATCGACCAGATCATGGTCAAGGGCGTCGAGCCGGTGACCTCCTGGACGCTGCCCGAGACCACCAGCGACCATCTTCCGATCGCCGCCCGTGTGAAGGTCGCGGCAACCGGGTCTTAACCTGCTGGAATACTGGGCCTGACAGAGTTTGTTCCATAGCTGAACTTACGAAGCCCGTGCACACCGGTGTGCACGGGCGCCTCCGTGCGCGCCGAACGGCCCCGGCTCCGGCCGACCCGGTCCGTCCTCCCCGCCCGCCGGCCCGTCGGCTCACCCCCGCGAGGCCCCCGCCCCGCCCCTCCGCTCCTTCGAAAGGCCCCTTCATGCCCCTGGCCCTGCTCGCCCTCGCCGTGGGCGCCTTCGGCATCGGCACCACCGAGTTCGTGATGATGGGCCTGCTGCCCGACGTCGCGGACGACCTCCACATATCCATCCCCACCGCGGGACACCTGGTCTCGGCGTACGCGCTCGGCGTGGTGGTCGGCGCTCCGCTGCTCGCGGCCGCCACCGCCCGGATGTCCCGCCGCAAGGTCCTGATCGGCCTCATGGTCCTCTTCGTCGCGGGCAACGCGCTCTCCGCCCTCGCCCCCGACCAGCACTGGCTGCTCGCCGCGCGCTTCCTCAGCGGTCTGCCGCACGGTGCCTTCTTCGGCGTCGGCGCCGTCGTCGCCACCGGCCTCGTCGCGCCCGAGCGCAAGGCGCGCTCCGTCTCGCTGATGTTCCTCGGGCTGACCGTCGCGAACATCGCGGGCGTGCCGGTGGCCACGTTCATCGGCCAGCACTTCGGCTGGCGGGCCACCTTCCTCGGGGTCAGCGTGATCGGCCTGGCGGCGATCGCCTCGCTGGCGCTGCTCATCCCGCACGACCACACCCACGCGGCCACCGGCGGCCTGCGCGGCGAACTGGCGGCCCTGCGGTCCCTCCCCGTCTGGCTGGCCCTGGGGACGACGGTGGCCGGCTTCGGCGCGCTGTTCTCCGCGTACAGCTACGTCACGCCGATGCTCACCGGGTCCGCCGGGTACGCCGAGTCCAGCGTCACGCTGCTGCTCGCGCTGTTCGGCGTCGGCGCGACGGTGGGCAACCTGGTGGGCGGACGGCTGGCGGACCACTCCCTGCGCGGCACGCTCTTCGGCGGCCTCGCCTCCATGGTCGCGGTGCTCGCCCTCTTCCCCCTGCTGATGTCGGCGCAGTGGAGTGCCGCTCTCGCCGTCACCCTGCTCGGCACGGCCGCCTTCGTCACCGGCTCGCCGCTCCAGCTGATGGTCATGGAGAAGGCCTCCGCGGCCCCGTCGCTGGCGTCGTCCGCGAACCAGGCCGCGTTCAACCTCGCGAACGCCGGGGGCGCGTGGATCGGGGGGCTCGCGCTGGCCGCCGGGTTCGGCGCCACCTCCCCGGCGCTCGCCGGAGCCGTCCTCGCCGTGCTGGGCCTGGCCGTCGCCGGGACGGCGTACACGGTCGACCGCCGTCACGGGGCCGCCCCGGCGGTCACCCACGGCCGGCTGGTCGCCGCTCACGTCCCCGACCGGCCGGAGGCCCTGCGCCGCTGAACGGTCAGTCCCGCGTCTCCGGCGGGTCGAAGCGGGCCAGGTCACGCAGCCAGGTGCGGGCCGAACCGTCGGACGGCGCGCGCCAGTCGCCGCGCGGCGAGAGCGAACCGCCCGCCGAGACCTTCGGCCCGTTCGGCATCGCCGAGCGCTTGAACTGCGCGAACCCGAAGAAGCGGCGGCAGAACACCTCCAGCCAGCGCCGGATCTCCGGCAGGTCGTACGCGACCCGCTCGGCCTCGGGGAAGCCGGGCGGCCAGGCGCCCGCGTCCGGGTCGTGCCACGCGTGCCAGGCGAGGAAGGCGATCTTCGACGGCCTGAACCCGTAGCGCAGCACGTGGAAGAGCGTGAAGTCGTGCAGCGCGTACGGGCCGATCTTCGACTCGGTCGACTGCATCTCCTCGCCCGGGACCAGCTCCGGACTGATCTCCGTGTCGAGGATCGCGGCGAGCGTCCGGCCGGTCTCCTCGCCGAACTGGCCGGTGCCGATGACCCAGCGGATCAGATGCTGGATCAGCGTCTTCGGGACACCCGAGTTGACGTTGTAGTGGCTCATCTGGTCGCCCACGCCGTACGTGGACCAGCCGAGCGCCAGCTCCGACAGGTCACCGGTCCCGAGCACGATGCCGCCGCGCTGGTTGGCGAGCCGGAACAGGTAGTCGGTGCGCAGTCCGGCCTGCACGTTCTCGAAGGTGACGTCGTACACGGGCTCGCCGGACGCGAAGGGATGCTCCATCTCCTCCAGCATCAGCCGGGCGGTCGGCGTGATGTCCAGCTCGGCCGCCGTGACGCCGAGGGAGCGCATCAGCTCGTGCGCGTTGCCCTTGGTGTGGTCGCTGGTGGCGAAGCCGGGCAGGGTGAAGGCGAGGATGTCGCTGCGCGGGCGGCCCGCCCGGTCCATCGCGCGGGCCGCGACGATCAGCGCGTGCGTGGAGTCGAGCCCTCCGGACACCCCGATGACGACCTTCGGGCCACCGATCGCCGCGAGCCGCTGCTGGAGCCCCGCGACCTGGATGTTGTACGCCTCGTAGCAGTCCAGGGCCAGCCGGTCGGGGTCCGCGGGCACGAACGGGAAGCGCTCGACGCGACGCCGCAGGCCCAGGTCGCCGGCCGGCGGGTCGAGCCGGAACGACACCGTGCGGAAATCGGCGGTGCGGGGCGTGTGGGTGCGCCGGTTGTCGTCGAAGCTGCCGGTCCGCAGCCGCTCCTGCCGCAGCAGGTCGAGGTCGACGTCCGCCACGGCGAACTGGTCGTCGAGCGGGAAGCGTTCGGACTCGGCCAGCAGCGCCCCGTTCTCGTAGATCATGGTCTGTCCGTCCCAGGACAGGTCGGTGGTCGACTCGCCCAGGCCGGCCGCCGCGTAGACGTACGCGGCGATGCAGCGCGACGACGCCGAGCGGCACATCAGCTTGCGGTCCTCGGCCCGGCCGACGGTGATCGGGCTGCCGGAGAGGTTGGCGAGGACGGTGGCGCCCGCCAGGGCCGCCTCGGCGCTCGGGGGCACCGGCACCCACATGTCCTCGCAGATCTCCGTGTGCAGCACCAGGCCCGGGACGTCGTCCGCGGCGAACAGCAGGTCCACACCGAACGGCACGGACTCCCCGTCGACCCGGATCGTGCCACCGCGCTCGTCGTCGCCCGCCGCGATCTGCCGACGCTCGTAGAACTCCCGGTAGTTGGGCGGGTACGACTTGGGCACGACACCGAGGACCCGGCCGCGGTGCACGATCACCGCGCAGTTGTAGACCCGGTTGCGGTGGCGCAGCGGGGCGCCCACGACCAGGACCGGCAGGAGTTCCGCCGACCCCGCCACCACGGTCCGGAGCGCCTCCTCGACCTGGTCGAGCAGCGCGTCCTGGAGCAGCAGGTCCTCGATCGAGTAGCCGCACAGTCCCATCTCCGGGAAGACGGCGACGGCGACGCCCTCCCCGGCGCACCTGCGCGCCTGGCGCAGGACCGCTTCGGCGTTGGCGGGCGGGTCCGCGATGACGGTGTGGCCCGTACAGGCGGCGACGCGTGCGAAGCCGTGCTGATAGAGCGACCGGAAGTTCAGAGAAGGCACCCGCCCAGTGTAATCGTCAGAGCGACACAATGGGGTGTGGGGCGCCCCACGCGCGGACGCCCATGGCGAAGGGCCGGGCCCACCCCGCGCGAGCGGAGTGGGCCCGGCCCCTCAGGCCAGAGCCGCGATCGGGCTCAGTGGCGGCGGTACGACTCGACGTAGCCGGGGGCGGGCGAGCCCACTCCGGTGACGTCGTCGTAGCCGCGTACGGCCGACAGCGAGCTGTCCTTGCCGAGGCTGCGCACGGAGATCAGCAGACCCCCGGACGCGTCGAACGAGTTGGCGAAGTCCACACGCGCCACGGCGAGTCCGGAACCCTTGGGGTTGTCCGTGACGTCGTGGTACGCCTTGGAGCCGTACTTCGCGTAGATCGACGGGTTGGCGAAACCGATCGCCTTGCCGCCGCGCGCCTCCTGGGCCAGGGCCTGGACGGCCGCGATCACCGGCGCGGCGAGCGAGGTGCCGCCGATCCGGTACTCGCTGTACTGCTGCGACCCGTCCGGGAAGGTCTGCGTCTGGCCGACGCGGAAACCGGTGTTGGGGTCGGCGATCGCCGCGATGTCCGGGACGGTGCGCATGGCCGTGGTGCCGTTGGCCTTGGCGAGCGCGCCCGGTACGACGCCCTTCTGGTAGAAGGGCTGCGCCACGGTCTTGCTGGTGCCGCCGCCCGCGCCCGAGGTGAACGCGCCCGGGAAGCCGGTCCAGCTCTTGCCGTCGGCCGACAGGGTGGCCTTCTCAGTTCCCCAGCCGGTCTCGAACTGGTACTTGTCGTTCTTGCCGACCGCCAGCGAGGTGCCGCCGACCGCCGTCACCCACGCCGAGTTGGCCGGGGTGTCGACCTGCTTCGTACCGGTGTTGGCGACCTCGTCGCCGTTGTCGCCGGAGGAGAAGTAGAAGCCGATGCCCTCGACCGCGCCGAACTGGAAGACCTGGTCGTAGGCGGCGGCCAGGTCCGGGGTCTGGTTGGCCTCGATGTCGCCCCACGAGTTGGAGACGATGTCGGCCAGGTGCCCGTCGACGATCTTGCTGAGCGAGTCGAGCAGGTCGTCGTCGTAGCAGGAGGCGGCGCCCACGTACGTGATGTCCGCCCCGGGCGCCACCGCGTGCACGGCCTCGACGTCGAGGGTCTCCTCGCCGTACCAGCCGGCCGCGCCGCACTCCTCGGTCTTCGTGTAGGTGCCGGGCAGCACCTGACGCAGCTGACTGGTGGAGTACTTCGCGTCGCCGTGCTTCTTGGCGTACGAAGCCGCGTCGAACGCGATGGTCGGCGAGGCGTACGCGTCGGTGATGGCGACACGGACGCCCTTGCCGGTGCGCTTGCCCGCGCCGTAGGCGGCGCGCAGCTGCTTACCGGTGTATCCCTGCACCGCGTACGGGATCTTCTTGCCGTACGCGTCCGGCAGCGTGCTCGCCGTGTTCGAGCCGTAGTACGAGGAGAACGGCCCGGCGTTGCGGAACACCGCGTCCGGAGGCGGCAGGGTGTCGTTGTGCGTCGCCTTGTGCGGGGCGTTGTCCAGGCCGGTGACGGTCAGGACGGCACCGTTCAGGGCGGCCGGGACGGAGGCCGACCCGGCCGGAGCCCGGTAGGTCTTCTTGCCCTTGGTGTAGTTGTGCAGCTGGGTGCCGAACGCCTTCTCGGCGGCGGCGACGTCACCGGTGACGGAGACGTAGTGCTGCGTGCTGCCGGTGACCTTCAGGCCGGCCGACTTCAGCCACGAGGTCACCTCGGCGACCTGTGCCTTGGTGGCGCCGAAGCGGGCCTGCGTCTGCTCGGCGGACAGGTACTTCCCGTACGAGGCAGACGCCGGGTCGGCGACGGCCTTGGCATACGCGGCAAGGCCGGCGGCGTCCCGGCCCGCGAAGTAGACCCGGGCGGAGACCTGGGAGCTGTCGGACGTGGCCCCCTTGTCCGCCTTCGGCGTGGCCCACGCGGGCTTGGTGCCCGCGAGGGTGTGCCGGCTCGGGCCGGTCGCGGCGTGGGCCGCGGGTATGCCGAGCGCCAGTGCGCCGGCGAGCAGCGGCAACGTCGCTGCCATGCTCACTCCGGCGCGTACTGCAGCGCGATTGGATCTCATAAAACCCCCTGCGATGCGGTTCGTCGCATGTGCGGTCGTCCGTGATGTGCGAGACCGTGCGCCGAACAGAGGGCACACGGAATGGATCACGCTGGGGTCACTCTGGCGATGAACCGTTCATGCCAGGGGAATGAGAAGGCCAAGGAAACGCCAAGTGGACGTGATTGAAGGTCATTTGGGATGGTTTGGAGAGGGCCCCTCCCAAGGTCATAGGGATATCCCTCGACTTCGTGTGAAGGGGTTCCCCGTCTCCGGGCGCGGCCCCGGGGCGTGTTGGGAGAGTCCCGCCCCGCCCCGGCACGCCCGGGCCGCCCTCCGGGCGGACGACGGGACTTCCGTGACCCGTCCTAGTCGCGTGCCTTCGCGCCGCGCGCCTTCAGCAGGTCGGCCATCAGCTTGATCTCGGACTGCTGCGCGTCGACCATGCCCTGCGCGAGCTTCTTCTCCACGCCGACCGTGCACTTCTGCACACAGCCCTCGGCCATGTGGATGCCGCCCTTGTGATGGTCGGTCATCAGTTGCAGGTAGAGGATCTCGGCCTGCTTGCCCTTCAGGGTGTTCAGCTTCTTCAGCTCGGTGTTGGTCGCCATGCCCGGCATCAGCGCGCCGTCCTTGCCGGACGCCATGTCGCCCATGCCCATCCAGGTCATGGGCGGGTCCGCGGACACCTTCGGCAGCTCCCACAGGTCGAGCCAGCCGAGCAGCATGCCGCGCTGGTTGGCCTGCGTCTGCGCGATGTCGTACGCGAGCCGCCGCACCTCCTCGTCGCCCGTGCGGTCGCGCACGAGGTACGACATCTCGACGGCCTGCTGGTGGTGGACCGCCATGTCCCGCGCGAAGCCCGCGTCCGCGGAGTCCGCGGCGGGCGTCCTGCTCCCCGGCTCGTCGCTCTCGGCGACCGCGTACGTGATGGCCCCGGCGGCGACCAGCGCCGCCGCCGTGGTGCCCGCGATCCAGCCCGCCTGCCGCATCTGGCTCACTGCGACAGGCCGTTGGTGCACGCGGCGCCCGGTTCGGGCGTCTGCTTGCCCTGCACGAACTCGGAGAAGAACGTGTTGACGGCCGGGTCGCTCGCGCTCGTCACCGTGCGCTGCTTGCCCCAGGCGCTGAGCATGATCGGGTCCTTCTGGTCCTCGACGGGGCTCATCAGGGTGTACGGGGTCTTCTTGACCTTCTCCGAGAGCGCCTTCACGTCGGCGTCCGAGGCCTTGCCGTTGTACGTCACCCACACCGCTCCGTGCTCCAGCGAGTGCACGGCGTTCATGTTGTTGACCGGCTTGGCGTAGACGTCGCCGTTGCAGTTCATCCACACCTGGTTGTGGTCACCGCCGACCGGGGGCTCCATCGGGTACTTCACGGTCTTGGTGACGTGGTTGCGGGACAGCTTCCCCGACCACGTCCGCACGCCGTCCTTGCCCGCGACGAAGTGCCCGGAGCCGCCGCCCTTGGAGTCGCTCGCCGAGGTGTCGCTCTTGTCGGACTGCGACCTGACCAGGACGACACCGCCGACCACGAGACCGACGACGACGACCGCGCTGGCCGTGATCGTGAGGATCCGGGTGCGACGCTCCCGGGAACGCTCGGCCTTGCGCATCTCTTCTATGCGCGCCTTGCGCTGCGCGGAGGTGGTGTTCTTGGCGGAACCCATGGCGAGTCCTTATGGGGATGGGACGGTCGGGTCCGCTGATCGTAATGGGGCGGGGGCGCCCCACAGGCGGTAGGGGCGCAGAATGTCCGAAGGTGCGCGCTCCTGGACTACGCCACGGGCGATTCCGTACGCCCCGCCCGGATAATTTGAACCTGGGATGCGCATTATCTACGCTGGTGGTATGAGGCTGTTGCGCTCCACCGACCTGGCCCTGCGGGTGCTGATGCGGCTCGCCGTCGCGGGGGACTCGACGCCCACGACCCGGGAGGTCGCGGCGGACATGGACGTCCCCTACACGCATGCCGCCAAGGTCGTCGCCGAGCTCCAGCACCTCGGGCTGCTCGATGCCCGCCGGGGCCGGGGCGGCGGCCTCACGCTCACCGAGGCGGGCCGTACGGCCTCGGTCGGGGCCGTCGTCCGGACCTTCGAGGGGGACGGTGACGTCGTCGACTGCGAGGGCGCCGCGCCCTGCCCACTGCACTCCGCGTGCCGGCTGCGGGGCGCGTTGCGGCGGGCCCAGGAGGCGTTCTTCGCCTCGCTGGACCCGCTGACGGTAGGGGACATGGTCGCGGCACCGACCGGCCCGCTGCTGCTGGGGATCTCCAGCCGCCCCTGAGGGCCGCGTCCGCTCGCCGGTCCTTTCCGGCGCCTGCCGGTCCCTTCCTGCCTTGTCTTCTCCGGGACCCTGCCTCGTCCTTTCCGGGACGGGGCCGGCGGCCCCGTCCCGCGCTCCGTTCAGTCCTGTGCGAGCCAGAGGTCGGGCCCGAACACCTCGTAGTGGATGTCGGCGGCGGCCACACCCTTGCCGAGGAGCTGGGCGCGCACCGCCCGCATGAACGGCAGCGGGCCGCACAGGTACGCCCGGGTGCCCGGCGCGACCGGCACCGAGGAGAGGTCCGCGCGGCCGGGCCGGCCGGCTCCCGCCGCCTCGGCGTCCCGCTCGTACCAGAAGTGGACCGCCGCGTCGGCGAGCTTCGCGGCGTACGCCTCGTGGTCGGCGCGCAGTGCGTGGTCGGCGGGGGAGCGGTCGGCGTGCACGATCGTGACGGGGGCGCGGTGTCCGGTGAGCGCGAGCTGTTCCAGCATGGCGATCATCGGGGTGACGCCGATACCCGCGGAGGCCAGCAGTACGGGGGCGTCGGTGTCGTCGAGCACCAGATCGCCGTACGGGGCGGAGACCTCCAGGCGGGCGCCGACTCGCACCTGGGTGTGCAGGTGGTTCGAGACCTCGCCGTCGGGGCTCCCCGCGTCGCGCACCCGTTTGACGCCGATCCGCCGGTCCGGCGAGCCCGGGGCACCGGCGAGGCTGTACTGGCGTATCTGGCGGGCGCCGTCCGGCAGCGTCACGCGGACCGAGACGTACTGGCCCGCCCGGAAGTCCGGCAGCGGTCCGCCGTCGGCCGGGCGCATCCGGAAGGTGGCGACATCGGCGGTCTCCTCGTCGCGGCCGACGACCTCCCAGGTCCGCCAGCCGGAGGAGCCGTCCGCGTGCTGGGCGTACAGCCGCTTCTCCAGGGCGATCAGCGCGTTCGCCATCAGCCAGTAGACCTCGTCCCAGGCGGCCGCGACCTCGGGGGTGACCGCGTCGCCGAGGACCTCGCCGATGGCCGCGAAGAGGTGCTGGTGCACGATCGCGTACTGCTCGGGAGCGATTCCCAGCGAGGCGTGCTTGTGCGCGATACGGCTCAGCATCACGTCTGGGCGCTCGTCCGGCCGCTCGACGAGCCGGCGGGCGAAGGCGGCGATCGACCCCGCCAGCGCCTGACGCTGGCTGCCGGAAGCCTGGTTGCCGCGGTTGAAGAGATCGCGCAGCAGCTCCGGGTGGGCGGCGAACAGCCGCTCGTAGAAGCGGTCGGCGATCTCGCCGATGGCCGCGCCGACCGCGGGGAGGGTGGCGCGCACGGTGACGGTGGACTGCTCGGACAGCATCGGAACTCCTCGAGGCCATGACGGAAGCGGAGGGCCGCGGTCGCGGCTCCCTCGTACGTACGGCACGGTAGTAAAACTTGCATCTGAGATGCAAATTAAAGTTCGCGCAGCGGGAGCGGGGACACCGGGCATTACAAGGAGGCGGGTGAGCAGGCAGTATGGGCAGCGGAGGGGACACCTTCCGTATGCGAGGCGTTCACGCCGTGGTCGGCGGGCCGATCATGGTCGGCAACGCGCACGAAATGGTGTTGTGGTGGGATGCTCAGGTGCCCCGACCGTCTTCGAGGCGTGGGAGCAGGCAGCCTGACCAGCAAGGATGGGTGGAAGCGGAAGATGGACAAGCAGCAGGAGTTCGTGCTCCGGACACTGGAGGAGCGGGACATCCGGTTCGTACGGCTGTGGTTCACGGACGTGCTGGGCTTCCTCAAGTCGGTGGCCGTCGCCCCGGCCGAACTGGAACAGGCCTTCGATGAGGGCATCGGCTTCGACGGCTCGGCGATCGAGGGCTTCGCCCGCGTCTACGAGTCCGACATGATCGCCAAGCCCGATCCGTCGACGTTCCAGGTGTTGCCGTGGCGCGCGGAGGCCCCCGGCACGGCGCGCATGTTCTGCGACATCCTCATGCCGGACGGCTCCCCGTCGTTCGCCGACCCGCGCTACGTCCTCAAGCGCGCCCTCGCGAAGACCTCCGACCTGGGCTTCACCTTCTACACCCACCCGGAGATCGAGTTCTTCCTGCTCAAGGACCGCCCGCTGGACGGCTCCCGCCCCACCCCCGCCGACAACTCCGGCTACTTCGACCACACCCCCCAGAACGTGGGCATGGACTTCCGCCGCCAGGCGATCACCATGCTGGAGTCGATGGGCATCTCGGTCGAGTTCTCCCACCACGAGGGCGCGCCCGGCCAGCAGGAGATCGACCTCCGCTACGCCGACGCCCTCTCCACGGCGGACAACATCATGACCTTCCGCCTGGTCATGAAGCAGGTGGCGCTGGAGCAGGGCGTGCAGGCGACCTTCATGCCCAAGCCCTTCTCCGAGCACCCCGGCTCCGGCATGCACACCCACCTCTCGCTCTTCGAGGGCGACCGCAACGCCTTCTACGAGTCCGGCTCGGAGTACCAGCTCTCCAAGGTCGGCCGCTCCTTCATCGCGGGCCTGCTCAAGCACGCCGCGGAGATCTCGGCGGTCACCAACCAGTGGGTCAACTCCTACAAGCGCATCTGGGGCGGCTCGGAGCGCACCGCGGGCGCCGGCGGCGAGGCCCCCTCGTACATCTGCTGGGGCCACAACAACCGCTCCGCCCTCGTCCGCGTCCCGATGTACAAGCCCGGCAAGACCGGCTCGGCGCGGGTCGAGGTCCGCTCCATCGACTCGGGCGCGAACCCGTACCTGGCGTACGCGCTGCTCCTGGCCGCGGGCCTGAAGGGCATCGAGGAGGGCTACGAACTCCCGCCGGGCGCCGACGACGACGTCTGGGCCCTCACCGACGCGGAGCGCCGCGCGATGGGCATCGAGCCCCTGCCCCAGAACCTCGGCGAGGCCCTCGCCCTCATGCAGCGCAGCGAACTGGTCGCCGAGACCCTGGGTGAACACGTCTTCGACTTCTTCCTGCGCAACAAGAAGTCGGAGTGGGAGGAGTACCGGTCGGAGGTCACGGCCTTCGAGCTGCGGAAGAACCTGCCGGTGCTGTAGAGGCAGGTCAGCGGCACTTTTCGCGATGCGGCACGCGGGGCCGGCGGTCGATGACCACCGGCCCCGCGGCCGTCCTCAGTGCCCTTGGGCCGTCTGTGGGCCGTCCGTCCCGGGAGCGCGGCCCCCGTGCATGCTGTCCACGGCCTTCCGGTCGCGGCCATCGCTGCTCGGTAGCAGGCGTGTACACCCGGAGCGCGAAGTCCGGGTCTGTATGGCTCAGGTAGGTGCTCTCAGTGCCTTTTACGGGTCGATCACGACCGCCTCTGGTCGAATATGACAAAAGGTGCCTGAGCGTCACGGGCTGGTGTGAAGATGGCTCTCCACAGCTCGGGGGAATTCATGACGTATGCGCCTCAGCCGCCTTTGCCGCCTCGGCCGCCTCAGTCGCCTCGGCCCGCGCGAAGGCTTTCCGAAAATTGGTCTGCGGTCGCCGCGATGGTGAGCGCTGCGACGGCCGTGCTCACCTTTCTTGTCGGCTTTATCGGCCTGCCGGCGATTGGTGTCGAGTCACCCACCGGGGGCGCTGTAACCACCACTGCCACTGCAACAGCAACCGTTACGGCCGCAGCCGTAAATCCGGGACCGGCGGCAGACTCGCCCGGGAGTGGTCAATCCTCGCCACCTGCCTCTTCCTCTGCCGCTGCGACTGAGCAAGCTGATGTCCGCTGGTCCGGGCCTCTTGTCGTTGAAGGAGGAAACGGGTTCGACCTCGACACGCTTCCTCCGACGGGGATGGCCAGCGGTGCTGACTTCTGGGCAGGCGTTACGGCAGACCGTACGGGGGCCGCTTTTTCGGTCTCCAAATTTCTCTTGCTTCCCAAGGGTGCTGACGAAAACAAACCCGGCGACTGCGGAACGCGAGTGGAAACCGAGGGGGAGAGCAATATGGACGTCCCGCTCGGGCGTTCGGTATGCATGAAGACAAGCGAAGGGAGTGATGCGATTCTGACCGTCTCAAAACTCAATCCTGACAAGGGGATCGTGTACTTGAGTGTCAGTGTTTGGGAGAAGTCGGAAGAGAGACTGCTCCCGTAGGTCGCCCGTGCCGGCTTCCGGCCCACGGGGGATGCCCGGGCGCCCCGGTAGGTGCTCGGTGCCGGACCGGCACTCGGGACACGGCGGGGCGCCTTCGGCCGGGCGTTCAGCCCAGGTAGAAGTCCCTGCGGGCGGCGACGAACTCCTCGATCGAGCGGGCGGGGACGCCCGTGACGCGCTCGACGCCGTCGGTCGTGCGGTCGTAACGGTTGTCGCGGTGCAACCGGGCCATGGTGGCGACGTGCTGTTCGAGGTGCGGCGGCATCCCCAGCTTGGGGAGCTGGGCCTCCCACCGGTCCTGCGGCATGTCCACGTACGACACGGGACGGCCCAGCGCCCGCGAGAACTCCGCGGCCAGCTCCGTCATGGGGACCGAGCGCGGCCCGGTCAGTTCATGGACCTGCCCGATGTGCGGAGCCGGGTCGCGGAGCACGGCGGCGACGACCCGGGCGACGTCGTCCACCGCGACCGGCGAGGTGCGTCCGGTGCCGAACGGCAGCGCGATGGTGCCGTTCGCTTGGATCGACCGCGCGGCCAACGTGGTGAACAGCGGAGTGTCCAGGAACGCCGTCGGCCGGATGTGCACCACGGGCAGACCGGACCAGTTCAGCACCTGCTCCGACAGCCAGTGCAGCCGCTGCTGGTGCGACTCCTCGGTGCTGGTGGCGGTCATCTGCGACACCGTCATCTGGGACAGGCCGACCAGGGCGTCCAGTCTTCCGTACTCCTTCGCGACGGAGGCCACCACGGTCGCCGCCAGGAGGTGGTCCGGGGAGACGCGCAAGGCGAAGTACATCCGCGTCACGCCTTGCAGCGCGGCCGCCACCGTCTCGGGCCGGGTCAGGTCACCGACGACGACCTCCGCGCCGAGCGCCCGCACCTCGGCCGCGCGCTCGTCGTCGCGACGGACCATGAATCGCACCGGCACATCCTGCGCGCGCAAGTGCTCGAAGACCGCGCGGCCCACGCCGCCGGCACCGGGGATGAGGACAAGGTTGTCGGCAGTCATCAGTTGATCTCCTTCGAAGTGACGCAACATATGAGGTGAGTTGAATTGCGGTGATGCGGTGATGCGGTGATGCGGTCATGCCGTGACGTGGTGACGCGGGGAGGGGATCGATGTCGCCGGCGGCTCAGGCGGTCCGGCGCCGGGCGCCCTCGCCGGCGTCCTTGCCCGGCAGGAAGACCAGTACGACGACGGCGCCGACCAGGGCGACGGCCGCCGACCCCATCGCGGTGACGTGCATGGCATGGATGAAGGCGTCGTGCGCGGGCCGCACCAGCGCGCGGCCGGCCGGACCCAGCTTCTCGGCGACGGTCAGCGTCGCCTGGACGGATTCGCCCGCGGTGTGCCGGTCGGAGGGGGGCAGCGCGTCCAGACGGCCGTCGATGCCGTTGCGGTAGGTGGTGGACAGCAGTGACCCCAGGACGGCGATCCCCATGGCCCCGCCGACCTGCCGGAAGGTGTTGTTGACCGCGGATCCGGAGCCGGCCTTCTCCCGCGGCAGCGACGACATGATCATGACGGTGGCGGGCGGCATCACATGGGCCATCCCCGTGCCCATCAGGAAGAACAGGACCTCCAGCACCCAGATCGGGGTGTCCTGGCCGAGCAGCAGGAAGCCGGCGAAGGCCACGGCGGTCAGGACGAGCCCGCCGGCGCACACGGCCCGGGCACCGAAGCGGTCGACGACCAGCCGGGCCCGCGGCGCGAAGAACATCTGGGAGACGGCCAGCGGCACCACGAGCAGACCGGACTGCAGGACGTCGTAGCCGCGCACGCTCTGGTTGTAGAAGACGCTGAAGAACGTGACGCCCATGAGGGCGAAGAAGACCAGGCCGATGGCGGCGACGGACGCGGAGAACCGCCGGTTGCGGAAGTAGGTGACGTCGAGGGCCGGATGGTCGCTGCGCGCCTCGTACACCACGAAGCCGGCGAGGACCGCCAGGCCGCCGAGTATCGTCGCCCAGGCCTCGGGCCGGGTGAAGTCACCCAGCTGACCGCCCTTGATGATGCCGTAGACCAGCAGCGCCAGGCCGGCGATCGACAGCAGCACGCCGACCGGGTCGAGCCTGCCGGGACGGGGGTCCTTGGAGTCGGGGACGATCGCGGCCATCGCGACCACGGCGGCGATCACGATCGGCACATTGACCAGGAAGACCGAGCCCCACCAGAAGTGCTCCAGCAGGACGCCGCCGGTGATCGGTCCCGCGGCGATGGCGAAACCGACCACACCGGTCCAGATGCCGATGGCCTTGGGCTGCTCCTTGGGCTCGAAGACGTTCATGATGATCGCGAGGGTCGCGGGCAGGATGAAGGCGCCGCCGAAGCCCATCACGGCGCGGAAGGCGATGAGCTGCCCGGAGGTGTCCGACAGCGCGGACAGCACGGAGCCCGCGCCGAACACCAGCATGCCGAAGAGCAGCACCTTCTTGCGGCCGAGCCGGTCACCGAGGAGGCCCGCGGTGAAGAGCAGTCCGGCGAAGACCAGCGTGTAGGAGTTGACCGCCCATTCCAACTGGCTCTGGGTGGAGCCGAGTCCGGTGGGAGCGGGCTGGGCGATGGTCTTCATCGCCACGTTGAGGATCGAGTTGTCCAGCATCACCACCAGGAGACTGAACGAGAGCACCGTGAGGATGGCCCAGCGACGGCGGTGGACCGCCTCGGAAACGCCTGGCCGCCGGGCGGGCGGCACGGGGGACGTGGACGCGACAGGCGTGGGCTCGGTGGGGGTGGGCGGTGATGCCACGGTGGTCTCCAGTGCTGTTCGGTGACTCCGCGATCGCGGGGCGGAGGTCGGCGGCCGCGGGGGGCGGGAGGCGGCGCGAGGTGATGCTCGGCCTGCCGGGGATCCGGGCGGCGGCAAAATAGATGTCACTAGGACTCTAAACATGAGCTAGGATAGATGGCAAGTCACATCTACTGGGGAGGGTGGTCCCATGGGCCGCGTGTCCAAGGCTCAAGCGCAGGAGAACCGGCAGCGCGTCGTCGCCACCGCCTCCCGGATGTTCCGCGAGAAGGGCACCGCGGTCAGCATCGCCGACCTGATGAAGGCCGCCGGGCTCACCCACGGCGGCTTCCACAAGCAGTTCGCCTCCAAGGAGGACCTGATCGACGAGGCCATCGCGCACGCCTTCGACGAGCAGGCGGGACACTCGGCGGCGACGGTGGAGGAGCAGGCCGAGGGGTGTGCCGGCAAGGGCGTCAGCGAGGGTGCGGGCGAACACGGGGACGCGGGGGAGCACGCGGCGGCCCGCCGGACGATGATCGAGGACTACCTCTCCGTATGGCACCGCGATCACGCCGGGGACGGCTGCCCCGTCTCCGGATTCGCCGCCGACCTGGGGCGCGAGCCCGAGCAGGCCGTCGGCGTCCGCCCCCTCTACGTCAACGGCGTCCGCAACCGAGCCGCACGGCTGGCCACCGGAGACGACGACGGCCTGGCCCAGCTCTGCACCTTGGTCGGCGCCGTGGCCCTCGCCCGCGCGACCCGGGGCAACCCGATCTCCGAAGAACTGCTTGAGGCCGCGCGCGTGGCCCTCGTCGGGAGCGACCCCGGGCAGTCCGAACCGCGGGGGTACACGGACTGATCCGGCCCGGTCACGGGGGCTTCACCGACCTGCCGTGGCAGGCCCTAGTCCTGGACCGGCAGGTCCGGATGCGTGAACACGAAGATCATGTACGCGATCGCCGCCGCCGTGCCCACCGTCCCGAGCGCCAGTCCGGTCAGGGGCGGGACACGGCTGACGCCCTGACGGGAGGCGGCTCGGTATTCGATGACTCCGCGGACGGCGCCGGTGAGACCGACGGGCAGGGCGAGCGGCCACACGATCATCCACAGGGGACAGCAGAACCAGCACACGACGGAAGCTCCGCCGAGAGCGACGGCCAGACTTCCCCGTATCGGTCCGCTGCCGGTCACCTCATCCGTACGAGTCACGCGCTGATCAAAGCAGACGCGGGTCCGGGGCCCGGTCGCCGGCCGGCTCGTCCGGCTCTCCACCACCACGGCCCACCGTGCCGTCGCCGACCCGGAGGACTGGTTCCCCATCGACAGGTCACGGGGATCGAAGTCCGTGAAATCAGGATCCCGGGATCTCGCCGGGTCCGGCCCCAGGATGCTCGCGGAACTGGTCCTAGGTGTGCGGGATCGGGGATGGCGCGTCGGCGGGCAGCGTTCATCCGCCCGCGGTGTCCTCGGGCTCCCAGCGGAGCAGGTCGCCCGGCTGGCACTCGAGCACCTCGCAGAGCGCGGCGAGCGTCGCGAAGCGCACCGCCTTGGCGCGGCCGTTCTTGAGTACCGCCAGGTTGGCGGGCGTGATCCCCACGCGGTCCGCGAGGTCGCCCACGGACATCTTCCGCCTGGCCAGCATCACGTCGATGTCGACGGCGATCGGCATCAGATCACCTCGTCCAACTCGGCCTGCATCCGCGCCGCTTCGACGTCGCGGGCGACGGCCTGGGCGAGCAGCATCCGCAGCACGAGCACGATGAGCGCGACTCCGAGGACGGCGACGCCGATCCCGCCCATGATGAGGGTGACGCCCGGATCGTCCCGCTGGCCGGGCGCGTTCAGGGCGGTGACGGCGAACCACACGAGGGCGGCCGCGACGATCGCGCCGATGATGAGGTCCACGTACCGGAAGGCGGCGTGGGAGAACACGGTTCCGCCTCGCACCATCGTCACCAGTCGCCATACGCAGACCAGGGCGACCTGGACCGCCCCGATGCCCAGGATCGTGACCACGCGCAGCGGGGTCAGCGGGAGCGACCCGTCCTCCGGGTCGTTCCCGCTGATCAACGCCCACAGCATCAATGCCTGTACGAACACGGTGCCGGCGAGCACCACCACGAGCACGGCGCGCAGCGCGCGCACGGTCAGCTTTCCCATGACCCGTCCTTCCATCGAGAGGCGATGGAAATCTATCGAAACTCGATAGGTGGAGCAAGGGCTGGGCGGGAGAGAGGGCGGACGGGCGGGCGGTGGTCGTGTGGGGGTTCAGCCCGTCGGCCGGTCCACGTACGCGGGGGACACCGCCGCGGTGCTGATCCGCCGCGGCTCTCCCGTGCCGTCGGACGGGACGGTGTAGAGGTCGGCTCCGTAGTCGCCGGGGAGGGCGTAGACGAGGGTGTGGTCGTCGCGCCAGACGGCCTGGTCGTCGACGCTGCGGGGCTCGGCGACGGGGGTTTCGCGCAGGGTGCGGAGGTTCAGGACGTACAGGTGCCAGGGGGCGTCCTTCGGGAGGCCCTTCACCCGTTTCTTGTAGGCGACCCGGGTGCCGTCGGGCGAGAGCGACGGGCACTCCACGTTCGGGTGGAGGGTGGTCAGCGTGCGGGCCCGCAGGTCGCCCCGGACCAGGTACGTCGAGCCCTGCGTGGCGAGCGTCGCGTAGAACGTGCGGTCGTCGGCGGCGAAGGTGACCCCCCAGAAGTTGACGTCCGCCGCGTGGTAGGTCCTGCCGTCCTTCACGACGCGGAACGCCTCCAGGGACGGGGTCAGCCGTCCCGTGCGGGTGTCGACGATCGCCGCGCGGGTCGAGAAGTTCGTGCCCGCGTACGAGTCGCCGCCCACGAACGCCGTCCAGGCGGCGTAGCGGCCGCTGGGGGAGACGCGGGCGCGGGACGGGATGCCGGGGACGTCGTAGCGGGCCGTCACCCGGAGGCGGGAGTCGAGGATGACGGCCCGGTAGGTGTCCTGGACCGGACCGTGCCGCGACTGCAGGCAGACCCCCGTGCCCCCGGCCGCGTAGAAGCGCAGGCACTTCACCTTGGAGGCCGTTCTCGGGCCCGACGGGTCCGACGCCGGGACCGACGTCAGCTCGTCGCGGTGCGGACCCCACGCCATGTTCCGGAAGATCATGCGGCCCCGTGTGCCGAGCGCCACCTGCCCCGCGGTGATCTCCGGGCCACCCGGTACGGCACGGTCACGGCGGTCGGCGCGGGCCGAGGCGTGCAGGACGGACGCCGTGGCGACGCCCGCCAGCACGACGAGGGCCGAGACCAGCACCAGGAGACGGGTACGGAGGGTCATGCGGGGCCTTCCGAAGGGGTGGGACGCAGGGCGAGCGAGACCAGGACCCCGAGCGCGAGCAGCACGGCCGACCCGGCGAGGGCCGTACGGTCGCCCCAGGCCGTCCAGGCGGCGCCGAAGCCGAGCGAGCAGACGAAGCGGGCCAGTGCCTGACCGGTCTGGACGAGGGCCAGCCCGGACGAGCGCAGTTCCTCCGGCACGCTCTCCGAGGCCGCGGCCATCAGCACGCCGTCGGTGGCCGCGTAGAAGCCGCCGTGCAGGAGCAGGACCACGTACGGCAGCGCCGCGCCGTGCCAGGCCGAGAGCAGCAGGGCGTACACGAGCAGCAGGGCGCCGTGGCCGGCCAGGAACAGCCGTCGGCTGCCGATCCGGTCGGCGAGCCGGCCCAGCGGGACGGCCAGCAGGAGGAACGCGGCGGCCGTGCCGAGGGGGAGCAGCGCGAACCAGCGGTCCGGTACGCCGAGCCGCCGCTGGAGGAGCAGGAAGACGAAGGCGTCGCTGACCGTCGCGAGTCCCAGCAGGAGGGCGCACAGGGTGATGCGGCGTACGGCCGGGGTGGCGAGCAGGGACAGGGCCGCGCGGAGGGTGGGGGGCGCGGTCGTGCCCGCGGGGTCCTCCGGAGTCGGCGGGGCCGCCGACTCCGTCGCCTTCCTGGGGTGGGTCTCCGTCGTGTCCCTGGGCCGTGTGGGCCGCGTGCCCTCCGCGGAGCGTGTGGACCGCGTGGAGCGCGCCCCGGCCTTCGTGCGGGTGTCTCCCGGCACGAACAGCACCAGCACCAGGACTCCCACCACGGCCACGCAGAAGCTCACCGTGAACACGGCGTCGTAGCCGTCCACCGTCGCCCGCAGGATCAGGAAGGCGACCAGCGGGCCCAGCAGCGCGCCCGCCGTGTCCATGGCCCGGTGCACACCGAAGGCGCGGCCACGCGTCGCGGGCGTGCTCGACAGGGAGATCAGCGCGTCGCGCGGGGCGGTGCGCAGGCCCTTGCCGGTGCGGTCGGCGGCCAGGACGAGGCCGATCGGGGTCAGCGAGTGGGCGAGCAGGAGGAGGGGTTTGCAGGCCGCCGAGAGTCCGTAGCCGAAGCCCGCCACCCACTTGTGACGGCCGCCGCCGCGGTCGGCCAGGTGGCCCCCGACCAGCCGGACGAGCGCCGAGAAGCCGTTGTAGATGCCGTCCAGCAGGCCGAACCCCAGCGGGGACAGGCCGAGGCCCGCCACCAGGTACAGCGGGAGCACCGCGGTGACCATCTCGGACGAGACATCGGTGATGAGACTGACCGTGCCGAGCGCCAGCACCGTGGGCGCGACCGCGGCGCGGCGCCGCCCCGCCCCCCGCGCGGGGGGGGGCCGTCCGCCGTTCTCGGCGCCATTGTCAGAGAATGGGCGTTCTCCTACGCTGGGCCGACGTGTCGACGTCGTTCTGCAGGAACGGAGATGTGCATGCTCAGCAAGCGCGAAGCCGCCGAAGCCGTCCGCCAGGCGAAGGTGAGGACGGGGGTCACCTGGGCCCAACTGGCCGAAGCGGTCGGCAAGCCGCTCGCGTGGACGACGGCCGCGCTGCTGGGGCAGCACCCGATGCGCGAGGAGGAGGCGGCGACGGCCGCGGCGCTCCTCGAACTCGGCGACGACGCCGTCCTCGCCTTCCAGCTCCAGCCGACCCGAGGCGCCCTGGACGCCGCCGTGCCCGTGGACCCCACGATCTACCGGCTCTACGAGGTCGTCCAGGTCTACGGCCCGACGATCAAGGAGCTGATCCACGAGCAGTGCGGGGACGGCATCATGAGCGCGATCAACTTCCGCCTCGACGTACGGCGCGTGCCCGACCCCGAGGGCGACCGGGTCGTCGTCACCCTCGACGGGAAGTACCTCCCTTATCAGTGGTAGCGCGTACCGACATCAGTGGTGGCGCATACCGGCGGACAGCCGTGCTCCTGGTCCGTGGTGGCGCCTATCGGCGGACAGCCGCCCTCCCGCGCTCTTGTCCGTAATGGCGCGACCGTCCGGCCCGAGCACCGGCGCCGGCCGGAGGCCTCCGCCCCGCCCGGCCGGGCGGTAGGCTTCCCGGCATGCGCTCGCACGAGCGCATGCCGGGAGAAACGTGACGGGGAGGAGCCGACGTTGCACGTCCAGGATTGGCTCGAGACGGTGCCCGCGGTCAGCATCTACGCGCTGGTGGCCCTGGTCATCGGCCTGGAGAGCCTGGGTATACCCCTGCCCGGCGAGATCGTCCTGGTCTCGGCGGCGCTGCTGTCCTCCCAGCACGCGGGGATCAACCCCGTCATCCTCGGCGCGTGCGCCAGCCTGGGCGCGGTGGTCGGAGACTCCATCGGCTACGCGATCGGCCGCAAGGGCGGACGGCCGCTGCTGGCCTGGCTCGGCCGGAAGTTCCCCCGGCACTTCGGCCCAGGGCACATCGCGACGGCCGAGCGGTCCTTCCAGAAATGGGGCATGTGGGCCGTCTTCTTCGGCCGCTTCATCGCCCTTCTGCGCATCTTCGCGGGACCGCTCGCCGGCGTGCTGAAGATGCCGTACTGGAAGTTCCTGATCGCCAACGTGCTCGGCGGGATCATCTGGGCCGGGGGCACCACCGCGGTCATCTACTACGTGGGTGTCGTCGCCGAGTCCTGGCTGAAGCGGTTCTCGTGGGTCGGGCTGGTGTTGGCGGTGCTCATCGGGCTCGCCTCGATGCTGGTCGTCAAGCGCCGGGCGAAGCGGGTCTCCGCCGAGGCGGACGAGTCACAGCCGGAACCGGTCGCCGCCGAGTAGGTCCCGTCACCAGGACGGCCGGGCCGGCCGCGACCGGTCACCACGTGTTCCCGCGCCCCGAGGGGCGCGCCTCAGCCGCCGGCGTTCCCCGTCGCGTCCTTGTGGGCCTTCGCCAGCTCGACGTAGAAGGTGCCGTTCAGGGTGAGGCCCTCGCGCTCCTCCTGCGTCAACGGGCGCCTGACCTTCGCGGGCACGCCCGCGACCAGCGAGCCGGGCGGGACCCGCATCCCCTGCGGGACCAGGGCCTGGGCCGCGACCAGTGAACCGGCGCCGATCACCGCCCCGTTGAGGACCGTGGCCCCCATCCCGATCAGGCAGTCGTCCTCGACTGTGGCCCCGTGCAGCACGGCGTTGTGCCCGACCGAGACACGCTCGCCCACGGTGACGGTGAAGCCGGGATCGACGTGCAGGGTGCAGTTGTCCTGGATGTTGCTGTCGGCGCCGATGACGATCGGCCCGCAGTCGGCCCGCAGCACCGCGCCGTACCAGACGCTCGCGCCCGCCCGCAGGGTGACGTCCCCGACGACCACCGCCGTGGGCGCCGTGAACGCCTCCGGGTCCACCTGCGGATCCTTGCCGCCGATCCCCATGATCAGCGCCTGCTGCGTCATCGCCGCCTCCTCGTCGTCGGTACACCGGCACCGTATGCCATGATCCCGGGCCCGGTGGGGCGAAGATCACAGCCGTGATCTCTGCTGGCCCCCGCTCCCCCTGAGTACCGTGAGCGCGTGCCCAGCAACAGGAACGCGTTCTCGTCATGGCGGCGCCGTCTCGCGCAGCGCGCCGTCCACGCGGGCTGGGCCTGGGTGCAGCGCACGGCCTCGGTCACCGCCGAACACCCGGGGCGGCTGCGCTTCGGGGCGATCGGAACAGGTACCAGACTCGCCTTCCCGCTCGGCACCGTCTTCGGTGAACCCTGGATCCATCTCGGCGACCACTGCATCGTCGGCGAGCAGGTCACCCTCACCGCGGGGCTGATGCCCGACCTCGACCTCGGCCCCGACCCGATCCTGCGCCTCGGTGACGGCGTGGTGCTCGGCCGCGGCAGTCACGTCATCGCCGACACGACGGTCACCATCGGCAGCGACTGCTACTTCGGGCCGTACGTGTACGTGACGTCCACGAACCACTCCTACGACGATCCGCACGAGCCCATCGGCAAGCAGTGGCCCCGCATGGAGCCCGTGCGGATCGGACCCGGCTGCTGGATCGGCACCGGCGCGGTGATCCTGCCGGGAGCGCGGATCGGGCGGAACGTCGTGGTGGCGGCCGGCGCGGTGGTACGCGGCACGGTGCCCGACCACGCGGTCGTGGCGGGCGCGCCCGCCCGGGTCGTACGGCGCTGGGATCCGGCGGCCGGATGGCAGCCGCCGCTGCGGACGCCGGCGCCCGTGCCGATCCCCGACGGGGTCACGCCCCAGCAACTGCTCGCGCTGTCCGGGCTGGACGAGGCGGCCGTGGCCCGGCTCGCGGAACTGGACCTCGCGGCCGGGGAGGCCGCCGGGGACGTTCGCGCCGAGTCCTGACCCGGCCCGTCGCGCGTGTGCCCGCTTAACCCACCTCGCCGTGAGCACGGCCGTCCGAACCCGCCCCGCAATGGGACGGCCGTCCTGACTCAGCCCGTCGCGAGCAGGACCGTGCCGACCAGCGCCAGGCCCGCGCCCGCCGCCTGGACGCCGCGCAGCCGTTCGCTGAGGAAGCCACGCGCGGCCAGCGCCGTGACCACCGGGTAGAGCGAGGCGAGCACGGCGGCCACCGTCACCGGGCCGTGGTGGGCGGCGACGGAGTAGGTGCCGTTGGCCGCCACGTCGGCGAGGCCGACGAAGGCGAACGACGGGAGCGCGCGCCAGGGGAAGCCGCCCTCGGGGAGCCCGGCGGAACCGTGCCGCACCGAGGCCCACAACGCCGTGCCGCCCGCGAGGACATTGGTGACGCGCTGCACGAACAGGGCGAGGAACAGCCCGGTGACCGACGAGGACGCCTCCGCGATCAGGACGAACACCGTGCCGAAACCGAGCGCCGCGAGCAGCGTGAGCAGGATCGCCTGCCGCTGCACCGGGGCGCCCCGGAACTGCGGGCCGCCCGCGAGCACCACACCGGCGACGGCGATCGCGATGCCCGCGAACTGAAGCGGTCCGGGCCGCTCACCCAGGGCGAGACCCACGGTGAGCGGGACGGCGACGCCCAGCGAGCCGAGCGGCGAGACCACGCCCATCGGGCCGAGGGCGAGGGCCTTGTAGAACGAGAACAGCGCGACCGGTCCCACCAGGCCGGCCGCGACGGCGAACCACAGCCTCGGTCCCGCCTCGCTCCAGGCGCCGGTCGCGGCCACGATCACGCCGAGAACGCACGCCGCGACCGCCTGTGAGACGACGACCACGGTGAGGGCGGGGGTCCGCCGGGTCAGCAGGCCTCCGCCGAAGTCGGCCAGGCCCCACAGGAGGCTGGTGGCCAGGGCGAAGAGCGCTGTCATGAGTCGCCTCGCAGTACAGTTCGGTGAACGATCGGGTGCACCACACCATAGTTCACTGTATTGAACTCTGTCATTCAGAATATTGGACGGAACGTGTCGGATCTCGACCTGCTGACCCAGTCCCTGGCGCGCAACGTGAAGCGCTGGCGCACCGAGCGCGGCTTCACCCTGGACGCGCTCGCGGCCCGCGCCGGAGTCAGCCGCGGCATGCTCATCCAGATCGAGCAGGCCAGGACCAACCCCAGCCTCGGCACGGTCGTCAAGATCGGCGACGCGCTCGGCGTCAGCATCACCACGCTCCTCGACTACGAACAGGGCCCCAAGGTCCGGATCGTCCCGGCCGAGCAGGCCGTACGGCTGTGGCACACCGACGCGGGCAGTTACAACCGGCTCCTCGCGGGCACCGAGGCCCCCGGCCCGCTGGAGATGTGGGACTGGCGCCTGATGCCGGGCGAGGGCAGCCCCTCCGACCCGCACCCCACGGGCACCGTCGAACTCGTCCATGTCACCGCGGGCGACCTGACCCTCACCGTCGACGGCGTGGCCCACCGCGTACCGGCGGGGGCGAGCGCCTCCTTCGAGGCCAACACCCCCCACCGGTACGGCAACGACGGCGCCGTACCCGTGGAGATGGTCATGGCGGTCTCGGTCCCGCTCGTGCACTGAGACTCCCGGCCGGGCGCCCCCGAGCGGCTGTTACCGTGCGGGCATGCGCGCCCCCATCGGACACTTCGACCACGCCACGCCCGTTCCCGAATGCCTCGGCGAACTCGTCGGCCCGGTCGCCGACGCCGTACGTGCCTGGCGGGGCACCGTCCCCGCCGAGCAGATCGTGTACGTCGACACGGACCCCGCCTGGGCCGACACCGCGACCTTCGTCGAGCACTACGGCGAGGAACTGCTCGAACTCTCCGCCAACTGCGTGGTCGTCGCGGGCAGGCGGGGCGGGGAGACCACGCTCGCCGCGTGCCTGGTCCTCTCCGCCACCAGGGTCGACGTCAACGGTGTCGTCCGCCGCCAACTCGGCGCCCGCAAGGCCTCGTTCGCGTCCATGGACACCGCGACCGGTGAGACCGGCATGGAGTACGGCGGCATCACGCCCGTCGGACTGCCCGCCGACTGGCCCGTACTGGTGGACCCGGCCGTCGTCGACCTCCCGTACGTCCTGGTCGGCAGCGGCCGGCGGCGCGGAAAGCTGCTGGTGCCGGGCAAGGCGTTCGGGGAACTGCCCAACGCCGTGGTGGTCGAGGGGCTCGGCGTCGCCTGACGGACCGGACCCCGGGGGCGTCCCGCGTCAACCGCTTGCCGTGATCCGCACGCGGTCACGAGGATGCCGTCATGCCGACCTTCTCCGCACCCGACGGAACCACGCTCGCCTACCACGCCGTGGGGGAGGGCGAGCCGCTGCTCTGCCTGTCCGGCGGCCCCATGCGGGCCTCCGCCTACCTCGGTGATCTCGGCGGACTGGCACAGCACCGCCGCCTGTACCTCCTCGACCCGCGCGGAACCGGCGACTCCGCCGTCCCGGCCGACCCGGCGACGTACCGCTGCGACCGGCAGGTCGGGGACGTCGAGGCCTTCCGCGCGCACCTCGGGCTGGACCGCGTCGATCTCCTCGCCCACTCCGCGGCCGGCGACCTCGCCCTGCTGCACGCGAGCGCGCATCCGCACCGGGTGCGCACCCTCACCCTGGTGACCTCCCGTGCGCGCGCCCTCGGTGTCGACTTCACCCAGCGGCACCGCCGGGAGGCGGCCGAGCTGCGCAGGGCGGAGCCGTGGTTCGGGGAGGCGTACGAGGCCTTCGAGCGGATCTGGGACGGCTCGGCGGCCGACGCCGACTGGGACGCCGTCGCCCCCTTCTTCTACGGCCGCTGGGACGCGACCGCCCGGGCGCACGCGGCGGCCGAGGCCGGACAGACCAACGAGGAGGCCGCGGAGGTGTATGCGTCCGCCGGTGCCTTCCGTCCCGTCACGGCCCGCGCCGCCGTCGCCGCGCTCGACGCGCGGGTCCTGCTGCTCACGGGCGAGCTGGACAGCGGACCCCTGCCGCGGGTGGCCGCCGGTATCGCGGAGCTGATTCCCGGGGCCCGCCTGGTCGTCCAGCCGGGTGCCGGGCACTTCCCGTGGCTCGACGATCCGCGGTTCTTCACGGAGACCGTCGTGGGCTTCCTCGACCGGGAGCGGTGACGCCCGGGGGGACCTGCCGCCCGGCCGTCCGATCAGGTCGGGTCAGGCCAGGTCGGGTCCGGCCAGTCGCAGGTCGACCCACTCGGCGGTGTCGCCCGGCAGTACGTAGCGCTCGATCTCGGTGAATCCGTGCTTCAGGGCGAAGCGCAGTCCGTCCTCGTTCGAGGCGAGGACGACCGTCTCGATCACCTCGGCGCCCAGTGCCCGCGCCTGTTCCAGCCCCCGCTCGTACAGCTCCCCGCCGAACCCCCGCCCGCGGTGCTCGGGCAGCACCCGGGCGATCACCGTCGCCGTCGAGGTGTCCTCCTTCGGCGGGCGCACCGTCGTGCAGCCCACCAGGACGTCGCCGAGGTGGACGACCTCCAGGAGGTTGCGGCCGGCCCGCTCCCGGACCTCGTCGAGCGACAGGGCGGCGGGAGGGACGATCACGTTGTGGACGTGACGCCAGGCCTCGAGGCCGGGTTCGTCGACCGGACGCCGGAACAGAAGAGTGGACATCGCATCAGCCAACCCGGACGCGCCGCGCGGCGTCAACCGGATTCGCCGCACGGGCCCGGGACGGGGGAGGTCGGGTCAGCCGAGGCGGGGGATCTCGATCGCCGGGCAGCGGTCCATGACCATGTCGAGACCGGCGGCGCGGGTACGGTCGTACGCGGCCTCGTCGACGACGCCGAGCTGGAACCAGACGGCCTTGGCGCCGATCGCGACGGCCTCGTCGGCCACGGCCCCGGCGAGGTCGCCGTTGACGAAGACGTCGACGACATCGACGTCGAACGGGATCGCGTCGAGCGAGGGGTAGCCCTTCTCGCCGTGGACGGTCTCGGCCTTCGGGTGCACGGGGACGATCCGTTTGCCGTGCCGCCGCAGGACGTCGGCGACCCCGTACGCCGCGCGCGCCTCGTTCGACGAGAGGCCGACGACCGCCCAGGTGTCGCCGAGTTCGTTCAGGATCCTGCGGATCGTCGCCTGGTCGCCGTACACGGTCGTCCTCCTGGGTGCCTGCCGCGGAATGTCATCGGTGTTCAGCCGGGGAACAGCGGACGGCACACGGTGATTCCCTGATTGCCCGGTCCGCCCGGGGACGTGCGCGGACGCCGGGCGGCGCGTCCGCGTCGGGAGGGCGGTACCGGCGGGTGTGCCGAAGCGCCCGCCGGTGCCCGCCTCCGCCTCCCGTCGCCTCAGCCGCTCCCGGTCCGCGGCCGCAGCCCGTTCGCCGCCGTGTCGAGCAGGGTCATCGCGTCGTACCCCGGAGTGCCGGGCTCGGCGTAGTACGCGACGAGCCTGTGGCCGGGGGTGCCCTCGAGATGCATGGACTGGTACCCGAGGGTCAGGTCGCCGACCTCCGGATGGTGGAACGTCTTGTGGCCGTGGGACCGCAGCCGAACGCCGTAGTGTTCCCACAGGCGCGCGAAATCGGGGCTCTTGAGGAGGAGTTCGTCGACGAGTTCGGCCAGGTCGGGGGCGTCCGGGTCGGTGCCGGCGAGGGCGCGCATCCGGCCGACGCAGGCGCGGACCTGAGCGTCCCAGTCGTCGAACAGCGAAGGCGCGTCCGGGTGCAGGAAGACATAGCGCGCCACGTTGCGCCTGTGCACCGGCCACTCGTCCAGGCCGGCGAGGAGCCGCATCCCGCCCGGGTTGCAGGCGAGCACGTCCGACGTACGGCTGACCACGTGCGCGGGGTTGGGCCGCAGGTTCTCCAGGAGCAGCCTGACGCCGGGCCGCACGGACCGGGTCGGTGTCGCCGGTGGCCGCGGCGCGGCGCGGGCGGCACGCGCGACCAGGTCGCGCAGGTGCTCGTGCTCCTGTGCGTCCAGACGGAGGACACCGGCGAGGGCGTCCACGACCGCGGGAGTGGGTCGGGTCTCCCGGCCGCGCTCCAGCCGTGTGTAGTAGTCGATGCTCACCCCGGCGAGCATGGCCAGCTCCTCGCGGCGCAGTCCGGGCGCGCGGCGCAGGGCGGGGCCGAGCCTGAGACCGGCCTCCTCCGGGGACACATGGGTACGGCGGGCGCGCAGGAAGCTCCCCAGATCCGTGCCGCCGCTGCTGCCGTTCTGCCGCTCGCGTGCCATGGGGACCAGTGTGGCAGCCCCGTGACCTGCACAGCAGGAGAGCGAAGGGCCGTGTCACACCCCCGAACGCCCCTCCCGGCACGGTGCGGTCCGCCGGGATGCGGGTAGGGACAGCAGGCCGGAAGCTCAGTGGGTGCGCCCCCCGTTCTCGCCGGGACCCTTCGTGATCGCTCCTCGCCCTACCCTCCTGGAGAAGTCGTGCTCACCGTTCACGCGTACGCCGCCACGTCCGCGACCGGACCGCTCACCCCCATCACCCTCGTACGCCCTGACGTGGGCCCCACGACGTCCTCACCGCGATCGGGTACCGCGGCATCCGCCGCTCCGACATCCACGGCGTCCACGGCGGCCGCGGCGTCCACGGCGAACGGAGCCGGTCGGCCCACCCGCCGGCCCCCCGCCACGAGATCGCCGGCCCCGTCACCTGGGCCGGAGCCGAGGTCACCAGGCACGTCGTAGCCCAGGGCGGCCGCTCCACGTGATCGACACCTCGACCCCGGGCTGACGCCCGCCCGGACCTGAACGCCCGCCCGGACCCGTACGCCCGCCCCGAGACCCCCCGAGGAAGACCATGACCACCATCGCCATCGTCGGAGCCGGACCCGGCCTCGGAGCCGCTGTCGCACGACGGTTCGGACGCGCGGGCTTCGACGTCGCCCTCGTCTCGCGTGACGCGGACCGGACGCGCGCGTTCGCCGCCGAGCTGACCGGGGAGGGGCTGACGGCCCGTGGTTTCGCCGCCGACGTCCGCGACCCGGCCGCCCTGGAGGCGGCCCTCGACGCCGCCACCGCGACGCTGGGGCCCATCGAGGTCCTGCAGTACAGCCCGGTCCCGCACCGGGACTTCATGCGACCCGTCCTGGAGACCGAGGTCGCCGACCTCGTCGGCCCGATCGAGTTCTCGGTGTACGGTCCCGTCGTCGCCGTGCGCCAGGTGCTGCCCGGCATGCGGGAACTCGGCCGCGGCACCGTCCTGTTCGTGAACGGCGGCACCGCCGCGATTCCGCACACCGAACGCGCCGGCACCTCCATCGCCTTCGCCGCGGAGAGCGCCTACGGCCATCTGCTGCACGAGGCGCTCGCCCCGGACGGCATCCACGTCGCGCAGTTCGTCATCCCCGGCGCGATCATCCCCGGACACCCGCGGAAGGACCCCGACGCCCTCGCGGAGGCCCTGTGGACCATCCACCGGGACCGGCACGGGTACCGGCACTTCGCCGACGACCTCGACGCCTGACCCGACCCGGCGCCCACCCGGCCGGCGGTCGGGCGGGGCCGAGGGCGGGTGACCTCCCGGCCCCCACCGTCTCCCGATCCGGCGGGCGGCCGGCGATCCGGCCGTCCGGAATGGGGTCCACCTTCCTGCGCCCGGCCCTCCGGCCGCCTACGCTCACCTCGTGCTGCGTATCACCGACGCCCGAACGGGCGAGACCGTCGACGCCGTCCGCGCCCGCCGGGGCCTGACCCGCGTCGAGGCGCACGTCGAGCGTGACGACCTGTCCGCGCTACGGGTCCTGCTGGTCGCCGACGTGCTCGCCCGCGCCCTGGAACTCGGCGGGACCCCCGTCGTCACGGTCGCCGACCCGCCCGCGGCGCTCAGGGCGCGCGCCGAAGCGCTCGGCATCCGCCGGGCCGAGGGCGAGCGGGGCGGCGCGGGCCCCGCCCTGCACGTACGCGTCTCCGCCGGCCAGGACCCCGCGGTCCCGGAGCCTCCCGACGCCGACCCCGCCCCGGACGGAGCCCGCGTCGAGGTCGCCCCGGTGAGCGGCACCGCCGATCAGGCGCTGCTGCGGATGATCCTGCTCGCGACCCCGCGCCGGCAGCCCCTCGACCTCGACGCCGCCGACCTCGACGGTGCCCGCGAGACGCTCGGGCGGTGGCGCAAGGCCGTCGCCGGCTGGGCCACCCGGCCGTCCAGGCCCGTTCCCGAGCACGTACGCCAGGAGTTGCGCGCCGCCTGGGAGGACGACCTCGACGTCCCCGCCGTGCTGGAGGCGCTGCGGCGCGTCGAGCACGCCGAGGACATCCCGGACGGCGCACGCTTCGAGACGTACGCCTACGCGGACCGGCTGCTCGGACTCGAACTCACCCGTGACATCGGGACGCAGTGGTGATCGCACGCGCCGGCACGGGCCCGCTGCGCAGACTCGTCGTCCTCAGACACGCCAAGTCCGCCTGGCCCGCCGGCGTCGACGACCACGACCGCCCCCTCGCCCCGCGCGGGCGCCGCGACGCCCCGGCGGCCGGGCGCGCCCTCGCGGACGCCGACTGCCTGCCCGACCTCGCCCTGTGCTCCACCGCCGTGCGCGCCCGCCAGACGTGGGAGCTGGCGGCCCAGCAGTGGGGCACGCCGCCGCCCGCGCGGTTCGACCGGCGGCTGTACGGCGCCGGCGCACCGGAGTTGCTCGCGGCGGTGCACGAAGTACCCGACCAGATGATGACGTTGCTGCTGATCGGGCACAACCCGGGGGTCCAGGAGCTGGTCCTCGAACTGGCCGGGGACAGTCTCGACGACGCGCTGGACGACGTACGGACGAAGTTCCCGACCTCCGCCACGGCCGTCCTGGCCTGGCACGGTGCTTCCTGGGACGCGCTCACCCCGGGCGTGGCCCTGCTGACGGACCTGACCGTGCCGCGGGGCCGGAAGAAGCCCTGAACGCCCTGCGGGTCAGCCCACGTGGACGCGCGGCCGCCGTTCCGGGTCGGGCTCGGCGCGGCGGAGCACTTCGCGGGTGACCGGGGCGACCTCGCCGTCGCCGAAGACCAGGAAACGGACCAGGTGGCTCAGCGGGTTGCCCTCGGTCCAGTTGAAGTAGGCGTGCGGGACCTGGCCGGTGCGGTCGCGCAGCCGCATCATGACGGCCGCGATGGTGTTGGGCACGGTGGCGCCCTCGACGCGCAGCCTGCGCACCCCGTGCTTCTCGTCGCCGTGCACCGCGACGTCGGCCGTGAAGTCCGAGGAGTCGGTCACGAAGATCTCCAGGAACAGCACGGGACGGCCGTCCGGTATGTGCGTCTGCTCGCGCTGGCTGTACTCCTTGGCGCGGTACTCCCGCGTGCTGTGCTCGTGCGGTTCGTTCGCTATCAGCAGCAGCGGTCCGCTCACCGCCGCCTCGTCGACGAACCGCGCCGCGGCCTCGTCGAACGTGACCTCGGCGGCCCGGAGTTCGAAGGCGCGGCGCACGCGGGACGCGAACGAGGTGGACAGGATCGCCAGGATGAAGATCAGTGCGATCTTGATGCCGTCGGGACGTTCGATGACGTTGGTGACCAGCGTGTAGCCGAACACCGCGGTGATCGCGCCGAAGCCGATCGCGGCGGCGCGGTGGCCGCGCTGGTGCACGGCGACCGCCGAGGCGAACGACGCGGAGAGCATCAGGACCAGCACACCGGTCGCGTACGCGCCGCTCTGGTCGTCGACGTTCGCGTCGAACCACAGGGTGATGAGCACGGCGGCCGCCATGAAGACGAGCACCAGGGGACGGACGGCGCGGGTCCACTCGGGAGCCATGCCGTAGCGGGGCAGATAGCGCGGGACGAGGTTGAGGAGGCCGGCGAGCGCCGAGGCCCCGGCGAACCACAGGATCGCGATGGTCGACACGTCGTAGACCGTTCCGAAGCCCTCGCCCAGGTACTGGTGCGCGAGGAAGGCGAGCGCGCGGCCGTTCGCCGAGCCGCCGCTCTCGAACTCGCCCTGCGGAATCAGGATCGTCGTCGCCAGGCTCGACAGCAGCAGGAAACAGCTCATGATCACGGCGGCCGTGGTGAGCAGTCGGCGGGTCTCGCGGATCCGGCCCGCCGGCTTCGCGTACGTGTCCGTGGGATCGCCCTTGACCTGCGGCATCACCGCCACGCCGGTCTCGAAGCCGGACATGCCGAGCGCCAGCTTGGGGAAGACCAGGAGCGCCACCCCGATCATCGCGAGCGGCGAGGAGTGCTCCGCCGTCATCGCGTCGGTCCAGTCGCCGACCTTGTGCGGGTGGCTCAGCACCTGCCAGGCGGCGGTGACCAGGACGACGACGTTGAGCGTCAGATACGTGGCCACGAGCGCCACGGCGATGCCCATGGCCTCCTTGAAGCCCTTCAGGAAGACCGCGCCCAGCGCGGCCACCAGGAGAAGGGTGATCCACACGTTCGCGCCGTGCGTCCAGTGCGGTGCGAACGGGTTCTCCACGACGTGCGCGGAGGCGTCCGCCGCGGACAGGGTGATCGTGATGAGGAAGTCGGTGGCCGCGAAGCCGAGCAGCACCAGGACGAAGACCTTCCCCGCCCACCAGGGGAGCAGCCGTTCCAGCATCGCTATCGAACCCTCGCCGTGCGGGCTCTCCTTGGCGACGCGACGGTAGACCGGCAGCGCGCCGAGCAGGGTCAGCGCGATCAGGACGAGGGTGGCGAGCGGGGAGAGCAGTCCGGCCGCGAGGGCGGCGATGCCCGGCTGGTAGCCGAGCGTGGAGAAGTAGTCGACGCCGGTGAGACACATCACCCGCCACCAGGTGTGGCCCTGGTGCTCGCTGTCCGGGGTGGCGTGCGGGCCCGGGTGCCGGGCCGACTGCTCGCTGAGGCCCTCCAGGAGCCACGCCCGCCAGCGGGGCGCGGCGGCCAAGGGCCCGCGATCCGCGGGTTCGGCCGGGTCCGCCTTGGCTGCGCCATCCCTTTCGTCCGTGTTGTCGGTGTTATCTGTTTTATCTGTGTTGTCTGCGTTGTCCACCTGGGTGCCGGTCATGCTGCGATCTCCCTGCGATCGGTCGGGCCGGCGGTCCGGCTTCGGGCAACGAGGAGCGAGTATCCACGACGCCCTCGTGAAGGCCCGCGCCGGGGCGACCGGGCCGCAAGCCGGGACCTCGCCCCTCCGCGGTCCGCCGCGCGCCCGTGCAGCGCATACGCTGGCCGGATGCAGGACGAGTACCGCACAGTGGCCCGCGCGGGTGTGCACGAGACCGAGATCAACCGCTCCCGCTTCCTGTGCGCCCTCGCCCCGGCGGCCACCGAGCAGGAGGCCCAGGACTTCGTCGCGGACGTCCGCCGGCAGCACGCCGACGCCACCCACAACTGTTTCGCCTACGTCATCGGAGCCGACGCCGCCGTCCAGCGGGCGAGCGACGACGGTGAACCCGGCGGCACCGCGGGCGTCCCCATGCTCCAGATGCTGCTGCGCCGTGACATGCGCTACGTCGTCGCCGTCGTCACCCGCTACTACGGCGGGGTCAAGCTCGGCGCGGGCGGACTCATCAGGGCGTACGGCGGTTCGGTGGGCGAGGCGCTGGACGCGGTCGGCACACTGACGCGCAGACGCTTCCGGCTGGCCACGGTCACCGTGGACCACCAACGCGCGGGCAAGGTCCAGAACGACCTGCGCGCCACCGGGCGCGAGGTGCGCGACGTGCGCTACGGCGAGGCCGTCACGATCGAGATCGGACTGCCGGACGCCGACGTGACCGCGTTCCGGGCCTGGCTCGCGGACGCGACGGCCGGGACGGCCGGGTTCGAACTGGGCGGAGAGGCGTACGGGGACGCATAGACGGACGGCACGGGCCGATACGGGAGTAGCCGCCCGTGATGTCCGACCCGCCCGTTAGTCTCGGGGATCATGAGGCTTCTGCACACGTCCGACTGGCACCTCGGCCGGGCATTCCACCGGGTGACGATGCTCGGCGCCCAGGCCGGGTTCATCGGCCATCTCGTCACGACCGTGCGCGAGCGCGGCGTCGACGCGGTGGTCGTGTCCGGGGACGTGTACGACCGTGCGGTCCCGCCGCTGGCGGCCGTCGAGCTCTTCGACGACGCCCTGCACCGGCTGGCCGACCTCGGGGTACCCACGGTGATGATCTCCGGGAACCACGACTCGGCGCGCCGCCTCGGCGTCGGGGCCGGGCTGATCGGGCGGGCCGGTATCCATCTGCGGACCGAACCCTCGGCGTCCGGTACCCCCGTCGTCCTCGCCGACGCCCATGGCGACGTCGCCCTCTACGGCCTGCCGTATCTCGAACCGGCCCTGGTGAAGGACGAGTTCGGGGTGGACAGAGCCGGACACGAGACCGTGCTCGCCGCTGCCATGGACCGGGTCCGCGCCGACCTCGCCACGCGCCCGCCGGGCACCCGTTCCGTGGTCCTCGCCCACGCCTTCGTCACCGGAGGGGCGGCCAGCGACAGCGAGCGGGACATCACCGTCGGCGGTGTCGCCGCCGTGCCCGCCGGGGTCTTCGACGGGGTCGACTACGTGGCGCTGGGCCATCTGCACGGCAGCCAGACCATCACCGAGCGGGTCCGCTACTCCGGCTCCCCGCTGCCGTACTCCTTCTCCGAGGCGGACCACCGCAAGAGCATGTGGCTCGTGGACCTGGGCCCGGACGGCTCGCTCGACGCCGAGCGGGTCGACTGCCCCGTGCCCCGGGCGCTCGCCCGCCTCCGGGGGCGGCTGGAGGACCTGCTCGCCGACCCGGAGCTGGCGCGTCACGAGGAGGCGTGGGTCGAGGCCACCCTCACCGATCCGGTCCGGCCGGCCGAGCCGATGGCCCGGCTGACCGAGCGCTTCCCGCACACCCTCAGCCTGGTCTTCGACCCCGAGCGGGCTCCCGAGGACCCGGACGTGTCGTACGCCCGGCGGCTGGCGGGCCGCAGCGAACAGCAGATCGCCGAGGACTTCGTGGCCCATGTGCGCGGCACGGGTCCCGACGCCCGGGAACAGGCCGTGCTGCGGGACGCCTTCGACGCCGTCCACGCCGACGAGGCCGTACGGGAGGTCGCCCGGTGACACCGCCACCGGGCGGATCCGGCGCCGGCGCCGGCCCGCTCACCGCCGCCCGCACCGGCCGCGACGACCTGGGCCGGGACGACTCGCGCGGGGAGCCCTTCGGCGCTGCTCGCTTCAACGGGGCCCGCGTCGACGGCGACCGTGTCAACGGCGGCCGCGTCAACGGGGCCCGCTTCGACGACAGCAAGGGGGGCCGATGAGGCTGCACCGTCTGGACATCACCGCCTTCGGGCCCTTCGGGACCACCCAGAAGATCGACTTCGACGAGCTGTCGGCCGCCGGACTCTTCCTGCTGCACGGACCGACGGGCGCGGGCAAGACGTCCGTCCTCGACGCCGTCTGCTACGCGCTGTACGGAGCGGTCCCGGGCGCCCGTCAGAGCGGTCAGGGACTCACCCTGCGCAGCGACCACGCGTCCCCCGCCACCCGTACCGAGATCCGCCTCGAACTCACCGTCGCCGGACGCCGGCTGGAGATCACCCGGCAGCCTCCCTGGGCCCGCCCGAAGAAGCGCGGCACGGGCACGACCACCGAAAAGGCCCAGAGCTTCCTGCGCGAGTACGAGGGTCCGGCGGGCTCCTGGAAGGACCTCAGCCGCTCCCACCAGGAGATCGGCGAGGAGATCACCCAGCTGCTCGGCATGAGCCGGGAGCAGTTCTGCCAGGTCGTACTGCTGCCCCAGGGCGACTTCGCCCGCTTCCTGCGGGCCGACGCCGAGGCCCGCGGCAAGCTCCTCGGCCGCCTCTTCGACACCCACCGCTTCGCCGAGGTCGAGAGACGCCTCACCGAGCGCCGGCGGGCCGCGGAGGCCCAGGTGCGTGACGGGGACGCCGCGCTGCTCGCCGACGCCCACCGCATGCAGCAGGCGGCCGGGGACATCGCCGAGGTGCCGCTGCCCGACCTCGCGCCCGGCGACCCGGGCCTCGCCGAGGCCGTCCTCGCCTGGGCCGCCGTCGCCCGCGGCACGGCCCGCGAGCGGCTGACCCTCGCGCACAGCGCGGTCTCGGCCGCCGAGTCCGCGCAGGCCGCCGCCGACCGCGTGCTCGACGACGTACGCGAAGTGGCCCGGCTGCAGCGCCGGTTCACCGAGGCGCGGGAGCGTGCCACGCGGCTGGAGGAGCGCTCGGACTCCCACCGCGAGGCACAGACACGCATGGAGCGGGGCCGCAAGGCCGAGGCGGTGGCGCCCGCACTCGACCTGCGCGACGCGGGCGAGGCCGAGCACCGGCGTGCCCTCATGGCCGAGGCACACGCGCGGGCCGCCCTCCCGGCGTCCTTCGCCGACGCCGGAGCGCCCGGGCTGGCGGCGGACGCGCGCAGGGCGGCCGAGGAACTGGGCGGCCTGGCCTCCGCCCGCCGGGCCGAGCGCCGGCTCGGCGAACTCACCGAGGAGCGCGCCGGCCTGGACCGCCAGGAGCGCGCCGACGAGGACGTCCTACAGGACGCCGAGAGCTGGCTCGCCACCTGGGAGACCACCCGCGCCGGCCTCCGGGCCCGCATCGAGACCGCGCAGGAGGCCGCCACCCGCGCCGAGCAGTTGGCCGTCCGGCGCGACCCCGCCCGGGCCAGGCTGCGGGCCGCCCGCGAGCGCGACCAGCTCGCCCGGGACACGGACGACGCCCACGAGCAGGCCCTCGCCTCCCGCGCCCACGCGACGGACACCCGCGCGCGATGGCTCGACCTGAAGGAGGAACGGCTCAAGGGCATCGCCGCGGAACTCGCCGCCGGACTCGTCGACGGAGACCCTTGTGCCGTCTGCGGCGCCACCGAACACCCGGCGCCCGCACGGAAGATCGCCGGACACGTCGACCGGGAGACGGAGGAGCGCGCCCTCGCCGTCCACCAGCGCGCCGACGAGAAGGCCACCGAGGACGAGCGCCGGCTCGGTGTCGTACGCGAGGCGCTCGCCGCCGCCTCCGCCGAGGCGGGCGACACACCGACCGACCGACTCGCCGAGCAGGAGGCCGAGCTGGAGCGGGAGCACGGCGAGGCCCGCGCCGCCGCCTCCGGACTGCACGCCGCCCGCGAGCGTCTCGCACAGGCCGAACTCGAACACGAACGGCGGGTCGCCGCCCGGCAGAAGGCCGAACTGCGGGCCGCCGCCAGGGTGTCCCACCGCGACACCCTCGACCGCGAAAGGACCCTGCTGGAGCAGGAGTTGACGCAGGCCCGGGGCGCAGCCGATAGTGTCGCCGCGCGCGCAGCGCAGCTGGAGCGGCGGGCCGCGCTGCTCACCGAGGCCGCGGACGCCGTCCGCGCCGCCGAGGACGCCGCCCAGCGGCTCAAGGACGCCGACGCGCGACTGGCCGACGCGGCCTTCCGCGCCGGGTTCTCCACACCACAGGCCGCGGCCGCCGCGCTGCTCGACGACGCGGCCCACCGGGAGCTGCAACGCCGCCTCGACGCCTGGCAGTCGGAGGAGGCCGCGGTCCGCGCCGTGCTCGCCGAGGCCGACACGACCGCCGCGGCCCAGCGGCCGGCCGTCGATCTGCCGGCGGCCGAACACTCCGCCGAGTCCGCCGCCCGGCGGCTGCGGGACGCCTCCTCCGCCCGGGACGCGGCCGACCGGCGCTGCGCCGAACTGGACCGGCTGTCCGCGCGCGCGACCACGTCCGTACGCCGCCTGGGACCGCTGCGCGAGGAGTACGACCGGGTGGCGCGCATGGCGGGCCTGGCGGCGGGCACCTCGGCGGAGAACGAACGCAAGATGCGCCTGGAGTCCTACGTCCTCGCCGCCCGTCTGGAACAGGTCGCCGCCGCCGCGACCGCACGCCTGCAGCGCATGTCGTCCGGGCGCTACACCCTCGTCCACTCCGACGACCGCGCGGGCCGTGGCCGCAGCGGGCTCGGACTGCACGTCGTGGACGCCTGGACCGGCCGGGAGCGGGACACGGCGACACTCTCCGGGGGCGAGACGTTCTTCGCCTCGCTCGCGCTGGCCCTCGGCCTCGCGGACGTCGTCACGGACGAAGCCGGCGGGGTGCGGCTCGACACGCTCTTCATCGACGAGGGCTTCGGCAGCCTCGACGACCAGACCCTCGACGAGGTCCTCGACGTGCTCGACTCGCTCCGGGAGCGTGACCGCAGCGTCGGCATCGTCAGTCATGTCGCCGACCTCCGGCGTCGTGTCCACGCTCAGCTGGAGGTCGTGAAGGGGAGAACGGGGTCGGTCGTACGGCAGCGGGGCGTCCAGGACTGACCGCCGGGTCAGCGCCCCAGAGGGCGCCGGGGCAGCGGCGAGGAGTAGACGACGCTCGTCGTCACCGAGCCCAGCGTGCCGATCCTGCCCGAGAGTTCCTCCAGGTGACTCATCGAGCGGGCCGCGACCTTGATCACGAAGCAGTCGTCTCCGGTGACGTGGTGGGCCTCCAGTATCTGGGGCGTCGCGTCGACGAGATCGTGGAACGGCTTGTAGTTGCCGTTCGGGTAGCGCAGGCGGACGAAGGCGAGAATCGGCAGGCCGATGTTCTCCGGGGCCACGACGGCCGCGTACCCCTGGATGACGCCCGCCTCCTCCAGCCGCCGCACCCGCTCGGTGACCGCGCTCGCGGACATCGAGACGGCACGGGCCAGTTCGGCGAAACTGGCCCTTCCCTCACGCTGGAGGACATCGAGGATGCGCCAGTCGGTGGCGTCCGGGGAATACGTGGTCATGTGCGAGAGATAGCAGGGAAATCCCCGGCGCTTCAAGCGGAGGGCCGTGGATCGCCACTTCAGGAGCGGGATCACCCCACGTAGGTTTCTGGCCATGAGACCCCTGACACCCGCGCAACCCGTGACCTCCGTACCGAGCGGCCCGCCGGCCGTGACGAACGCCGTGTCGAGCGCCCCGCCGGCCGTGACGAACGCCGTGCTGCGCGTCGCCCCGGCCCCTCCGGCCGCGGCCGTCGCCCACTTCGGCGCGAGCGTCGCCTTCCACGCCGACGTGTCCGACGTCGCCTCCGCGCTCGCGGCCGGCGGGGACCCCGGATTCGTCGTCCTCGACTCCCGTTCCACCCAGGCGTGGGACCAGGGGCACGTGCCCGGCGCGATCCATCTGCCGACCGCGCTCGTCGCCGAACAGGCCGAGCGGCTCCTCGACAGGTCGGTGCCGGTCGTCACCTACTGCTGGGGACCCGGCTGCAACGGCGCCACCCGCGCCGCCCTCGCCGGACTCGGCTTCCAGGTCAAGGAGATGCTCGGCGGGTTCGAGTACTGGGTGCGTGAGGGCTTCGAGTTCGAGACCTGGGAGGGGCGTGAGCGGCGTGGGCCGGACCCGTTGACGGCGCCCGTGGGCGCGGAGGACTGCGGCTGCTGAGCGGGGCGGATCAGCCCCGGCCCGCGTGGGACCGCCGAGGGCGGCCCGGCCCCCGCCGGGGGGCCGGGCGCGGGGGGCCGGGGGCGCCCCCCCGGGCGCCCGGGGGGCCGGGCGCCCCGGGCCCCGGCCCCGCG
>NZ_JBHWEL010000002.1:170994-187542 GCF_042734135.1 Streptomyces sp. NPDC059668 | reverse complement strand
GGGGGGGGCGCGTGCGGTGGGGCTCTGGCGGGGGGGACCACCCGCCCGGGCGCCCCCCCCCCCCCCCGGGGCCCCCCCCCCCGGGCGGGCCCCCCGGGCCGTGGGACCGTGCCGCCGAGTCCGTGCCGCCGTGAGTCCGTGCCGCCGTGGGACCGTGCCCGGCTGCCGTCGGTGGCTCGGCGGCGGTCAGAGCCGGGACAACTCGTCCACCAGGTCGTCCAGTCCCAGCGAACCCTGCGACAGGGCCGCCATGTGCCACGCCTTCGCGTCGAAGGCGTCCCCGTGACGCCGCCGCGCGTTCGCGCGGCCCTTCAGCCAGGCCCGCTCACCGAGTTTGTAGCCGATGGCCTGACCGGGGATCGAGAGATAGCGGGTCAGCTCGCTCTCGACGAAGTCCGCGGGCCGGCTGCTGTGCGCGCCGAAGAACTCCTCCGCCAGTTCGGGCGTCCAGCGCTCGCCGGGATGGAAGGGCGAGTCCGCGGGGATCTCCAGCTCCAGGTGCATACCGATGTCGACGATCACCCGGGCCGCGCGCATCATCTGCGCGTCCAGGTAGCCGAGCCGCTGCTCCGCGTCCGCGAGGAAGCCCAGTTCGTCCATCAGCCGCTCCGCGTACAGCGCCCAGCCTTCGCAGTTGGCGCTCACGATGCCCACGGTCGCCTGGTAGCGGGACAGGTCCTCGACGACGTGCACCCACTGTGCGAGCTGGAGGTGGTGCCCGGGAACGCCCTCGTGGTACCAGGTCGAGACGAGGTCGTACACGGGGAACCTGGTCTGCCCCATCGTGGGGAGCCAGGTCTGGCCGGGCCGGGAGAAGTCCGCCGACGGCGCGGTGTAGTAGGGAGCCGCGGCACCGCCCGGGGGCGCGATCCGGGACTCCACCTTCCGTACCGGCTCGGCGAGTTCGAAGTGCGTGCCGTCCAGGGCGTCGATCGCCTGGTCCATCAGGCCCTGGAGCCATGTCTGGACCTCGTCGACCCCCTCGATGTGCCTGCCGTGCTCGTCCAGGTGCGCCAGCGCCACCCAGGGCGTCCGGGCCCCGGGCAGGACCTTCTCGGCCTCGGTCCGCATCTCGGCGAGCAGCCGGTGGTACTCGGCCCAGCCGTACGCGTACGCCTCGTCGAGATCGAGATCCGTGCCGTTGAAGTAACGCGCCCAGCGCGCGTACCGCTCCCGGCCCACCGTGTTCGGCGCGCCCTGGATCGTGGGCGCGTACACGTCGCGCATCCAGTCGCGCAGCTCCACCAGGGCCCGGGTGGCCGTCCGCGCGGCGGTGTCCAGCTCCTCGCGCAGGGAGTCGGGGCCCGCGGACACGAAGTCCTCGAACCAGGCGCGGCCGTGCTCGTCCGGGGCGGACCACTCGGTGAGCTGGTCGACGAAGGTCGCGGTGGGACGTGGACCCGCGTAGAGCTTGCGTTCCAGACCGAGGGCGAGGGACTCGCGGTACCCCGCCAGCGCGGCCGGCACGGCGCGCAGCCGCTCGGCGATCGCCGCCCAGTCCTCGTCCGTCTCGGTCGGCGCGATGCTGAACACCTGCCGGACGGCGTGCGCGGCCGTGTGCATGTTGCCGACGGCGCGCAGTCCCTCCTCGGCGTCGTGCACGGCCAGTTCGGCGGTCAGCCGCTCGCGCAGCAGCCGCGCGCAGCGGCGCTCGGTGTCGCTGTCCGCGCCCGGCTGCCGCTCCGCCTCGTCGAGGCGGGCGAGGGTCGCCCGCGCCAGGTCCGCGAGGGCCCGCTGTCCCGCGGGCGAGGGGTCCGGGAGCCGGCCGGCGCTCTCCTTCACACCGAGGTACGTACCGAGGACCGGGTCGAGGGCGATGAGGTCGTCGACGTACGCGTCGGCGACCTCACGGGGCAGCGGGTTCTTCGTCTCTGACATGCCGACATCCTCATACGGGAACAGGTGCCGCGTCAGCCCGTCATCGCGTGCTTTTGGTCCGCATCAGCCCGATTTCGCTGTGGGCGTCGCGCCCGGCCCGGCAGGCGGCAGAAGAGGACCGCAGTCCCACTGCTGGAAGATCAACCGGGTCTCCACACGGGCGACTTCACGCCGGGAGGTGAACTCGTCGAGGACCAGGCGCTGGAGGTCGGCCATGTCCGCGACGGCGACCTGGACGAGATAGTCGTCGGGGCCGGTGAGATGGAAGACGGTGCGGGACTCCGGCAGGGCCCTGATCCGGTCCACGAACGGACCCACCAGCTCCCTGCGATGCGGTCTGACCTGCACGGACAGCAGTGCCTCCAGACCCCGGCCGAGCTTCGCCGGATCGAGCCGCAGCTGATGGCCGAGAATGACTCCCGCGCGGCGCAGCCGTGTCACCCGGTCCAGGCAGGTCGAGGGCGCGACGCCGACCTGCGCGGCGAGGTCGCGGTAGGTCGTCCGGGCGTCGTTCTGAAGCAGTCGCAGCAGATGAAGATCCACCGGATCGAGTACGACGGAATCGGCCATGGCCCGAACGTAACACGGGTTCCGGCGCCGTGACCCCGGTCGGTGTTCAGGCTGCTGTCCATGGACTTCGGCGGAGATGACATGGACGCGGACATACGCGGCACGCGCGACACCCGTATCGGTTCCGGCGGCGGTACCGGGCTCACGGGCACGGACACCGACACCGGCACCGGCACCGGCACGGGGACCCCCGACCCGCGGGGTGGTTCCCGCATCCGTACCCGCGCTCTGGCCACCGAGGCCGTGCACGCGGGGCGGGAGGATCTCGCCCGCGCCGGGCTGCACGCCGCACCGATAGACCTGTCGACCACCTATCCCTCGTACGACAGCCGGGGCGAAGCCGCCCGCATCGACGCGTTCGCGGCCGACGGCGCCGAACCGGAGGGGCCGCCCGTCTACGGACGCCTCGGCAACCCGACCGTCGCGCGCTTCGAGACCGCCCTCGCCCGGCTCGAAGGGACCGAGAGCGCGGTCGCGTTCGCCAGCGGAATGGCCGCGCTGAGCGCCGTCCTGCTCGTACGCAACGCGATGGGACTGCGTCACGTCGTCGCCGTGCGGCCGCTGTACGGATGCAGCGACCACCTGCTCACGGCCGGGCTGCTGGGCTCCGAGGTGACCTGGGTCGACCCGGCGGGCATCGAGGACGCCCTGCGCCCCGACACGGGGCTGGTCATGGTCGAGTCCCCGGCCAACCCGACGCTCGCCGAGATCGACCTGCGCGCCGTCGCGCACGCCTGCGGCTCCGTACCGCTCCTCGCCGACAACACCTTCGCCACGCCGGTGCTGCAACGCCCCGCGGAGCAGGGCGCGCGCCTGGTCCTGCACAGCGCCACCAAGTACCTCGGCGGGCACGGGGACGTCATGGCCGGAGTGGTCGCCTGCGACGAGGAGTTCGCCGGGCGGCTGCGCCAGGTGCGGTTCGCCACCGGTGGCGTCCTGCATCCGCTGGCCGGATATCTGCTGCTGCGGGGGCTGTCGACGCTGCCGGTACGGGTCCGTGCCGCGTCCGCGAGCGCCGCGGATCTCGCCGGCCGGCTCGCCGCCGACCCGCGCGTCTCCCGCGTCCACTACCCGCGGATCGGCGGCGCCATGATCGCGTTCGAGGTGCACGGGGACCCGCACGAGGTCATCGCCGGCGTCCGACTGATCACCCCCGCGGTCAGTCTCGGCAGCGTGGACAGCCTGATCCAGCATCCGGCCTCCATCAGCCACCGCATCGTCGCCGAGGGCGACCGTCGCGGTGCGGGCGTGAGCGACCGCCTGCTGCGGCTGTCGGTCGGGCTGGAGGACGTCGAGGACCTGTGGGCCGACCTGGACGGCGCGCTGGGACGCGCGACGGAGGTACGCCCGGCGCAGGCGGAGGGCCGCGACCGGCTGGAGGAACACGCGGGTTCGGCCACCCGGTGACGGGGGAGACCCCGGGCACCTCGCCCGGGGTCCCAGCAGTCGGCGGACGCCGCCGGGCTCGACCGCGGCCACGCTGATGGCGGCGTGCGCCCTGTTGCCCCTCCGCGGTGGTGGCGAGGGGCCCGAACAGACAGGAGCCCGGGGCGTGTTGCGGAAGTCCCGCCCGCCCCGCGTCCGCGACACGCCCCAAGGGCTGTCCCGTGATCCCCGGCGGGCACACGACGACAGCTACGGCACCTCGCCGCGTTGTCGGATCGCCCGGATACACCCAGTACGAGGACGGCCCTCCGCCTTGCGACGCACCGCATCCGGCGCCGCGCGCTGATCCACCGGGGATTTCGGGACTGCCCTTAGTCCCGCGTGACCCGCCCGCCGAGCGGTGACCCGTGTCGGTCCTGCTGGTCCTGGACGTACGGGAGCGTGGACGGGACCGGTGCCGAGTCCAGGCGCGCCGTGATCACGAGGGTGCCCTCCTCGATCTGGTAGTCGAGGGGGAGATCCAGGCCCCGCATCGCGGCGACCATCCCGGTGTTGGAGGCCTGCGTGACGGCGTACACGCTCGCGCACCCCGCCTCGACCGCCATCGCCACCAGACGGCCGACCAGCTCGGCACCGATTCCGCGCCGCTGCCAGTCGTCCTCGACGAGCAGCGCGATCTCGGTCTCGTCGCCGTCCCAGAGCAGATGGCCGAGCCCGACCATGCGCCCCGACGGCGTCCGGACGGCGAGGGTGCGGCCGAAGCGCGGGCTGAGCAGATGGTTGAGGTAGCGGTCCGCGTCCCCGACCGGCCCGTGGTACCGCATGGTCAGCGTGCGCGACGAGCAGCGCTCGTGCATCGCCCTGGCGTCCTCCAGGTCGGACACGTCGGCGCGGCGCACGGTGATCTCGTTGCCCTCCGGCAGCGTCAGCATGTCCTGGCCCCGGGGGACACGAGGACCCAGGCGCGCGTCCAGCTCGACCAGAGCCCGCGCCCGCGCGAACTCGGTCGGCGTGAACGGCAGGTACGGTCGCTCCACCGTGATCACCCCACCCTCCGGTGCGCGCAACCGCATCACCGTGTCCTCCAGCGCTCCTTCGACCGGCGCGCCCTCTACCGCCCGGCCCGATCCAGGAGACCTGGCGGGCAGCGAACGGATGGTGCACCGACCGAGCAACTGCCGGAGGGCCAGCGGAAGTTCCGCCGCGTCCAGGGCGGTTCGGGTGGCCAGGCCGAGTACGCGGGTGGGCGCGTCCACCAGATCGTGGGCGTCGGCCCGCTCGATCCAGGTGCCGGTGCCGCCCGCCTGGGAGAGCGCGCGGGTGATCCCGGACGCGGCCAGCCCGGCGGGAGCGCGCAGCAGGAACTCGTCCACGGTCCCTTCCGCGAGCGGGTGGGTCTGCAGGCTGAGGATGTCGACCCGCTGATGCGCGAGCGCCGTGCACAGCGCGGCGAGCGAACCCGGTTCGTCCCTGACGGTCGTCCGCATCCGCCACAGCACCGTCGCCCCGTCGGCGTCCTCCCGCGCCGCGGCGGTCTCCTCGTTCTCCTTGTCCTCCCTGTTTTCCCTGGGTTCCTTGTTCTCCGTGGACCGCCCGGACCGCCCGGACCGCCCGGACCGTCGCCCGGCGCCGAGCGGCCGGGCACCGGTATGGTCCGGCGGCGGCGCGTGACCGTGGCGGCGTGCCCACCATGTGTGGAATCCGGCCGTGGCGACCAGGACGGCGGCCGAGATCACCAGCAGGGCCGCTCCGTCGGGGCCGTGCCCGATCAGGTTGGCCACGGCGTCCGCGACCGTGACGGCCGTGAACAGCGCGGCGAGTTCCACGACGTCCCGCCGCCAGTGGTGAACAGGACGACCGTGCCTCGCACGGGTCACATCAGACATCTCTGGAGTCATGGAGCCACTGTGAAGGAGTGGTGTTGCGTGATCACGAACGGTCTGTGACTGATCGGTAAAGTGTCCTTCTATCCCTTTTGTAGTTCTTTTTGCGGTTGTTTTGCCTGCTTCGGAGCGCCTGGGTTACGCGCCTGGTCAGGCACCCGCCCCTTGGGTCAGCGCGGTCCGGAGCCGACGAGCCTGTGTCACCACTTTGGACGAGCCACGTCGGTCGGCCGTCTGCGCGAGATGGACGAGATCACCACGCGCCCCGGACCGCTCGGCGGACTCCGCGGCGACGGACAGCAGATCCCCCAGCCCCCGCGAGGGCGCGCCGCCCGCGCCCGCCCCGGCGAGATCGGCCAGCAGGAGCGGCAGCGCGGAGCGGAGCACCGACCAGACCGTCGCGTGGGCGCCGGTGCCCGCCGCCGTCCGTATCGCCTCGGCGAGCCGCGCCGGCTTCACGGCGCCCCGGCGCACCAACTGGCCGAGATCCGCCCCGAGTCGGTCCGCGTCCAGCCGCCCGCGCGCGGCCAGGACCAGCAGGGCGTCCACCGTCGCCAGCCGGTCCTCCGGGTGCCGCGCGCCGAGTCCGTAGGCCAGACACAGATGCACGGCCTCGCCGGCCTCACCGTCGGCCTCGGCGAGGAGGGGGAGAAAGGCGGCGGTGCCCCGGGTGTCGTCCACGGCGGCCGCGGAGACGTCACGCAGCAGTCGGGCGGCGGCCAGCTCCGGCCGCCCCGGGGCGACCGCCAGCCAGTGCTGCCGCTCGGACCCGTCCTCGTGCGAGCAGTACGAGCGTCCTTCGAAGACGGAGAACGGACGCCCCAGTCGCTGGAACGCCGGCGGGAACCGTCCTAGCAGCTCCTCGTGTTCGCCCGCCTCCAGCAGGATGCGCACGCCCACGGTCCGTCGCCGCTCCACCGGGCCGGCCGGCTCCCCGGCGGTGAGCCAGTCGGCCAGCCGTGTGCCCTCGGCTGTGCCGAGAGAACGCGCCCGATCCGCGACGGAGGTGTCCGGCGCGCAGGTGTCCCGCGCGCAGATGTCCGGCGCGGAGGCGTCCCGCCGGACCCGGAGCAACGCCTGTGCGAAATCGGTGGCGCACGGCCGGATGCCGAGTCGCCGGTACGCGTCGAGGCGCTCGACCAGCTCGTCGGGTTCCAGCAGGCCCGTGCTCCAGGACGGGGTGGCCAGCAGGAACGGCGGCGCTTCCGCCGTCCGCAGCCGATGGGCGACCTCCCACACGCGTGCCTCGACGACGTCGGCCAGGGCGCTGTGCCTGCAGGCGCGGCGCGTGGTGTCCCGCCGGACCGCCGTGTGGAGCGTGGCCGTACGTATCCGGCCCAGCAGTGCGGCGAGGACGACCTCGATGCCGCGCGGCGCTTCGCCGAAGTACGTGTCCACATCGGGGTGCCGGGGCTCCGAGGTGGACCACCACCGTCGCGCGACGGCGGGTTCCAGGGCCTGGATCAGCCGGGCCCGGTCCTCGTACGCGTGTCGTACCAGCCCGTCCAGGATGCGCTCGAACGCGGCCACGTCACCGCCGGACGCGGGCAGGGCACGGACCTCCTCGGCCAGTTCGACCGCCGACGCCGGGGCCGGGGCGAGTCGCGTCCGCTCCGGGACGGGCGGGAGTACGTCCTTCTGGGGCTCCGGGGTGGGCACGAGCGCGTCGAGACCCAGCAGCCGTTCGGCCCGTGCGCGCAGGGCGGGGCCGAGACGGTCCGCCGCCTCGGTGAGCGACTCCCGTGCTCCGTCGGCTCCGTCCAGCGCGCCGGCGTGGCGCTCCACGATCTTCAGGGCACGCTCCTGCAGGTCCGTGTCCTCCTGCCCGAGGGCCCGCACCACCGCGGGCAGCAGTTCGGCGGCGCTGCCCGGATCACGTGCGAGAGCCTTGCCGAGCAGCACGAGCTGGGCGCGCACGAGCTTCTTCTCCGTGCGGAACAGCACGGCCGAGGACATCTCCGCGAGCCGGCGGGGTGTCAGGCCACCTTCGAGGGCGAGGGAGGCGAGCACGGACTGGGCGTGGGCGGCGACGGGAGCCGCGGACGCGCGGGTCAGCGCCATCCAGTCGGCCAGGCGGTCCCGCCGTTCCTCGCCCGTGAGGTCCAGGGAGGTCAACAGGCCGAGGAACGCCCGCAGTTCCTTCGAGGGGCCGCCGCGCAGCAGTCGGGCGAGGCAGGCGTCGACCATCACCGTGCGGTCGAGTACCCCGTCCTCGGTCAGCCGGGCCAGCGCGTACGTCCAGCTGTTCGGACCCTCGCCGTACCGCCACTCCACACGACCGCCGATGCCGTCGACCTTGAAGAGCGCGGCGACCAGCTCCGGCAGATGCGGATCCTTGCGCAGCCGGTCGAGCACGGTGTCCCCGCGCTGCCAGCCGGAGCCGACGTGATCCATCCAGCCCTGGACGTAGGCGTCGGTCGTCGGCGCCGGGCAGCCGGAGAGCCGCACGAGTCCGGCCATCAGCGCGTAGGGGACGGCGCCGGTCGCGAAGGGACGCCGGGCGAGCCGGTGGGTCACGTCGGCGAGCCAGTCGGGCTCGCGGTCCCCGAGCACGTCGAGGAGCACGGCCGGCGAGGCCTGGGCCCACCGCATGTCGGCCGCCGCGATCCAGGTGGCCACGCCCGCGGCGCCGGTCTGGCAGGCCGCCCCCGCCAGATGCAGCGTGGGCCAGGCGCGACGGGACGCCGCGTCCCACGGAGCGCCCCGCAACTCGCTCCGCAGGGCCTTCAACTCAGGTACGAGCGCGCCCCGTTCGACGTCCGTCATCCCGTCGAGCAGGCTCACGGCCTCGGCCGTCCGCCCCGTCCGTACCGCTTCCAGCAGTGAACTCATCACCCGTCCCCGTCGATTCGTGCCGTGCCCGGACCCACGCGCCCTCCCGGTACACAGCGTGAGGGTGAACCCCATACCGGGCAGGACGACTTCCCGGGCCCCGGCGACGCGGGCGTCGGCGGCCGGCGAACCGGCGGCGACCGGAGGGACGTACACCCGCGGGGACCGGTCGCCTCCACCTGAGGTGACGTCAGGAATCCTGTGACGAACCGGGGATGGTCCTCGACTCCGGTCGGGGTCGCGCCCTGCGAGGTCTGGAGCCCCAGCCCGCCGCCCGGGACGGACTCCCTCACGGAGGGTCGGGTGTGGGCCACGGCCCGCAGAGATCGTGTCATGGGAAAACCGTAGACGCGACCACTGACAACCGGCCTCCGACCTGCGAACCCGCCCGTCGCGGCGGTTCGGAGGACGGCTCCCCGGGGCCGCCGCGAAGGCCCGTGTCACGGGTCCGGTACGACGACGGGCGCGCGAGGCGGAGAGGGGGCGCCGGGGCCGGCGGAGCACGCGGCGGCGCGTGCGGCCACGCGGGCGCGCACCGGGGGATGACTCCGGTGCGCGACCCGACATGTCGAGGGTACGGGAGTCGGGAGGTGCCGTGGAGCTACTGCCCCACACGTCCCGGCTGAAGCACCTGTGTGAACAGCACGCTGCCGTCCTGCTCCCGCAGACGCACCGTCAACTCCCCGCTGTCGCCGTCGATGTCGACCTCTCCGAAGAACTGGTACCCCTCGGCCGGGGAGACGTTGGCGGCCGTGGGCGCCTTGACGAAGACCCGGTCCGGGCCGAAGGTGCCGTCCAGGGCGCTCGCCGGGAACGCGCCCGCGTTGAGCGGTCCGGAGACGAACTCCCAGAAGGGCTCGAAGTCCTTGAACGCGGCCCGCGACGGGTGGTAGTGCTGTGCCGAGGTGTGGTGCACGTCGGCCGTCAGCCAGACCGTTCCGGTGATCCTGCGGTGCTTGACGAACCGCAGCAGCTCCGCGATCTGCAGTTCGCGGCCGAGCGGAGCGCCCGGGTCGCCCTGGGCGACGGCCTCGAAGTTCGGCTTGCCCTCGCCCGGGTCGGGCACGACCAGCCCGAGCGGCATGTCGTTGGCGATCACCTTCCACACCGCACGCGAAGCGGCCAGTTCGCGCTTGAGCCAATCCAGTTGCTCGCGCCCGAGGATGCCCTGCGGGTCGGTGGTCTGGTCGTCGGCCGAGTTGGCGTTGCGGTAGGTCCGCATGTCCAGCACGAACACGTCGAGGAGCGGGCCGTGGTGGACGGTCCGGTAGATCCTGCCGTCGGGGCGCCCGCTGATCGTGGAGATCGGGAAGTACTCGGAGAAGGCACGCCGGGAACGGACCGCCAGGTCGTCGAGGGCCGTACCGGCCGGGTAGGGCGTGCCGGTCCCGATGACCTCTCCCGGGTACCAGTTGTTGCGGACCTCGTGGTCGTCCCACTGGATGATGTTCGGTACCTGGGCGTTGAAGCGGCGCAGCGCGGAATCCAGCAGGTTGTAGCGGAAGTTGCCCCGGTAGTCGGCCAGGGTGACCGCGACGTGCGACTTCTCCTCGGTGGTGACGTTCCGGTACACACCGCCGTCCGGAAGCGCCGCGGTGGCCGCGATCGGGCCGTCGGCGTAGATGTTGTCGCCGCTGCACAGGAAGAAGTCCGGGTCCACCTTCGCCATCGCGTCGAAGATCCGGTAGCCGCCGATCGACTCGTTGATGCCCCAGCCCTGTCCGGCCAGGTCACCGGACCAGACGAACCGCACGTCCCGGCGCCGCTTCGCGGGCGCGGTCCGGAAGGTGCCCGTCACCGGCTCGCCGGTGCGCCGGGGGTCGTCGGCGTCGGCGAGCAGGACGCGGTAATGGATCTGCTCGCCCGCGGGCAGCCCGCGCAGCCGGGTCGTACCGGTGAAGTCCGTGTCCGCGCCGAGCAGCGGTCCGTGCCACCGGCGCGGGTTGCGGAACGACTCGGTCGCGGACGTCTCGACGATCATCCGGGCCGGGCGGTCGGAACGGACCCACACCAGACCGGAGTCCGCGGTCACGTCGCCGGCCTGGACGCCCCAGCCGGCCTTCGGCCGTCCGGACAGGGCCAGCGCCGGGGCGGCGCCGAGCGCGGTGGGCAGCGCCAGTGCGGCCGAGGCGGCCAGCGTGCCGCGCAGCACGCCGCGGCGGCCGGGGAGCGGGAGGGGGCCTTGCGGACGGTGTGACATGAATGCGCCTCCAGGGACGGAACCGGCCGGTGTGCAAGCCACAACTACTGGTGCGCCGCAGCGGGTACGGAAACCGTGAGTGAACAACTGGCCCTGGGGGCAACGGAATCGGCCGTGCCTCCCAGGTCGAGCGGGCGCCGGCCCGCACCTGTACCGGTGGGTGGGCCGGGCCCTCGGGCGAACCCGCTGAGGGCTCCCCGCCCGGCCGCTCACCTTGACGGGCCCTGGCCCCGTACCGCCGTCGCCAGCAGCCGTACCCCGTCGCGGATCTGCGCGGGGGACCGGTGCGCGTAACCGAGGACCAGACGCACGCCACCCGCCCGCACGGCCCGCTCGTAGTCCGTCAGCGGACGCACCGCCACCCCGGCGGCGGTGGCCCGCAGCAGGAAGCGGTGCTGCGGCCCGTACCGGTCCGGCAACGCGGCGATGACGTGCAGACCCGCCGCGATCCCGGACACCTCCGTGCCCGGAAAGTGCTCCGCGAGGGCCGAGACGAGGGCGTCCCGCCGTTCCCGGTAGGCGCGCCGGCAGCGGCGCAACTGCCGGTCGTAGTCGCCCCGTTCCACGAATCGCGCCAGGAGCGCCTGGTCGACGACGGGGTTGCCCAGGTCCATGGTGCGCTTGCGCGCGACGACCTCCGCGGCGAGTGACGCCGGTACGAGCAGCCAGCCGAGCCGCAGACCGGGCGCCAGCGACTTGCTGACCGACCCCGTGTAGGCGACCCGCTCGGGATCGAGCCCCTGAAGTGCCCCAACGGGAGCCCGGTCGTAGCGGAAGTCCCCGTCGTAGTCGTCCTCGATGACCAGCCCGTCCACCGAGCGTGCCCAGTCGAGGAGTTCGGCGCGGCGCCGCGCGGAGTACGCGATCCCGGAGGGGAACTGATGGGCGGGCGTCGTCACCACCGCCCGTACGCCGGACGCCCGCAGCGGTCCCATGGCCAGCCCCTCCCCGTCCAGCGGCAGCGGTACGGTGCCGACCGCCGCCGAGGCGTACAGGGCACCGTGCTCGGGGCTGCCGGGGTCCTCGACACCGACGGCGCGCGTCCCGCGCGCGTGGAGTGCGAATCCGAGCAGCGTCATCGCCTGCGCGACCCCGGACACCACGACGACGCGCTCCGGGTCCGCGACCACGCCCCGGCGGCGCACGAGCAGTTCCGCCACGGCGGTGCGCAGCCGGGGCAGACCGCGCGGATCCGGGTAGCCCAGTGCGTGGTGCGGCAGTTCGGCGAGGACCCCGCGCTGGGCGGCGGCCCAGGCGGCGCGCGGGAACAGGGACAGGTCCGGTGTCCCGGGAAGGAAGTCGGCGCCGGCCCCGGTGGGGCGCGGGGCGAGATCGCGGGCGGCCGGGCGGCCCGCGCGAACGGCGTCGCCGACCCAGGTCCCCGCGCCGTGGCCACTGCGCAGATATCCCTCCGCGGCCAACTGCTCGTACGCCTCGGTGACCAGCCCCCGCGACACTCCGAGATCGACGGCCAGCTCACGGCTGGACGGCAGCCGGGTGCCCGGCGCCAGCCGGCCCGTACGGACCGCCTCCCGCAGCGCGCCCTGAAGCGCGCGGCCACGCGCGCGTGCCGGCGCCGAAGCGGTCGGCAGGAGCAGCTCCCAGGCGGCGGTCCAGGGCGCGGGGCCCGCCGGGCCGGGGCCGCTCCGGGCCGAGGCGTCCGGATCGGGGATGTGCGGGGCGGAGCCATCCGGGTCGGGGGTGCGCGGGGCGGGGGTGTGCTGGGCGGGAGCCTCCGGCCCGCCCCGACTGGTCCCCGATGACGTCATGGAAGTGGACCTTAAACCGGACCGCGACCCTTCGTAGCGTCGTCGTCATGAACGCCACCACCAGGGGGTCGCTGCTCGCCGCCCTCGCCTGTGTCCTCGTCGGAGGCTCCTTCACCGCCAACAGCGTCCTCGGCCACTACCCGTACGCGGGCGGCCAGTTCCTGCGCTACGGCCTCGCCTGCGCGCTGCTGCTGCCCCTGGTCGGCCGCCATGGCACGGCACCGCTGCGTCGGCTCGCGCCGCGCCAGTGGGCGCGGCTCGCGCTGCTCGCGGCCGTGGGCATGGTCGGCTTCAACCTCGCCGTGCTCGCGGCGGAACGCACCGCGGAACCGGCGGTCCCGGGTGTCTTCGTGGGCTGTGCCCCGGTCGTCGTGGCGGTGTTCGTCCCCCTCGCCGAGGGGCGCCGTCCGCGGCGCCGGGTCCTCTACGGGGCGGCGCTCGTCGCGCTGGGCGCCTGCACCGTCCAGGGCTGGGGCCGGACCGACGGCGTGGGCATCGCGTACTCCGGGTGCGCGCTGGCCGGCGAGGTGGGCTTCGCGGTCCTCGCCGTGCCGGTGTTGCGTCCCCTGGGCCCGCGGCTCCTGTCGGCCACCGTGTGCGGGATCGCCGCGCTGGAGTCGGCGGCGGCCGGGATCCTCACCGGCGGTGGTGGGCTGCGGACGCCCGACGCCGCCGAGGCCGCCGCGCTGCTGTGGCAGGCGGTGGTGGTCACGGTCGTCGGCTTCGTGGCCTGGTACACGGGCGTGCAGCGCATCGGCGCGGAGCGCGCCACGCTCTTCTCCGGTCTCATCCCCGTCGCGGCGGCCTGGACCGCGCCGCTCGTCGGCACGGGCACGTACGGCGCCGCGCAGGCCGCCGGCAGCGTGCTGGTCGGTACGGGAGTCGCCCTGGGCTCCGGAGCACGGGTGCGCCGGGCCGGGAGACGTACCCCGGCCGCCGGCACACCGTGTTCAGCGGCTGCCGTCGAGGATGACGCGGGCTACGAGCGCGGGGTCGTCGTTCATCGGGACGTGTCCGCAGCCGGGCAGCCGCACCAGCCGGGCCCGCGGAATGATCTGCTTGGCGCGGATCCCCTGACGGCGCACCAGCAGCCGGTCCCGGGTGCCCCAGGCCACGGTGACGGGCAGTCCCGGGACGTCGTCCGTGAACTGGACGGTGATGCCCGCCCGTAGCGTCTCGGCGAATCCCTCCGCGTGCGCCAGCGCCAGGGTCTCCGCGACGACGGCCTCGGGTGAACGGCGGCCGGGCCGGGCGTAGATGGTGCTGGTCAGGACGGCCCGTCCGACCGCGGTGCGCGAGAGGCGTTCGACCGCGGGAAGCGGCAGCCGTCGCGCACCCTGCCGCATCGCCATCAGCACCCCGAACGCGTACCGCCGCTCGGCCGTCGTCCAGAAACCGGCGGGCGAGAGCGCGGTGACGGACCGTACGCGTTTCTCGCGGCCCAGTTCCAGGGCGAGGAGCCCGCCCAGCGAGTTGCCCGCCACATGCGGCCGGTCGAGCCCCAGCGCCTCGCACAGCGCGCCGAGCACGGGCACCACCGTACCGAGGCCGTGCGTGAGCCCTTCGGGCAGCGCCGGGGACGCGCCGAACCCCGGCAGGTCGACGGCGATCACCTCGCGCTCGGCGGCCAGGATGTGGACGACCGGGTCCCAGGCCTGCCGGTGGTGACCGATACCGTGCAGCAGGAGCAGCGGTTCCCCGGTGCCCACGCGCGCGTAGGACATGGTCACGGTCTTCGGGCCGTGCGCGGAGGGGAGGCTGAAGGAGACCGTGGCGGACATGATGCTGCTCCTCGTCTGGTGGCACGCTGCCGGAACCAACGTCGTAGACAGCTTGTCAGCAACCGCTACCGACGGGTAGCCCCCGGTGGCCGGGAACCGAGCGACGCGCGCGCGTGCCCGTCCCCGCGCCGCCGCGACCAGCCTCCCCGTCAACTCCCCCCGCCTGCCCACGGATCGGCCTCCCGGCGCCCCGCCCGGTGCGGAGCACGTGCCGCCTGGACAGGGCGGGACGCGTCGGCTGGGATGGAGAGGTGACCACCGACACCGCGACCGAGGTCTTCGAAGAACACCGCTCCGTCCTCATGGGCGTCGCCTACCGCATGCTGGGACGGGTGGCGGACGCGGAGGACGTGGTCCAGGAGGCCTGGCTCCGCTGGTCGGGCGCGGACCGGAGCGAGGTCCGCGAACCGCGCGGCTACCTGGTGCGCGTCACCACCCGGCTCGCCATCGACCGGCTGCGCCAGGTGCGGTCGCGCAACGAGGCGTACGTGGGGCCTTGGCTCCCCGAACCGTACGTCACCGACTTCGGGGACACCGTCGGTGACACCGCCGAGCGGGCCGTGCTCGCCGACTCCGTCTCGCTCGCCGTCCTCGTCGTCCTGGAGTCCCTGTCCCCCCTGGAACGCGCGGTGTTCGTGCTCAGGGAGGCCTTCGGCTTCCCGTACGCGGAGATCGCCGCCGTCCTGGAGCGCGGCGAGCCGGCGGTGCGCCAGCTCGCCGCGCGGGCCCGCAGGCACGTCGACGAGAAGCGTCCGCGCTACGAGGTCGACCCGGCCGAACGCCGCGACCTGACCGAACGGTTCCTCGCCGCGGCGGTGGAGGGGGACCTGGAGGGGCTCATGTCCCTGCTGGCCCCGGACGTCCGGCTCGTCGGCGACAGCGGTGGCCTGTCCAAGGCGCCGCTGCGGGTCATCGAAACGGCCGACAAGGTGGGCCGGTTCCTCCTCGGAGTCGCGGGGAAGGGCGCCCTCGGCCTCTCGTTCCGCTTCCTGGAGCTCAACGGCGGCGCGGCGGTGCTGGTCCTGTCCGGCGACAAGCCGGACAGCGTCCTCCAACTCGACGTCGTGGACGGCCGGATCAGGTGCGTCTACATCGTGCGCAACCCGGAGAAGCTCGTGTCCCTGGGCAACCAGTAGTCCCACCGGCCCCCTACCAGCCGAAAGCCCCCGTTCCGCGGACGGGGGCTTTCGGCGTCATGTCGGGAACGTCACCCAGCGCGAACGGTCCGTGAACGCTCCGCGCCACCCCCCTATGCAATCCGTAAGGGATCGAGGATTGGTCTTGACCAAGGGTGAGGGCGGCTTTATGGTCGCAGAGATAGTGCAGGAACCTTTAATAAACAAGGGCGCTAAACGCCGCCGGGTCACGGCGATTGCGGAGGACAGGGTGGGGACCACGCAGCTGGAAACGGTGCCGGAGCCTAAGTACTGGCATCTCAGGACGGTGCTCAGCGAGGCACTGGACTCCGAGTTCTCGGTGGGTGAGATCCTGCCCAACGAGCGCGATCTCGCGGCCAGGTTCGGGGTCGCCCGGGCGACCTTGCGCCAGGCACTCGAACAGCTCGAGCTGGAAGGGCGTCTTCAGCGGCGTCGCGGAGTGGGCACCACCGTGGCACCGCCGCGCGTGGGCGTGGCCGTCGGATCCGAGCAGCACGTCTGGCCGGGTGCGGTCGGAGACGCCTGGCAGCCCATGGACTGCGTGACGGCGGTTCCGCCCACCGCGGTGGCCGACGCGCTGGAGACGGGCCACGACGTCGAGGTGCACACCATCCGCCGCTCCCGGGGCACGCACGGCCAGCCGGTCGCCGCCGAGCTGCTCTACGTGCCGGCGGGCTCGGTGCCCGACCTCTCGGCGATAGACGCGCCCGCCGGGGTGGCACGCGCGCGTGCCGTCCTGCGTGAACTGCAGCGTCTCGACCTGGACGGCCAGGACCGCGCGGTCGAACTCGGCTCGGCCCGCGCGGACGACGCCAAGGAGCTCGACCGGCTGCCCGGAGCGCCCGTCCTCGTCGTCACCACCCGGTTCTACGCGCGGGGGCGCACCGCGGCGGTCTCCGTGGCCACGTACCGCGCCGACACCTGCCGCCTGACCTTCGGGGACTCGGGCGGCGTGGAGATCCACCACGACCCGGAGCGCCGGGCCTCCTGAACTCCCGGAGCTCGGGCTGCCGCCGAGCCGTAGCCGTGGGGGGGCCCGCCCCCCCCCGGGCGGGGCGGGGTGTTCACCCGCCAGCTCTCTGCCCGCGCGGC
>NZ_JBHWEL010000002.1:170099-170984 GCF_042734135.1 Streptomyces sp. NPDC059668 | reverse complement strand
GGGGGTTCACCCCCCCCCCCCGGGGCGCGGGGGCCCGCCGCACGCCGGGGTGTGGGGGGGCCGCCCGCCGTTGCGGGGCCGCCCCCCCCACCGGGGGGGGCCCCACGGCTTTTCACCCACCGGATTTCACCCACCGGTCCTCACCAACCGGTCCTCGCCGTACGGCTCTTGCTGTACGGCCCTTGCCGTACAGCCCTTGTCGTACGGCACGGCGCGGCCCCGGCAGGCGGTCTCCGGCGCCGAGCCGGGCCTCGGTGACCGGTTCTCAGCGGCGCGCCGTCACGGTCCCCTCCACCGCGAACAACTGCTCCTCCACATGGTCGAGGGCGAGTCGCAGGGCACCCGTCGCGATGGCGGCCTCGCCCAGCAGGGAGAGCGTCACCTTGGGGGGCCGCAGACAGTAGCGGGCCAACTCACGCCGCAGCGGCTCCAGTACGCCGTCCAGACCGGCCGCCCAGCCGCCGATCACGACGAGTTCGGGATCGAGGGCGAGGGCCAGGGCCGCCACGTCGTGCACGAGCCGCTGGATGAAGCGGTCTACCGCCGCGCGGGCCCGCTGGTCGCCGCCCTTGGCGAGCGCGAAGACCTCGGCGACGGCCTGCTCGTCGAGCGGGTGCAGCGGCTCGTCCGTGGTCGACAGCAGCGTCTCGGGCGTCGCCTCGCTGCCCAGCAGATGCAACGCCCCGATCTCTCCGGCGGCGCCGCCGTACCCCCGGTGCAGCCGGCCGCCGATCAGCGACCCCGCGCCGGGGCTCAGCCCGGCCAGCACGAACACCACGTCGTCCGACTCGGTCGCCGAGCCCTGGCCGTGGTCGGGGTCCCCCGGCCCGGTGGGGGGGGTGTGCGCCCGCCCCGGGGGCGGGGAGGGACGGCGGAGGGGCGCGC
>NZ_JBHWEL010000002.1:130268-170089 GCF_042734135.1 Streptomyces sp. NPDC059668 | reverse complement strand
CCCTTCCAGTGCTCGGCGACCGCCGCCGCGTTGGCGTCGTTCTCCACCAGCACCGGGCACTTGAAGGAACGGCTCAGGCGCTCGCCCAGCCGCAGCCCCGTCCACTCCGGCAACGCGGTGCCCAGCCGGACGGTGCCGTCCGCCTCGACGATCCCGGGGCTTCCGACGCCCACCGCGCGCAGCGAGCTGCGGGCGACACCGGCCCGGCGCAGCAGCTCGGCGACCGCTGTGCGCAGCCGGTCGAGCCGCTCGTCCGCCGGCGCCGTCTCGTCCACCTCCTTGGACAGGGCGCCCAGGACCCGCCCGTCCAGATCGGCCAGGAGCACGCTGACGCGGTGCGGACCGATCTCCAGACCCAGCAGATGACCCGCCTCGGCCCGGAACCTGAACCGGCGTGCCGGGCGGCCCTGGCGCCGTGCGGCGCCCTCCTCGGCCGCCTTCTCGACCACGAGTCCGGCCTCGATCAGCCCTTCGACGACGCCCTCGACCGTCGGCCGCGACAGCCCGGTCACCCGGGTGACCTCGGTGAGGGTCGCGCAGTCGGTGGTCCGCAGCGCGTGCAGCACCACCGCGGAATTGATCCTTCGCAGCAGAGAAGGGTCCCCGCCGGTCAACCGCCCCAACGTCCGTCCTCCCAGCTAGCGCGCGTGTTGGCCGGATCGTACTCGGCGCGGCGCGCTCCGGCGAGGGCCGGGGACCACTTCGCCACCGGCGGGTCGTTCTCAGCCCGGGGCCACGAACCCCGACTCGTACGCCGCTATGACCGCCTGGGTGCGGTCCCGGGCGCCCAGTTTGGCCAGTACGGAGCTGACGTGGGACTTCACCGTCTCGGTGCCGACCACCAGCCGCGCCGCGATCTCCGCGTTCGACAGCCCTCGCGTCATCAGCCGCAGCACGGCCGCCTCCCGCTCGGTCAGCGCGGCCCGCTCCATGGCCGCCCGTGCCGCGGGACTGCCCGCTCCGTCTCCGTACGCGGCGGCCAACTGCCGTACGGAGGCGGGGAAGAGCAGGGACTCGCCCTCGGCCACCAGCCGTACGGCGTGCACGATCTCGGCGGGCCGCGCCCGTTTCAGCAGGAATCCGTCGGCACCCGCGCGCAGCGCCTCGTAGACGTACTCGTCGTTCTCGAACGTCGTCACCACGAGGATCTTCGGTGGATCGCTGACGGTCCGCAGCACCGCGCGGGTGGCCTCGATGCCGTCCATGAGGGGCATGCGCACGTCCATGGCGACCACCCGCGGACGCAACTGCCGTACCAGCGGGATCACCGCGGCACCGTCGGCCGCCTCCCCGACGACCTCGATGTCCGGCTGCGACTCCAGGACGGCGCGCAGCCCGGCCCGTACGAGGGGTTCGTCGTCGACGAGGAGAACGGTGACCGGCATCCCGCCAGCGTAGATCACGTCCTACGGCCCGTCAGGGGCGCGGTCGCTCACATTCAACGGCGCGTCAGGGGCCCGGCCCGGCACCGGCTTTGGCCTCCGGCACCGGTTCCGGACCACCGCGCGCGGCCGGTGCCGACCCGCCGGGCCGGTTCGTGACGTCCGGCACGGGTCAGCGGGCGCCGACCGGGGCACGGATCACCGCAGCGGCAGGTCCACACGCACCTGCCAGTCGCCCTCGTCGGGGCCGGTCCGCGCCCGTCCGCCGAGCAGCGCCGCCCGCTCCCGTATCCCGCGCAGCCCGCTGCCCCGCCCGGGGCGCGGTACCTCCCCGTTCAGGGGACTGCGGACCTCCAGGCCGAGGCTGTCGCCCCCGACCGCGATGCGCACCCGGACCGGTACACCGCCCGCGTGCCGCAGCACATTGGTGAGCGACTCCTGGAGGATGCGGTACCCCTCGCGGGACACCGGCCCCGGCACGGTCTCCAGCGGACCCGTCACCTCGGCGTCCACCGCCGCCCCCGAGGCGCGCGCCGAGTCCAGGAGCCGGTCGGCCTCGGCCAGCGTCGGCCTGCCGCTCGCCGGGCGCCCTGGCTCGCGCAGCACACCGAGCACCCGTTCGAGATCCTCCAGGGCGGCCCGGCCGGTGTCCTCGATGGCGCCGAGGGCCCGGTCGGTGAACGCGGGGTCTCCCACCGCGCGCGCGGCGCCCGCCTGCACCACCGCCACCGTCAGCGCGTGACCGATCGAGTCGTGCAGCTCCCGGGCGATGCGGGTGCGCTCCAGAAGCTGTTCGGTGCGCTCCTCCAGGGCGGTGAGCCGCTCGGCGGGGGAGGGGCCGAGCAGGCGGCGCGCGACGGCCGTGGTCAGCTCGCCGAGGCCGACCACCCCTCCGTAGAGGGCGAGCAGCGGGAACGGGACGAGGAGTGCGTAGGCCCAGTGCGGATGGGACACCGACACGACCGGGCCGTCGACCGGGCTCCACGCCGCCCTGAGCACGTCGACGGCGATCGCCGGCAGCCAGACGGTGAGTACGCAGGCCACCGCGCCCGTCACCATCCGCGCCTCCAGCCAGAGCACGGTCCGCCATCTGTCCCGCCACGTGGCCGAGGGCGTGACCGAGATGGCCGTGTCCTCGCTGTCGCGCGCCAGCATGTGGCGCGCCTGCACCCCCTCGCCGCGCCGCACGGCCGGGATCAGCCCCAGCGGGATCAGCAGCGCCGCGGGCACCCAGGGCTTCGACATGTCGATGAACAGCCACACGCTGACGAACAGCATGGGCACCCACAGGTGCAGCAGGCGGGTGTACGTCGTCCCCCGGCACAGCGGGCGCAGAAGGCGGGCCATCGCGCCATCGTGCCAGGCGGCACCGGCGGTCGGCCTCCCCCGGGCGGGGGAGACGATCTCCACCCGCGGGGGAGGTGACGACCGGTCAGCGACGGCCACGCTGAGCCCATGACCAGTATCGACGTCCAAGACCTGACCAAGGAGTACGGCGGCAGGCGCGCCGTGGACCACCTCACCTTCCGTGTCCTCCCGGGCCGCGTCACCGGATTCCTCGGCCCCAACGGCGCCGGAAAGTCCACCACCTTGCGGCTCGTACTGGGCCTGGACCGGCCCACGTCCGGCAGCGCCCGTATCGGCGGCCGCGCGTACGCCGGCCTCCACGAGCCGCTGCGCCACGTGGGCGCCCTGCTCGACGCGGGGGCCGCGCACGGATCGCGGACCGCCCGCGACCATCTGCGCGTGCTGGCCGCGAGCAACCGGGTCCCCGAACGCCGGGTGGACCAGGTCCTGGAGGAGGCGGGGCTCGCGTCGGTCGCGCGGCGCCGGGTGAAGACGTACTCCCTGGGCATGCGTCAGCGGCTGGGCATCGCCGCCGCGCTCCTCGGCGACCCGCCCGTGGTACTGCTGGACGAGCCGTCGAACGGGCTCGACCCCGAAGGGATCATCTGGATCAGGGAGTTGATGCGCGGGATGGCCCGGGAGGGCCGCACGGTCCTCGTCTCCAGCCACCTCATGAACGAGACCGCGTCCTTCGCCGACCACCTCGTCGTCCTCGGCCGGGGACGGCTCCTCGCCGACACGCCCATGCGCGAGTTCATCGACGCGCGCGTGCAGCCCCGGGTACGGGTGCGCACCACCGACGGTGCCGTGCTGGGCGACCTGCTCGCCCGGCACGGCATCGAAGCCGTCCCGGGGGAGGACGGACGCTGGACCGTCCTCGACGCGCGCGTGGACGACATCGGGCGCCTCGCCGCGGACGCGAACCTGCCGATCCTCGAACTCGCGGCGGAGGAAGCGACGTTGGAGCAGGCGTACCTCGATCTGACCGCGAACGAGACCGAGTTCGCCGGCCGCCCGGCCCCGACGCAGCCTCAGGAGGCATGACCATGACGTTCGTACCCGCACTCCGCGCCGAGTGGATCAAGATCCGTACGCTGCGGTCGCTCGTCGGGGGACTGGTCGCCGTCCTCCTGGCCACGACGGCCTTCTCCGCGCTGGCCGGCCTCGACGACTCGGGGGACCAGGACTTCGACCCGCTGTTCTCGGTGTTCTTCGGCGTCAGCTTCGGGCAGATCGCGGCGATCACCTTCGGCGCGCAGGCGGTCTCGGCCGAGTTCCGGGGCGGCGCCCTGCGTGTCTCGCTCGCCGCGGTCCCCGACCGGGTGCGGTGGTTCCTCGCCAAGGCGGTGGCGATCGCGATACCGGCGCTGGTGACCGGTCTGGTCACGGGAGGCGTGAGCCTGGTCGTGGGGACCTCGGTGCTGGGAGACAGGGCGAGCGGGCTGAGCCGGGGGGAGGAACTGCGCGGCGTCGTCGGCTGTGCCGTGTATCTGATGCTGATGGCCCTGTTCGCCGCGGGGCTCGCGGCTGTTCTGCGCAGCGGTGTCGCCACCCTGAGCATGCTCGTCCCGTTCCTGCTGATCGTGTCCTTCGTCGTCGGGGGAGCCTCGGGCACCGTGGCCGACTTCCTGCCCGACAAGGCGGGACAGGCGGTGCTGCACACATCGGCGGACGGCGGCCCGGGGCCCTGGGCCGGGCTCGGGGTGACCGCGCTGTGGGCCGCCGGCGCACTGCTCGCGGGCGCGTGGAGCGTGCGCCGGCGGGACGCGTGACCGTGGAGCTGACGCCGCCCGGGCGTGCGACCCGTGGAGCTGACGTCGGCGGGACGTGCGACCCGTGGAGCTGACGACGGCGGGACGTGCGACCCGTGGAGCTGACGACGGCAGGACGCGTGACCCCGGTGGCTAAGGCAGCCGGTCCTCGTCGGCGGCCGACCGCAGGCGCCCGAACTCCTCCGCCATCGTCGCGGCCGTCCAGTGCGCGTTGAGCCCACTGGGATTCGGCAGCACCCACACCCGGCTCGACCCGATGGTCCGCTCCTGGGGGCCGATCGCCGCGCGGCGTTCGCCGAACGCCGACCGGTACGCGGTCACGCCCACCACCGCGAGCCACCGCGGACGCAGCCGCTCCACCTTCGCGCCGAGCAGCCGGCCGCCCTCCCGGTACTCGTCCGGGGTCAGTTCGTCGGCCCGTGCCGTCGCCCGCGCCACCACGTTGGTGATGCCGAGCCCGTACGACAGCAGCTCGTCCTGCTCCGAGGGCTTCAACAGGCGGGGGGTGAAGCCCGACAGGTGGAGCACCGGCCAGAACCGGTTGCCGGGGCGCGCGAAGTGATGGCCCGTGGCGGCCGTCATCAGACCGGGGTTGATACCGCAGAACAGAACACGGAGGCCGTCCGCGACGACATCCGGCACGAGCCGGTCGCGGGCGGCCTCCAGGTCCGCGGGGGTCAGCCGCGTCAGAGGATCGCCCCCGGGGTGTAGCCCGCGGCCTCCGGGTGCTGCTTCACGATCTCCTCCACCCGGGCGACGACGACGGCGACCTGGTCGGCGGCGGCGCCCGTGAAGGACAGCTTGTCGGCCATCAGCTCGTCGAGCTGCGCGCGGTCGAGCGGGATGCGCGCGTCCGCGGCGAGCTTGTCCAGCAGCTCGTTGCGCTCGGCGCCCTGCTCACGCATCGCGAGGGCGGAGGCGACCGCGTTCTCCTTGATCGCCTCGTGCGCGACCTCGCGCCCGACACCGGCCCGCACCGCGCCCATCAGGACCTTGGTGGTGGCGAGGAACGGCAGGTAGCGGTCGAGCTCGCGGGCGACGACGGCGGGGAACGCGCCGAACTCGTCGAGCACGGTGAGGAAGGTCTCCAGCAGACCGTCGAGCGCGAAGAACGCGTCGGGCAGCGCGACCCGGCGCACCACCGAACACGAGACGTCGCCCTCGTTCCACTGGTCGCCCGCCAGCTCGCCGGTCATCGAGGCGTAGCCGCGCAGGATGACCATCAGGCCGTTGACACGCTCGCAGGAGCGGGTGTTCATCTTGTGCGGCATGGCGGACGAGCCGACCTGGCCCGGCTTGAAGCCCTCGGTGACCAGCTCGTGCCCGGCCATCAGCCGGATCGTCTTGGCCAGCGACGACGGGGCCGCCGCGAGCTGCACCAGCGCGGTGACGACCTCGTAGTCCAGCGAGCGCGGGTAGACCTGGCCCACGGAGGTGAAGGCCTGCGAGAAGCCGAGGTGCCCGGCGACGCGCCGCTCCAGGTCCGCGAGCTTCGACGCGTCCCCGTCCAGCAGGTCCAGCATGTCCTGCGCCGTGCCGACCGGGCCCTTGATCCCGCGCAGCGGGTAGCGGCCGAGCAGTTCCTCGACCCGGCCGTACGCGACGAGCAGCTCGTCCGCCGCCGTCGCGAAACGCTTGCCGAGGGTGGTCGCCTGCGCCGCGACGTTGTGCGAGCGGCCCGCCATGACCAGTTCGGCGTACTCACCCGCGAGCTTGCCGAGCCGCGCCAGGACGGCCACCGTGCGGTCGCGCATCAGCTCCAGCGAGAGCCGGATCTGCAGCTGCTCGACGTTCTCGGTGAGGTCCCGGGACGTCATGCCCTTGTGCACCTGCTCATGCCCGGCGAGGTCGTTGAACTCCTCGATCCGCGCCTTCACGTCGTGCCGGGTGACCTTCTCGCGTGCGGCGATCGAGGCCAGGTCGACCTGGTCGAGGACCCGCTCGTAGTCGGCGAGGGCGGCGTCCGGCACCTCGATCCCGAGGTCCTTCTGCGCCCGCAGCACGGCGAGCCAGAGCTGACGCTCCAGCCTCACCTTCTGCTCGGGGGACCAGAGCGTGGCGAGCTCGGCGGAGGCGTAGCGTCCGGCGAGGACGTTCGGGATACGGGGCTTTGCGGGCGCGGCAGTCACGTGTACGGATTCTACTGGCGATTCCTGCAGGCCAGCGCCGGGGGGTTTGTCGGCGGAAGCTACAAAAGCGACCCGGGCGGCGTGGACCGCGGGGTGCCGTCCGGCGCCGGCCGGTTCTTTCGTACGGCACGGGTACGACTCGGGCGGCGGCCCTACGTACGGAAACGGGTACGCCGCGTACGCCGATGGGCCTTCCGCGGCGACGCCGTACCTACCCCAGCGGACCCTCGTACGGCAGCAGCTCCGGCCGCTTGGCCGGGCGTCCGTCGCCCGACGAGCGGCCGGTGAGCCGTCGGCCTATCCACGGCAGCAGGTGCTGCTTGGCGAAGCGGACGTCGGCGGTGCGGCGGGCCGTCCAGCCGGGCGGCGCCGTGGGCGGCACCGGCGCGTGCCAGTCGGGGTCCTCCGCCGCGAGTCCGAGCGTCTGCCAGACGGCCTCGGCGACCCTGCGGTGCCCGTCGGGCGTCAGGTGCAGGCGGTCCACGTCCCACATCCGGGGATCGGAGAGCGAGGGTGCCCCGTACAGGTCGACCACCAGCGCGCCGTGTCGCTTCGCGAGGGAGTCGACGACGCCGAAGAGCTCCTCCATGCGCGGCCGGAACCGTTCGAGCACCGGACCGTTGCGGCCCGGGCTGCGCATCAGGACGAGCTGCTCGCAGGCGGGGGCGAGCCGCTCCACGGCCTCCTCCAGCAGCCCGCGGACCCGGCCCATGTCGACCTTCGGGCGCAGGGTGTCGTTGAGGCCGCCGACCAGCGTGATCACGTCGGGACGCATGGCGGCCGCCACGTCGACCTGCTCGGCCACGATCTGCCCGATCAGCTTGCCGCGCACCGCGAGGTTGGCATAGCGGAAGCCGGGGGTGAGTGCGGCCATCCGGCCGGCCAGGATGTCGGCCCAGCCGCGGTACGAACCGTCGGGCAACAGGTCCGACATGCCCTCGGTGAAGGAGTCGCCGACCGCGACAAGACTGGTGTAGGTGGCATTCGTCTGCATGGCGGAAAAGATGGTAACCCGCACGCATACTCGTCGGTCGGTCGGGCCTCCCGGCGTGCGCCGTCCGGCCCCGATGCGCGGGTCCGGCGTGCGGGTGCGTGTGCGGGTGCGTGTGCGGTGGTCCGGGCTGGGGGCGCCCGAGGCTACCCCCAGCCGCACCTGCCGCCCCAGCCGCCCCAGCCGCATCGCGCCGAGCGGCCCGACGCGTCAGACCGCCTGGCCGAACAGCTCCCGCAGCACGTCCTCCATCGTCACCAGCCCCGCGAGACGTCCGTCGCTGCCCATGACCGCCGCGAGATGCGTCCGGCTGCGCCGCATCGCGGTGAGCACGTCGTCCAGGGGGGTGCTCTCCCGGACGCGGGCGATGGGCCGCATGTCCCCCACCCGGAACGGCACGTCGCGCGGCACCGCGTCCAGCGCGTCCTTGACGTGCAGATACCCGACGATGCGGCGTCCCTCGTCCACCACCGGGAAGCGCGAGAACCCGGACTCGGCGGAGAGCCGCTCCAGCCCCTCGGGGGTGACGCCGACGCTCGCGTACACGACGCCCTCCAGCGGGAGGACGACGTCGTGCACGGGCCGGCGGCCGAGCTCCAGGACGTCGTGCAGCCGCTCCTGGGCGCGGTCGTCGATGAGCCCGGCCGCCCCGGAGTCCTTGACCAGCCGGGCCAGTTCGTCGTCGGAGAAGGCCGCGGCGACCTCGTCCTTCGTCTCGACCCGCAGCAGCTTCAGCAGGCTGTTGGCGAAGGCGTTGACGGTGAAGATCACCGGGCGCAGCGCGCGGGAGAGGCCGACCAGGGGCGGCCCGAGCAGCAGCGCGGTGCGCACCGGTTCCGCGAGCGCGATGTTCTTCGGGACCATCTCGCCGAAGAGCATGTGCAGATACGTCGCCAAGGTGAGCGCGATCACGAAGGAGACCGCGTGGCCGGCGCCCTGCGACACCCCCACGGCGTGGAACACCGGCTCCAGCAGGTGCGCGATCGCGGGCTCGGCCACGATGCCGAGGACCAGCGTGCACAGGGTGATGCCCAGCTGCGCGGCCGCCAGCAGCGCGGACACGTGCTCCAGGCCCCACAGCACACTGAGCGCCCTGCGGTCGCCCCGCTCGGCATGGGGCTCGATCTGGCTGCGGCGCACCGAGATCAGCGCGAACTCGGCGCCCACGAAGAAGGCGTTCACGACCAGCGTCGCCAGGCCGATCAGCAGTTGTACGGCGGTCATCGCGTCCCTTCCCCGATCTGGTCCAGCGGTGCGTGCAGAAGTACCCGTGCGGCCCGTCGCCCCGAGGCGTCCACCACCTGGAGCCGCCACCCGGCGACCTCGACGCTGTCCCCGACGGCCGGGATGCGGCCGAGCTCGGTCGCGAGGAAGCCGGCCAGGGTCTCGTACGGGCCGTCCGGGACCCGCAGGCCGAGGCGGGCCAGCTGGTCCGTGCGGGCCGACCCGTCGGCCGAGTAGAGGCTGCGCCCCTCGCTGTCGGTGTCGGCCGGGGCCAGATCGGGGGTCTCGTGGGGGTCGTGCTCGTCACGGACCTCGCCGACGACCTCCTCGACGATGTCCTCCAGGGTGGCGACCCCGGCCGTGCCGCCGTACTCGTCGATGACCACGGCCATGGTGCGCTTGCCGGAGAGCCGGTCGAGCAGCCGGTCGACGGTCAGCGACTCCGGGACGAAGAGGGGCTCGCGCATGATCTGGGAGACGGGGACCCGGGCCCTGCGCTCGGCGGGCAGCGCCAGTACGTCCTTGATGTGCGCGACACCGACGACGGCGTCGAGGCTGCCGCGGTGGACCGGGAAACGCGACAGGCCGGTCGCCCGCGTCGCGTTCGCCACGTCCGCGCAGGTCGCCTGGATGTCCAGCGCGATGACCTGGACACGCGGGGTCATCACGTTCTCCGCGGACAGGTCGGCGAGGTTCAGCGTGCGCACGAACAGCTCCGCGGTGTCCGCCTCCAGGGCGCCCTGCTTGGCGGAGTGCCGGGCGAGGGCCACCAGCTCCTGGGGTCCGCGCGCGGAGGCCAGCTCCTCGGCCGGTTCGAGGCCGAACCGGCGTACGGCACGGTTCGCGGTGTTGTTGAGATGCGTGATGAACGGGCGGAACGCGGCGCTGAACCAGCGCTGCGGCGTCGCCACCCGCTTGGCCATGGCGAGCGGCGCGGAGATCGCCCAGTTCTTGGGCACCAGCTCGCCGACGACCATCAGGAAGAGGGTCGACAGCGCCGTACCGATGACCAGGGCCACCGACATGGACGCGGAGGAGGAGATCCCGGCCGCCTCCAGGGGCCCGGCGAGGAGCTTGGCGATCGACGACTCGGAGAGCATGCCGACGACCAGATTGGTGACGGTGATGCCGAGCTGGGCGCCGGAGAGCTGGAAGGTGAGGTTCCGTACGGCCTTGAGGGCGCCCGAAGCGCCGCGCTCGCCGCGTTCGACGGCACGCTCCAGCTCGCTGCGCTCGACCGTGGTCAGCGAGAACTCGGCCGCGACGAAGGCGCCGCAGGCCAGCGAGAGCAGTACCGCCACCAGGAGGAGGAGCACTTCGGTCATCGGGTCACCTCCGTCCCATGATCGGCCAGGGACGGGGGGATCGCGCGATGTCGGGTACCGCGACGCCGGGTACCGGGAGGTTCGCCCATGGGCGGACGCTCACACCTTTCACTGGGCCGGCTGAGACGGCTGAGCCGACTGAGCCATTGGAGGATGTGGTGATCTGACGATCCTCCAATGGTAAAGGATGAGCAAAGAGCCATCTCTGGCGGGGCGGGGCCTAGCCGGTGAGCGGCTTCACCCACCGTCGCCAGGCCTCCTCGGGCACGTACCCGGCCGCCCGCCACGCATGCTGCGCGGTCTCGTTCCGTCGCAGTACCATCGCGTCCCCGCGCCGCCCCCCGAGCCGTACGAACCGCTCCTCGGCGGCGGCGAGCAGCGCCGAGCCGATGCCGAGACGCCGCCGCCCGGGATGGACCGCCAGCCGGTACAGATGGCAGCGCCAGCCGTCGAAGCCCGCGATCACCGTCCCCACGAGCTGCCCCTCCCGCTCGGCCAGGATCAGTGCCTCGGGGTCGCGGGCGACCAGCCGCTCCACGCCGTCCCGGTCGTCACTGATGCTCGTGCCCTCGGCGGCTGCCTTCCAGAAGGCCAGCACGGTGTCGAGGTCCTCGGGCGTCGCGGCCCGGATCAGCAGGTCGGTCATGCGCCGATCCCATCACGCGCTCCGCGGGGCGACCCGGAATTCCACCATCTGGGACGCCTTGATCCGTGGGCCTCGCGAACTCTCCTCTCTCGCAGGCGACTCGACCTCAGGGGACGGCGGGAGGCGCGTACCTCACTCGTGCGCGATCGCCGCCAGTACGTTCATGCGTGACGCCCGCAGCGCCGGCAGCAGCGCCGCGACGATGCCCACCACGGCCGAACCCACCACCACCGCGACGACGGTGGCCCAGGGCACGGCGAACGCCGTCAGGCCCTGGAGCGCGAGCACCTGCTGCACACAGACACCCCAGACCAGCCCCAGCACGAGTCCGAGGACCGCGCCGAACACGGCGATCACCACCGACTCCAGACGGATCATCCGGCGCAGTTGGCGGCGGCCGAGACCGATGGCACGCAGCAGTCCGATCTCCCGGGTGCGCTCGACGACCGACAGGGCCAGGGTGTTGACCACACCGAGCACCGCGATGACGATCGCGAGTCCGAGCAGGGCGTACACGAGATAGAGCAGTACCGCGATCTGGTCGTGGACCAGCTTCTTGTAGTCGGCCTGGTCGCGCACCTGCACCTGCGGATAGGGCTTGAGCGTCTTCTCCAGCAGCGGGCGCAGCCGGTCGGCGCCCGTGCCCGCGGCCGCGTTCACGTACAGCGTGGAGTCCTGTCCGCCCGGCACGTACTTCTCGATCGTGCCGATCCCGACGAACAGACCGCCCTGCATGCCGAATCCCTCGGCGGACTCCTGGTCGGTGAGCGCGGCGACCGTCAGATCGGCGTGCCGCCCGGCGGGGAACTCGACGGGGACGGTGCCGCCCACCCGCACGCCGTGCTCCCGCGCGAACTTGGCGTCCATGGCGATATGCCCCGCGCCCAGCGCCGCCGCGGTGTCCCCCTGGGCGTACGTGAGGTGGGCGACGTCGTCGAGCCGCGGGTCGTAGCCCGTGGCGGTCGACTCGATCCGCTTGCCGTCCGGCAGCCGTACCGCGACCGGGCTGAACCGCTGACGGACGACGAGAGCGACGCCGTCCGTCCCCCGCACCTTGTCGGTGACCTCGGGGGAGAACGGCACGAAGTTGCTGTTCTGGATGACGAAGTCGGCGCCCAGCGTCTTGTCGATCTGCTGGTCGAAGGACTTGCTCATGGAGGCGCTCGCCACGGACATCCCGCCGACCAGGGCCAGACCCACCATCAGGGCGGACGCGGTGGCCCCGGTGCGCCGGGGATTGCGCAGCGCGTTGCGCTGGCTCATCCGGCCGACCGACCCGAACAGGGCCGGGAAGGCCCCGCCCAGGACCTTGATCACCGGTCGGACCAGGAGCGGGCCCGCGATCACCGTCGCGACCAGGGTCAGGACGACCCCGAGGCCCAGCAGCGAGCCGGCCGTCGAGGTCTTCGTCGCCGCGACGCACCCGCCCAGCGCGGCGACGCCCACCAGCCCCACGACCGACCCCGCGACGCCCCGTACCCGCAACGGCCTTCCCAGCCCCGCGACCTCGGCGTCCGCGAGGGCCGCCATCGGGGAGACGCCCGCCGCGCGCCGGGCCGGGAGGTAGGCCGCCACGAAGGTGACGCCGACCCCGACGACGTACGAGGCGACGGGGGTCGGCCAACCGATCACCATCTCGGTCGACTTCAGGTTCATCCCGAACGCGGTCATCAGCTGGATCAGTCCGAGGGCGAGGCCGATCCCCGCGGCCAGTCCCAGCGTCGAGCCGACCAGCCCGAGCAGCAGCGCCTCGGTCAGCACGGACCGTCGCACCTGTCGCCGGTCGGCGCCCAGCGCGCGCAACAGGCCCAGTTCACGGGTGCGTTGGGCGATGAGCATCGAGAAGGTGTTGACGATGAGGAAGACACCGACGAGCACGGCGATCCCGGCGAAGCCGAGCATCACGTACTTGATGACGTCCAGGAAACCGCCGAGCTGCGCGGCGGCGTCCTTGGCCTGCTCGTCGGCCGTCTTCAAGTCGAAGGTCTTCGTGCCGAGTTCGGCCGCGACACGCTGCTTGAGCGTGGCGTCCTCGACGCCGGGCGCCGCGTCCAGCGAGATGCTCGTGGCGGCGGCGGTGCTGCCCAGCAGCCTGGTCTGCGCGGTCGGGGTGTCGAGGAACAGCAGCGCGGCACCGGGGTTGGTGGTGGTGAAGGTCGCGATGCCGACGATCCGGACCTCGAACGTGCCGGGCTGCGCCTGCACGGTCAGGGTGTCGCCGACGCGGACGTGCTTGCGGTCGGCGGTGTCCGCGTCGAGCAGCGCCTCGCCGGCGCCGTGCGGAGCGTGGCCGGAGGTCAGCTTCACCGGACTGCGGTCGCTGGGCTGCCAGTTGGTGGCGATGGTCGGTGCGCCCGAGGTCGGCCCGACCGACTCGTTGTCGCGGTCGACGATGGTGAGGTTCTCCACGGCCGCGTCGACATGGGCGGCCGCGACGCCGTCGACCTTCGCCAGCCGGTCCGCGAGCGAGGCGGGCAGGGTCGGGGTGGCGCCGGTCGGGATCTGTGAGTCGAGCTCGTTCCTGGGCGACACGGTCACGTCCGCCGAGGTGGAGGCGAAGAGCCGGTCGAAGGTACGGGTGACCGTGTCCGAGAAGATCAGGCTGCCGGCGACGAACGCCACCGACAGCACGACGGCCAGTGCGGAGAGGAGCAGCCGCCCCTTGTGGGCGAGGAAGCTGCGCAGAGTCGCCTTGAGCACGGCCGCCTCAGTCCTTGTCGTGGGGTACGGGGCCGGCGACGCCGTCGGCCGTCACACCGCTGGGGTCCGTCACGGAGTCCGGCGCGGGAGGCGCGTCGTGGTCGGCGGCGCTCGCCTGGGCGGGTACGGCGGCCGCGTCCTCCTTCGGCGGGCGGGAGTCGCCGTCGCCGGGAGCGGTGCCCTCGGAGCTCGCCCGGACCGTGTCGAAGCGTTTCATGCGCTCCAGCACCGCTTCCGCCGTCGGCCGGTCCATCTCGTCCACGATCCGCCCGTCCGCGAGGAAGAGGACCAGGTCGGAGTGGGCGGCCGCGCCGGGGTCGTGCGTGACCATGACGACGGTCTGGCCGAGCTCGTCGACCGCTTCGCGCAGGAAGCCGAGGACCTCGAGGCCCGCGCGGGAGTCGAGGTTGCCGGTCGGTTCGTCCGCGAAGATCAGCTCGGGGCGCGAGGCGAGCGCCCGCGCGCAGGCGACGCGCTGCTGCTGGCCGCCGGAGAGCTGGGCGGGACGGTGCTTGAGCCGGTCGCGCAGTCCCAGTGTGTCGATGACCTGGTCCAGCCACTCACGGTCCGGCCGCTGACCCGCGATGTCCATCGGCAGCGTGATGTTCTCGGCGGCGCTGAGCGTCGGGATCAGGTTGAACGACTGGAACATGAACCCGATCCGGTCCCGGCGCAACCGGGTCAGCTCGCGGTCCTTGAGCCCCGTGATCTCGGTGTCACCGAGCCACACCTGTCCCGCCGAGACGGTGTCGAGCCCGGCCAGACAGTGCATCAGCGTCGACTTCCCGGAGCCCGAAGGGCCCATGACCGCGGTGAAGCGGCCGCGCGCGATGGCCACGTCGACCGAGTCGAGGGCGAGGACGGTCGTCTCGCCCGAGCCGTACGCCTTCGTCAGGCCGCGGGTACGGGCGGCGATCCCGTCGGCGCCCCCCGGGCCGACGGCGTGCTCCGCAGCTGATGTGGGCAAGGCCGCCTCCTGGGTGATCGATGTCCCGGCATCCGTGTCCCGGCCGAGCGTAATGTGATCCCGCCCACAGGGGGTGTCCCTCCGGATTATTGGGTCGTCCGGCCTCGGCCCCTTGCGGGTGCTAGCACTTCGGCGCTAGCTTCGAAGTATGGCGAAGACCCAACTGAACGTACGGGTGGACGAGGGCACGGCCCGCGCCGCCCGCGAGCGGGCCCTGGCACGCGGCATGAGCGTGAACCGGTACATCGAGGAGCTGGTCAGACAGGACACCGGGGAGGTGGGCCACACCTTCGTGGACGCCGCGTCCGACTTCATGAAGCAGTACGAATCCGTCTTCGCCGAGGAATTCGGCGCGGACCGCGAAGGCTCCCGCGAAGGTCGTCGTTGATCCCTTGAGCAGTCTCAGAGTCGACCTTGCCTGGCTTCTCATGATCGCCGAACAGAAGACGCCCGGAGACCCCCAGGTCACCGACTGGGGAGCCCTCGTCGCCGCCGTCAGCCGGCACGAGGCGGAGATATTCGGCATTCCCGTCTACGACAGTCCGCACGACCGCGCCGCCGCGCTGCTCCAGCTCCTGCTGCACGTCCCCGCGCTCGAACGCTCCAACGCGATGTTCGCCTCGGCCGTCGCGTACGCCTATCTCGTCGCCAGCGGCCTCAAGGTCGTCACCTCCCCAGAGCAGGTGCGCGAACTCGCCCGCCTGGTGAAGGGCGGCGAGGCGACCGTGCACGACATCGCGCGGGAACTGCGCCAGTGGAGCCTGTGAGGCGCCCGCCTCGGTCACGCGCCCGCCTCCGTCACGCGCCGGCCTCCGCCAGGAGGCTCGGTCCGCCCGGGCCAGGACGCTCCGTCCTCCCGGGCTAGGACGCCCGGTCCTCCCGGACGCCGGGCCGGTACGCGGAGCCCAGCACGCAGTACGAGGTGGGCAGCCGCGGCCCCTTCTCAGGCATCAACAGCCGCCGGTACGGCCCGAGTTCGAACCCGGCGTCGCGCAGTGCGGCGATCGGGTCACGGGCCAGGCGGCAGCCGCCGTTGAGCCGTGGCCACACCGTGCGGTCCAGGCCGCGCTGGGCGGCCGCCATCACGCGTCCGCCCCCCGTGCCGTGCTCGAAGAACCGCACGGTGCCGCCGGGCCGCAGCACGCGCCGAAGCTCCGCCAGGGCCCGCGGCACATCGCGCACGCTGCACAGCACCAGCGAGACCACCGCCGCGTCGAAGGCCTCGCTCTTGACCGGCAGGGCCTCGGCCACGCCCGGCACCACGTCGACCGGAACCTCCGCGCGCAGCGCCGCCTGAACGGCCGACCGCCGCAGCCACCGCTCCGGTTCGATCGCGACGACCTCCGAGACGGCACCCGGATAGTGCGCGAAGTTCAGGCCGTTGCCCGCGCCGATCTCGATGACCCGGCCGGAGAGTCCCGAGAGCAGCCGGTCGCGTACGCCGCCCATGCCCATCCGGGTCTCGGCGGCCACGCTGACCCGCGCGTAGTAGCGGGCGAACACCGGATGGCGCACCGGGTCCCGGGACACCTTGCCGGAGCCGGCCGACCTGAACGCCATGACGGACCTCCCGGGAGGACGGGACCTACCGTGATTGTCCCCCGTGAAAGTCCGTCACACCCTTCGGCGGCCGCTCAACAGGACGCGGTGAAGGTGTCCGCGTTCCACGTGCCGCCCAGCCCCGGTGCCAGCCATCCCGGTGCCCCGGCGCGGAAGGCGGCGGGCGGCCGGGCGCCGGCCCCAGCGGGCAGCGCACCCAGCAGCGGTGCCTCGGCCACCACCGGCAGGTCCGCGAGGTTGCAACGGGACGCCAGGTCCGCGGAGTCGGGCCAGCTGCCGATGACGAGCCCGGCCAGGCCGAGGCCCCGGCGGCGGATCTCGCGCGCGGTCAGTTCGGTCGTGTTCAGCGTGCCGAGCCCCGCCGCCACGACGAGCAGCAACGGCGCGTCCAACAGCGCCGCCGCGTCCGCGAGCGTGCCGCCCTCGTCGTCGAAGCGGACGAGCAGACCGCCTGCCCCCTCGACCAGCACGAGGTCGTGCTCGACGGCCAGTTTGGCCGCGGCGTCCGCGACCTCGGGGGGCCGCACCGGGGCCAGCCGGGCCCGCCGCGCGGCCGTGGCGGGGGCCAGGGGCTCGGGGTAGCGGCCGAGTTCGAGGGTGGTCACCGTCCCCGCGAGCCGGGCCACCTCGTCGGCGTCGCCGCGCTCGTGCGGACCCACGCCCGTCTGCGCGGGCTTGAGGACGGCCACGGACCGTCCGGCGGCGACGGCGGCGGCGGCGACGGCGGCCGTCGTGACCGTCTTGCCCACCTCCGTGCCCGTCCCCGTGATCACCAGGACCGTCATGTCATCCCTCCCGCGCCGCCGCGCGGACCGCGCGGGCGATCCGTGCCACGTCCTCGTCACCGGTGACGTACGGCGGCATCGTGTAGACGAGGTCGCGGAACGGCCGCAGCCACACTCCCTCGCGCACGGCGGCGGCGGTCGCCGCCGCCATGTCCACCTCGTGGTCGAGCTGGACGACACCGATCGCGCCCAGCACGCGCACGTCCCGGACCCCCGGCATCGAGGAGGCCTCCGCCAGCCCCTCCCGCAGCCCCGCCTCGATCCGCTTGACCTCGGTCTGCCAGTCCTGCCCGAGCAGCAGGTCGATCGAGGCGCAGGCGACCGCGGCGGCCAGCGGATTGCCCATGAAGGTCGGGCCGTGCGCGAGCACCGGGACCTCGCCGCGCGAGATGCCCTCGGCCACCCGGGCCGTGCACAGCGTCGCCGCCATGGTCAGGTACCCGCCGGTCAGCGCCTTGCCCACGCACATCACGTCCGGCGTCACGCCCGCCTGCTGCGCCGCGAAGAGCGTGCCCGTACGGCCGAAGCCGGTGGCGATCTCGTCGAACACCAGCAGCACGTCGTGCGCGTCGCAGGCCTCCCGCAGCACCCGCAGATACGCGGGGGAGTGGAAACGCATCCCGCCCGCGCCCTGCACCACCGGCTCCACGATCACCGCGGCGAGTTCGTCAGCGTGGCGCCCGATCAGCTCGCGCAGGTGCGCGGCGTACGACTCCTCGTATCCGGCCGGCGGGGCGTCCGCGAAGACCTGGCGTTGCAGCACGCCCTGCCACAGCTCGTGCATCCCGCCCTCGGGGTCGCACACCGACATCGGCTGCCAGGTGTCTCCGTGGTAGCCGCCCCGCCAGGTCAGCAGCCGCTGCTTGGCCGGGCGGCCGAGCGAACGCCAGTGCTGGAGACACATCTTGACGGCGACCTCGACCGAGACCGAACCGGAGTCGGCGAGGAAGACGTGCTCCAGACCGTCCGGGGAGATGTCGACCAGACGCTTGGCCAGCCGCACGGCGGGCTCGTGCGTGAGCCCGCCGAACATCACATGGCTCATGCGTTCCAACTGGCCGCGCGCCGCGTCGTTCAGCACCGGGTGGTTGTAGCCGTGGATGGCCGACCACCAGGACGACATGCCGTCGACCAGGTCGCCCGAGCCGTCCGCCATCCGCAGCCGCACCCCGCTCGCCGACTCCACGACGAGCGGTTCCTGCCGGCCCGGCATCGGGCCGTACGGATGCCAGACGTGGCGCCGGTCCAGGTCGAGCAGCTCCCGCAGGGACAGGTCAGGCATTGGGCGCGAGATCCGTTCCGGCACCTCGGCGGCGCACGGCGACCAGGTCCGTACGTGCCTCGGCGGGCACCTCGGCCGGAGCCGACCCGCACACGCCGCCACCCTCGTGCGACCCGCACCCACCGCCACCCTCGTGCGACCCGCACCCACCGCCCTCGTGGGACCCGCAGCCGGCGTCCGCGTGCGCGCCACAGCCCGCGCCCGCCGTCGCCCGGTGCTCCGGCAGCGTCACCTCGCCCGCGCCCTCCACCTCGAACCCGGCGTCCGCGATCATCTCCAGGTCGGCCCGGCCGGCCTGGCCCTCGCTCGTCAGGTAGTCGCCGAGGAAGATCGAGTTGGCCAGGTTGAGGGCGAGCGGCTGCATCGTGCGCAGATGGACCTCACGGCCTCCCGCGATGCGGACCTCGGCGTCCGGGCAGACGAACCGGACCATCGCCAGGATGCGCAGACACCGCTGCGGCGTCAGGTTCCACTCCTTGGCGAGCGGGGTCCCCTCGAAGGGGATCAGGAAGTTCACCGGAACGGAGTCGGGGTCGAGCTCGCGCAGCGCGTAGACGACGTCCACGAGGTCCTCGTCGCTCTCGCCCATGCCCGCGATCAGACCGGAGCAGGCGGACAGACCCGCCGCGTGCGCCTTCTGCACGGTGTCCACCCGGTCGGCATACGTGTGCGTGGTCGTGATGTCCCCGTACGTCCCCTCGGACGTGTTGAGGTTGTGGTTGTAGGCGTCCGCGCCCGCCTCGCGCAGCCGTTCGGCCTGACCGTCGGAGAGCAGGCCGAGGCAGGCGCACACCTCGACGTCCTCGTGCTGGTCCTTGATCGCCTTGATGGTGTCCGAGACCCGGTCCACGTCACGGTCGGTCGGACCGCGGCCGCTGGCCACCAGGCAGACCCGCTTGGCACCCCCGGCCAGCCCCGCCGCCGCGGCCTGCGAGGCCTGGTCGGGCTTGAGCCAGGTGTACTTCAGGATGTCGGCCTTGGAGCCGAGCCGTTGCGAGCAGTACGAGCAGTCCTCCGGGCACAGCCCGGACTTCAGGTTGACCAGGTAGTTGAGCTTCACTCGACGGCCGAACCAGTGCCGCCGGACTTTTCCGGCCGCGGCCACCACGTCGAGCACGTCGTCGTCGGACGTGGCCAGCACGGCCAGCGCCTCGTCACGGGTCGGCAGCTCGCGCCGAAGCCCCTTGTCCACCAGCGTGTTCAGCAGGTCCATGAGATCCGATCCTGACGTATCCGAGCGGGTGCGGCCAAGGAGAGATCGCACAACAGACTCGGTTCGACGTGTGGGTATTGCCACATCCTGGGTGCCGGGCCGTCCCGCTAGGGTCTGTGCACTGCCTACAAAACCACCACCCCCAGGGCCCGGAGGCACCAGCATGGCCGGATCGCCGTTCGCATGGATCGACGAGCAGGCGCACCAGCGCCGACGGGCCGGACTCGTCCGCACCCTGCGCCCGCGCGCCGCCGACTCGGCCCTGCTCGATCTGGCGAGCAACGACTATCTCGGTCTCGCCCGCCACCCCGAGATCACGGCCGCCGCGGCGGACGCCGCGCACCGCTGGGGAGCGGGCGCCACCGGATCGCGGCTCGTGTCCGGCACTACCGGACTTCACGCCGAACTCGAACGCGAGCTCGCCGACTTCTGCGGCTTCGAGGCCGCGCTCGTCTTCTCCTCGGGGTACGCGGCCAACCTCGCCGCGGTCACCGCACTCGCGCCGCACGGCTCGCTCGTCGTCTCGGACGCGGGCAACCACGCCTCGCTCATCGACGGCTGCCGGCTCGCCCGCGGCGCCACCCAGGTCGTCGCGCACGCCGACCCCGACGCCGTGCGCAAGGCGCTCGCGACGCACGAGGGGCCCGCTGTCGTCGTCTCCGACACGGTCTTCTCGGTGGACGGTGACGCGGCACCCCTGGCCGGACTCGCCGACGCCTGCCGCGCGCACGGCGCGGCGCTGCTCGTCGACGACGCGCACGGACTCGGGGTGCTGGGCAGGGGCGGCCGGGGCGCCGCGCACGCCGCGGGGCTCGCCGGCGCCGCGGACGTCGTCGTGACCGTCACCCTCTCCAAGTCGTTCGGCAGCCAGGGCGGCGCCGTCCTCGGGCCCGCACCGGTCATCGACCACCTGGTCAACGCGGCGCGCACCTTCATCTTCGACACCGGTCTGGCACCGGCGGCGGCGGGCGCGGCCCTCGCGGCGCTCAGGCTGCTGCGCCGCGAGCCGGCGCGCGCCGACCGGGCCCGTGCCGTGGCGACGGCGCTGCACACCCGGCTGACCGCCGAGGGACTGGAGGCCGTACGGCCGGACGCGGCCGTGGTCTCGGTGCGCGCGCCGTCCCCCGAGCGGGCCGTGCGGTGGGCGGCGGACTGCCGGGAGGCGGGGCTCGCCGTCGGCTGCTTCCGCCCCCCGTCCGTGCCCGACGGCATCTCCCGGCTGCGGCTGACCGCCCGCGCGGATCTCACCGACGCCCAGATCGAGCAGGCCGTACGGGTGATCTCCCGGAACCGGTGAACGAGGCGGCGGTCAGTGCAGTCCGGCGATGAACCCCTCCCAACTGGCAGGGGTGAACAGCAGGGCGGGGCCCGCCTTGTTCTTGGAGTCGCGCACGGCGACGAGTCCCGCCCAGGGCCCGGGGCCCGGTCGTGCGGTCTCGACGCAGTTGTTCATTCCGGTGCTGCGGCTGCTGCGCAGCCAGCGCACCTCACGTAGGGAAGTACTGAGGGGTACGTACCGAGGCAGTGCGGTCATGGGGGTGCCTCCTTACGCGCCGTCACCTATCCCGGCGATGTAGTCCAACGAATCCTCGGGTGAAAGGGCGTGGGACCGAAGGGTGTTGAAGGCTTCGGTGTAGGCCTGAAGGTCTTCTTTCCGCTCGAGGTAGAGGCTACTCGTCAAGTGGTCGAGAACAACCACGTCCAGATCAGTAGTGTTCGGAAAGGAGAAAATAACGAAAGGCCCGGTCACTCCGGCGTGCGCCCCCGCGGCGAACGGCAATACCTGAAGGCGCACTTGCGGAAGGACGGCGGCTTCCCGGAGCCGGGCCAGCTGCCGTGCCATGACCTCGGGTCCGCCGACCTCGCGGCGCAACACGGCCTCGTCCAGGACCGCGGTCAGCTCCAGCGGCGGATGCGAACGCAGCACGTCCTGCCGGGCGAGGCGCACCTCGACGAGCGCGTCCAGCTTGTCGTCCTCGAGTCCGCCCACGGCCGCCCGCGTCACCGCCCGGGCGTACTCGGGGATCTGGAGCAGCCCCGGCACCACGGACGTCTCCAGCGTGCGCATACCGCTGGCCTGGGACTCCAGACTGATGAAGTCCCGGTAGGCGGGCGGCAGGACGCCCCGGTAGGCGTGCCACCAGTGGTGGCGCCCGTTGCCCTCGGATCCGGCCAGTCCGAGCAGGAGCTCCCGTAACCCGGGCTCCCCGACGCCGTACGCGTCCAGAAGCCGCTCCACGTCGGCCGGTTTCACCCCGCTGATACCCGTCTCGATCCGGCTCACCTTCGACTGGTGCCAGCCGACGAGACGGGCCGCCTCACCGCTGGTGAGGTTCGCACCGGCGCGCAGCGCGCGCAGTTCGGCACCGAGTTTGCGGCGGCGTACCGCGGGACCGTGCTGCATGGCCGTACTCCTTACTCCTTCCGAGCCGCCCAAATACGGTCTGCCGTCGCAGAGTTCACCGCTTCGAGCGACAGATATATGCATATCTCGGTGGATCGCGCCCGTGACCGGCCCAGTGATGGCAGTCTGGCGCGAAGCACCAGTCCGGGACCGTACTCGAACCATCCGCTCCGTGTCGGACTCCGGTCCCGTGGGAAAGGGACGACGTCGTCATGGCAGACCACCAGGAAGCATCCGTCACTCTGCCGAGCGATCCCGCCTCGGTCTCCGCGGCCCGGAATTTCGTCATCGACGTGCTCGCCGAATGGGGCCTGCCGTGCGACGCCGAAGTCGCGGACACCGTACGCCTGATCGTGTCCGAACTAGCCACCAACGCCGTCCAGCACACCTTGGGCCAGTCGCCCACCTTCACGGTGGACGTCCGGCTGGAGCGGGACGAACAGCTGCGCATCGGCGTCACCGACAGCCATCCGCGCTTCCCGAAACGTCTGCCCGCCGCCGTCCAGCAGGACAACGGCCGCGGGATGGTGATCATCCGCTGGCTGACCGCCGAGTGCGGCGGCAGGGTCCTCGTGCGCCCCACCCGGGAGGGCGGCAAGACGGTCTCCATCGAGTTGCCGTGGACGGTGCGGGCCGAGCCGGTGGTGGCCGGTGGTCCGCAAGAGCCCTGAGGAAACGATCATTTGCCGTGCCCCGCCGGGCGCCCCTACCGCGTGGCACGCCCGAACACACCGCGCAGCAGGGCCCGGAAGGCCTCGGCCGCGGGTGCCTGCCGGTCGGTCCGGTGGACGACGGAGATCGTACGGCGCAGATCTCCCGGTTCCAGCAGCCGCAGCCCCACCGGGGTGGCCGCCGTCCTGGCCACCATCTCCGGCACCACCGCGACCCCGAGCCCCGCGCTGACCAGCGCGCACACCAGGGCGTATCCGGGGCTCTCGACCCGTACCGCCGGGGTGGCCCCGACCCGGGCCAGCGCGGCCTCCACGCCCTGCCGCGGCGGATGGTCCGGGGCCATGCTGATCAGCGGCTGGCCGGCGAGTCCGGAGAGCGGCAGCCGGGCCGCACCGTCCGCGAGGACGTGTCCCGGGGCGGTCACGAGCACCAGTTCCTCGACCAGTACCGGCTCCGCACGCACCGACGAGGGGAGGGGCACCGGGTCCGCGGGCTCGTAGGTGTGCGTCAGCGCGAGGTCGACCTCGCCGGCCGCGACCGCCGCGACACCGTCCGGGGGCTCGTAGTTCGCGACCGTGAGTTCCACGTCGGGGTGGGCCCGGCGAAAGGCGCTGAGCACCGGTGGCAGCAGATGGATGCCCGCCGTCTGGAAGGTGCCGAGCCGCAGGGTGCCGCCCGACAGGCCGGTCAGCCGGGCCAGTTCGTGCCGGGCCCGCTCCATCTCGTCGAGCACCCGCCGCGCCCGCGCCACGAGCAGCTCGCCGGCGTCCGTGAGCCGCGTCCCGCGATGGGAGCGGACCAGCAGGAGCGCGCCCGCCTCCCGTTCGAGCTTGGCGAGCTGCTGGGAGAGGGCGGGCGGGCTGTAACCGAGGCGTTCGGCCGCCCGGGTGATGGATCCCGCCTCGGCCACCGCCACCAGGGCCGCCAGCCGTGTCGGGTCGTACATCGGACGGCTCCCGGGTCCGGGGACCCCGCGGCGGGGCCGGGTCCAAAGGATTGCTTAAGACGGACCCAGGATATTCGACATACCTGCTGAAGGCCCGGGCCGGGCAGCCTGGGGGCCATGGACGCACAGCTCATCGCCTTCACCGGAGTGGCCGCGGGGATGGTCGCCATGCCCGGTGCGGACTTCACCGTCGTCGTACGCAACGCCCTCGTCTCGCGCCGGGCCGGGGTGGCGTGCGCGCTCGGGGTCGCGGGCGGGCTGCTCCTGCACACGGCGCTGGCCGTCGCCGGAGTCGCCGCCGTCCTCACGGCCGTGCCCGCGCTGTTCCGGATGCTTCAGCTCCTCGGCGGCGGCTACGTCCTGTACCTCGGGGTACGGACCCTGGGCGGCCTGCGACGGCGAGAGCGGGACCCGGGGCCGGACGGTCGGCCGGACCGGGCCGGAGCGCGGGAGCGGGGGCGCTCGGCGGTGTCCGGCGGGCCGCTGTCCGGTGATCCGATTCCCGGTGATCCGATTCCCGGCGTGCCGCGGGACGGGAGCCGTCCGCTGCGGCAGGGCTTCGTCACCAACGCGCTCAACCCGAAGGCACCGATCACCTTCCTGAGCCTGCTGCCGCAGTTCGTGCCCGCGGGCAGCCCCGCGATGCCCCGCACCCTGGTGCTGGCCCTGATCGTGGTGGCCCTCGCCCTGGTGTGGTTCCCGGCGGTCGCCCTGCTGGTCGACCGGCTCGGCCGATGGCTGCGCGGGCCGCGCGCCGCCCGCGCCGTGGAGGCGTTCACCGGGAGCGCGCTCACGGTGCTGGGCGTGGTGCTCCTCCTGGAGCCCCTGACGGCCTGAGGGACCCCGGGGCTCCTGCCCTGGGGGGCGGCGGCCCGGCGCCGCCGCTCCCCCCGGACAGGTCAGCTGACCCGGCCGTACCAGACGCTCTTCGTCCAGATCTTCTGGAGCTTCACGACTTCCCCGGTCTTCGGGGAGTGCCAGATCTTTCCCTTCCCGGCGTAGATGCCGACGTGGTACACGTTCCGGCCCGAGTGGAAGAACACGAGGTCACCGGCCTTGCGGTGCGAGGCGGAGATGTGGTGGCTCTTGTTGTACTGCCCCGCGGCCGTACGAGGCAGCTTCTTGCCCGCCTTCTTGTACGAGTACAGCGTGAGCCCGGAGCAGTCGAAGCGGCGCGGCCCGGTGGCGCCGTACTTGTACGGGGCCCCCTTCTTGGATGCCGCGACCTGGAGTGCCCTCGTCGCCGGCGTGGCCGCCTCGGCGTCGGACGCGACGCCCGGGACCACCAGGCTGCCGCCCACGGCGGCGATGGTCAGAGCCGAGGCCGTACCGGCCCGGGTCAGCAGCGACGGGACACGATTGAGCGCAGTCATGCGCAACCCTTCGTCAACCGCCTGTGAAGGATGACCTGTCGGATTCGGGCTGGCGAAGTAGCCCGGCCGCTTACGCGGCTTCACCCCAAGGACCGCCCGGATCTCTCCGGCGGCCCGTCTTGCTGGGTCCTCCACTCCTGCCGATGCACATCTGTCGACCGGTCATCCGGGCGGCGGCAGGACTCGGCGTCCGCCCGGACCGCCCCGCCGGTGTGGCGGGGGCTTGTCGTCGGAAGGGATCTTCACGCATGGATGTCGGAAAATCCGAGCGGAACCGATGATTTGTGGGGTTACTCACCACTCACCCGTTCGGGTGGACACTCCTCTGTTCGAGGGGTGTTGGGGACACCGGCAACGCTCTTACCAGCAACGGAGCGTCCCGTTCAGCCCTTTGGCCACGCGTGTTGCGCAACTTCCGGGGCCACCCGAAAGGACGCGCGTCTACGCCGTTGGGGGGTACGCCGACTGGTCCGTTTGAAACCCGGGCCGGTCGCTCGGCGGAACGGAGCGAGCGACGGCCCGGGGTTCGGGGGCGTCAACTGCCGGAGTCGGGCGGCAGGGTGACGCGGGCGGCCCGCCGCTCCCCGTCGAGGACGCGCAGGGCCTGTGCGAGGGTCGGTGCGTGCACCTCGCTCTCGCCCCGCTGGTGCATCAGGGCCAGGGCGTCACGCAGCGCGGTCGCCTTGCCGACGAGTGCCTGGGCGGCGCGCAGCCCGCGATAGGTGTCTCCCGGGTGGGCCGGGTTGATGCGGCCGACCAGGTCGACCACGTCGAGGTAACGGTCAATCAGCTCGGCCTCGGCGTGCGTCAGTGCGGGCAGTGGGGGCAGTTCGGGCACCATCGGCGGATCACCTCGCGTCGGGTGTGGCGTTCCCCGCACCGGGCGTGGTGCGCGAGTTCTTGCGGCTCGGGATGATCCCGTCCACCAGTCCGTACGCCAGCGCGGCCTGCGCGTCCAGAATCGTGTCCCGCTCGATGTCGGCGGCGACTTGTTCGGGATTTTGCCCCGTATGCCGTACGAGCATGTCCTCCAGCAGCTTCCGGGTGCGCGTCAACTCCGCTGCCTGGAGGGCCAGATCGCCGACCTGGCCCTCGATCGGGCCGGGCAGCGAGGGCTGACGGATCGACACCCGGGCTCCCGGCAGGGCGAATCGCTTGCCCGGGGTGCCGCCGGCCAGCAGGACGGCGGCGACCGAAGCGGCCTGCCCCAGGCACACGGTCTCCACGTCGCAGGTGACGAACCGCATCGTGTCGTAGATGGCCGTCATCGCGCTGAACGAGCCGCCGGGGGAGTTGACGTAGAGCGCGATGTCCCGCTCGGGGGCCTGGTGTTCGAGGTGCATGAACTGGGCCGTCACGTCGTTCGCCGACGTGTCGTCGATCGTCGTCCCGAGGAACACGATGCGCTCGTCGAGCAGCTTGGAGTACGGGTCGAGGGTCCGGTGTCCCGCGGTCGTGCGCTCGGTGAACTCGGGCAGGACATGACGGGCGGACGGTTCGTACATGACTGGCGCCTCCTCCGGGCGACTCCCCTGTGAGCCACCTCTGTGAAAAACGTACAGGACGTACAGATCCCGTTCCCAGGGAATCGGCCGACAGCGAAGAACTCCATGTGAGACGGGGGGCCCGGAGAAGGGGAGCGCGCGGAAAGGGGGACAGCAGGGACAGCAGGAGGGGAGCGGGTTGCTCCGAGGGGACGACGCGGGCGCTGCGGGCCGGACGCGGGGGCATCGCCCCGCGGCGGAGGGTGCCGTCGCTCCCGGCCGAGCAGGCGGGACTCGTCCGTTTCGGGAGAGCGTCAGGGGTCCGGTCTAAGCTGGTGGGCATGGCCTACGAGATTCCGGTGACGCAAGCCAGGGCTGAGCTCGCCGATCTGATCAACCGGGTGGTGTACGGGGGCGAGCGTGTCGTCGTGACGCGCCACGGGAAGCCTCTCGTCGCCCTCGTCTCCGCCGCCGACCTGGAGCGGCTCGAAGAGCTCCGGGAGTCCGCCGAGGAGCAGGTTGTCAGTTCCCTCTCCAGCGTCCGCGAGGTCACCTCCGCGCCCCGGGAGCGCCAGCGCTTCGGTATCGCCGCGGAGCACCAGGGGCCCAACGTCTCGTAGCGGAAGGGCGATCGGAGAGGCACGCCGCCCGACGGTCGTGGTTCCGTGTGCCGACTTCCGCGCCCCTTGTCCCGTGCAGGATGTGCCGCGTGCGGTGTCGACCCGCGCGGGCCCAAGGGCGCGCCGTATACGGTCCGGGTCCGGAGGACGTCCGGGGCGGCCCACGTCGGCCCCGAGGCGGCCGGCCGCTCTCCGCGGGGCGGGCCGGAGTGCCCAGCGGCCCGCGCGCCCGCCGTGACCCGGCGCGCCGCTCCGCCGAGGTGCGCGCGGTCCGAGTGAAGATCGTCGAGGTCCACCGGGCACCGGGCCGTCGGCCGGGCCCGCGGCCACCCGTCACGCCGCCCGGTGGGGACCAAAGGCCGGTTAACGTCCACGAAACGACGGCCAACTAGCGTGCGCATCCATGCCACCAGGGGTTTTGGTGGCTGCGGCCACCGGACCCCGCACGGTCCGGAGCGAGGACTGTGAGGTGGGACGTCGTGCAACTGACCCCGCACGAGCAAGAGAGGCTGCTGATCCACGTGGCCGCCGACGTGGCCGAGAAGCGCCGGGCCCGCGGACTGAGACTGAATCACCCCGAGGCCATCGCCCTCATCACGTCGCACATCCTCGAAGGCGCACGGGACGGCCGCACCGTGGCCGAACTGATGTCCTCCGGGCGCAAGATCCTCACCCGCGACGACGTCATGGAGGGCATCCCCGAGATGATCCACGACGTCCAGGTCGAGGCGACCTTCCCGGACGGCACCAAACTCGTCACCGTCCACGACCCGATCGTCTGAGGGGGAGCGAGCACCGTGATTCCCGGAGAGATCCTGTTCGCCGAGGGGCCGGTCGCCTTCAACGAAGGCCGCGAGGTCACCCGGCTGACCGTCCTCAACGCCGCCGACCGGCCCGTCCAGGTCGGTTCCCACTACCACTTCGCCGAGGCCAACCCCGGCCTGGAGTTCGACCGCGCCGGCGCGCGCGGCAAGCGGCTCAACGTCGCCGCCGGCACCGCCGTGCGCTTCGAACCCGGGATCCCGGTCGACGTCGAACTCGTACCGCTCGCCGGTGCCCGTGTCGTGCCCGGCCTGCGCGGTGAGACCGGAGGTGCCCTCGATGCCTGAGCTGTCGCGCGGCGCGTACGCCGACCTGTTCGGCCCCACCACCGGCGACCGTATCCGGCTCGCCGACACCGACCTGCTCGTCGAGATCGAGGAGGACCGCTCCGGCGGCCCCGGGCGCGCCGGTGACGAGGCCGTGTTCGGCGGCGGCAAGGTCATCCGGGAGTCCATGGGCCAGTCACGCGCCACGCGCGCGGAAGGCACTCCGGACACGGTCGTCACGGGCGCGGTGATCATCGACCACTGGGGGATCGTCAAGGCCGACCTGGGCATCCGCGACGGCCGGATCACGGGCATCGGCAAGGCCGGGAACCCCGACACCATGGACGGTGTCCACCCCGACCTCGTCATCGGTCCGGAGACCGAGATCATCGCGGGCAACGGACGGATCGTCACGGCGGGCGCCATCGACGCGCACGTCCACCTGATCTGCCCCCAGATCGCCGACGAGGCACTCGCCTCCGGCATCACGACCCTGGTGGGCGGCGGCACCGGCCCCGCCGAGGGTTCCAAGGCCACCACCGTCACGCCCGGCCCCTGGCATCTGGCCCGGATGCTGGAGTCGATGGAGGGGTATCCCCTCAACTTCGGACTGCTCGGCAAGGGCAACACCGTCTCGCACGACGCGATGCTGTCGCAGATCCGCGGCGGCGCGCTCGGACTGAAGCTGCACGAGGACTGGGGGTCCACGCCCGCCGTCATCGACGCCGCGCTGACCGTCGCCGACCGCACCGGCATCCAGGTCGCCATCCACACGGACACGCTGAACGAGGCGGGGTTCGTCGGCGACACGCTCGCCGCGATCGGTGGGCGCGGCATCCACGCGTACCACACCGAGGGCGCCGGCGGCGGGCACGCCCCGGACATCATGACGGTGGTCTCCGAGCCGCACGTGCTGCCCAGTTCCACCAACCCGACCCGGCCGTACACCGTCAACACCGCCGAGGAACACCTCGACATGCTGATGGTCTGCCACCACCTCAACGCGGCCGTTCCCGAGGACCTGGCCTTCGCCGAGTCGCGTATCCGGCCGTCCACCATCGGGGCCGAGGACATCCTGCACGACCTCGGCGCGATCTCCATCATCTCCTCCGACTCGCAGGCGATGGGCCGGGTCGGCGAGGTCATCCTGCGGACCTGGCAGACGGCCCATGTGATGAAGCGGCGGCGCGGGGCCCTGCCGGGCGACGGACGCGCGGACAACCACCGCGTACGTCGCTATGTCGCCAAGTACACGATCAACCCGGCGCTCGCGCAGGGACTCGCCCGCGAGATCGGCTCCGTCGAGACCGGCAAGCTCGCCGACCTCGTGCTGTGGGACCCCGCGTTCTTCGGCGTCAAGCCGCAGCTCGTCATCAAGGGCGGCCAGATCGCGTACGCGCAGATGGGCGACGCCAACGCGTCCATTCCGACGCCGCAGCCGGTTCTGCCCCGCCCGATGTTCGGGGCGATCGGGCGGGCGCCCGCCGCGAACTCGTTCAACTTCGTGGCACCGCTCGCGATCGAGGACGGGCTGCCGGAACGGCTCTCGCTGAGCAAGAGGTTCATGGCGATCGACTCGACCCGGGGGGTGACCAAGGCCGACATGCGGGAGAACGACGCCCGGCCGCGCGTACGCGTCGATCCCGACAGCTTCGCCGTGCACATCGACGGCGAGCTGGTCGAGGCGACACCGGCCGCGGAACTGCCCATGGCCCAGCGTTACTTCCTCTTCTGATGTCCCGCGCGGCACTTCTCGTCCTGGCGGACGGCCGCTTCCCCGCCGGCGGGCACGCCCACTCCGGCGGGGCCGAGGCGGCCGTCAAGGCCGGGCGGATCAGCGGGGCGGCGAGCCTGGAGGACTTCTGCCGGGGGCGGTTGCACACGACGGGGCTGGTGTCGGCAGCCCTCGCCGCGGCGGCCGCGCTCGGCGTCGACCCGGTGGCACTGGACGCGGCAGCGGACGCGCGGACACCGTCGCCCGCTCTGCGCGGGGCCGCGCGGCGGCTCGGGCGGCAGCTGACGCGGGCGGCGCGGGCGGCCTGGCCGTCCGAGGAACTCGACGCGCTTGCCGGGGAGTTCCCCAAGGGAGCCCACCAGCCCGTGGTGCTCGGGGTGGTGGCCAGGGGCGCCGGACTCGGGCCCGAGGACGCCGCGTACTGCTCCGCGTACGAGAGTGTCAGCGGGCCGGCGACGGCGACCGTGCGGTTGCTCAGCCTGGACCCCTTCGACGCCACGGCGGTACTGGCCCGGCTGGCGCCGGAGTTGGACCGGGTGGCCCAGCGGGCGGCCGAGGCCGCGCGGCGCGTGGTGCTCGACGGGGTCGACGCGTTGCCCGCGGGGGGTGCTCCGCTGCTGGAGATCAGTGCGGAGGCGCATGCCGCTTGGGCTGTGCGGTTGTTCGCGTCGTAGGGGGTCGGGGTGGGCGTTGGTGGTCCTGGCCGCCCGGGGGCTCCGCCCCCGGACCCCCGTTCGCCCGAAGGGCTCGTCCTCAAACGCTGGACGGGCTGGATGTGCGGGCCCGAGCCGGAAAGCCGGCGCAGGGGACGGCCCGAAGAGCCGGAGGGCCGGGAGTTGCCGGACGGTTCGAAGGCACCGGACGGTTCGCAGACGCCGGACGGTTCGAAGGCGCCGGAGGGTCGGAAGGTGCCGGAAGGCCCAGAGTTGCCGGACGGTCTGAAGGCGCCGGAGGGTCGGAAGGTGCCGGACGGTCTGAAGGCGCCGGAGGGTCGGAAGGTGCCGGACGGTACAAAGGCGCCGGAAGGTCCATAGACGCCTGGAAGTTGGAAAACGTCGGAGAATCGGTCTCGGCCGGGAAACGGAGCCGCAATCATGCACCTCGACCATCGTCACGGTCACGACGGGGCGTCCGCCGTGAGTGCCGACGCACGGCGTCCGGACGGCTCACGGAGGGCCCTGCGGATCGGGCTCGGCGGGCCCGTGGGATCCGGAAAGACCGCGACCGTCGCGGCGCTCTGCCGGGCCCTGCGCGACGAGTTGTCGCTCGCGGTCGTGACGAACGACATCTACACCCGCGAGGACGCCGAGTTCCTGCTGCGCGAGGCGGTGCTGCCCCCCGAGCGGATCACCGCCGTCGAGACGGGGGCCTGCCCGCACACCGCGATCCGGGACGACATCTCCGCGAACCTCGAAGCGGTGGAGGACCTGGAGGACGAGGTCGGGCCGCTGGACCTGATCCTGGTCGAGTCCGGGGGCGACAACCTCACGGCCACCTTCTCCAAGGGGCTGGTCGACGCGCAGGTCTTCGTGATCGACGTGGCGGGCGGCGACGACATCCCGCGCAAGGGCGGCCCCGGGGTCACCACCGCCGACCTGCTCGTCGTCAACAAGACCGACCTCGCTCCCCACGTGGGTTCCGACCTGGGCCGGATGGCCGCGGACGCCAAGGCGCAGCGCGGCGAACTGCCGGTCGTCCTCCAGTCGTTGAGGACCGAGGACGGTGTCTCGGCGGTCGCGGACTGGGTGCGGGAACGGCTCGCCGCGTGGACGGCGTGACGACGGCGGGCGTACGGGCCACCGCACGGATCGGGGCACGCGCCGACGGCCGGGGAGGCACCTCGCTGCCCGTGCTGGACGGCGAGGGGCCGATCGCGCCGCGCCGCACCCGGGCACACGGCGACGAGGCGCGGGTGATGCTCGTCGGCGCGATGAGCGGTCCGCTCGGCAACGACCGTTTCGCCGTGGAGGCGACCGTCGGCGAAGGGGCGCGCCTGCACGTGGGGTCGGCCGCCGCGACCATCGCGCTGCCGGGGCAGGCCAAGGGCGAGGCCCGCTACGACGTACGGCTGCGCGTCGCGGGCGGGGGTGAACTGCACTGGCTTCCCGAGCAGTTGATCTCCGCGAACGGGAGTGATCTGCACGTCACCTCGGGGATCGACCTGGCGCGTGGCGCGCGGCTCGTCTTCCGCGAGGAGCAGGTACTCGGTCGCGTCGGTGAGCCACCGGGCCGGCTCACCAGCCGTCTCACCCTGCGGCTCGGCGGACGGACGCTGCTGGACCAGGAGTTGTCGTGCGGCCCCGGCGCGCCCGGTGGATGGGACGGTCCCGCCGTCCTCGGTGGATATCGTGCCCTCGGGCAACTGCTCGTCGTGCGGCCCGAGTTCGAGGAGCGGATGCCGCCTGCCCGGGTTTTGGGGGAGTGCGCGGCCGTCCAACCGCTGGTCGGACCCGCTGTTCTGGTGAGCGCACTGGCCCCGGACGCGCTGCGGCTGCGCCGGGTTCTGGACGAGGCGTTGGGGTCGTTCGGGTGAGTATCCGCTCAACGGGGTGCTGTACACCGCTTATCGGATTAGTAAAGAAGCCCGGTCACCCCTGTTCTCAGGGACCTCACAGCAGAAAGGATCCCCGTACCAATCGCAACGATGTACGGGGAGGTCCCACTTGAGGGCTTTGAGACCGACGAGACGAGTGACAGCGCTCGGCTCGGCCGGAGCGCTCGTCACGGCGACCCTGATAGCCGGAGCCATGGCGGCGCCGTCGGCCACCGCCGCCTCGCGCCACGGCCAGGACCGCGAGGCCCGTGGTGCGGCGATCGCCGCCGCCCGGGCCGAGAAGGCCGGTATCAACTGGCAGGACTGCCCGGCGGACTGGGGCTTCGTGAAGCCCATCCAGTGCGGCTGGGTCAGCGTGCCGCTGGACTACGCGCACCCGAACGGCAAGCAGATCAAGCTCGCCGTCGACCGTATCGGGAACACCGGGACGAAGGCGGAGCGCCAGGGCGCCCTCGTCTACAACCCGGGCGGCCCGGGCGGCTCCGGCATGCGCTTCCCCACTCGTGTCACCGGCAAGAACCCGATCTGGGCGAACACCGCGAAGGCCTACGACTTCGTGGGCTTCGACCCGCGCGGTGTCGGCCACTCGGCACCCATCTCCTGCATCGACCCGCAGGAGTTCGTGAAGGCGCCCAAGGCCGACCCGGTCCCGGACTCCGAGGCCGACAAGCGCGCTCAGCGCAAGCTCGCCGCCGAGTACGCGGACGGCTGTGCCGAGCGCAGCGGCAAGGCCGTGCTGGCGCAGATGACCACGCCGAACACCGCGCGCGACCTGGACGTCATCCGCGCCGGACTCGGTGAGAAGAAGCTCAACTACCTGGGCGTCTCGTACGGCACCTACCTCGGCGCCGTCTACGGCACGCTCTTCCCAGGGCACGTCCGCCGCATGCTCGTGGACAGCGTCGTCAACCCGGCGCGGGACAACATCTGGTACCAGGCCAACCTGGAGCAGGATGTCGCCTTCGAGGGCCGCTGGAAGGACTGGGAGGACTGGGTCGCCAAGAACGACGCGGCCTTCCACCTCGGCGACTCCCGCGCGAAGGTGCAGAACCAGTGGCTGAAGCTGCGCGCCGCCGCGAAGAAGAGCCCGCTGGGCGGGGTCGTCGGACCCGCCGAGCTGATCTCCTTCTTCCAGAGCGCCCCGTACTACGACTCGTCGTGGGTACCGGTCGCGTCGGTGTTCAGCAAGTACGTCGCCGGTGACACCCAGGCGCTGGTGGACGCCGCCGCTCCGGACCTGTCCGACACGGCGGGCAACATCAGCGCGGAGAACGGCAACGCCGTCTACACCGCCGTCGAGTGCACCGACGCCAAGTGGCCCACCAGCTGGAACAAGTGGGACAAGGACAACACGCGGCTCGACAAGTCCTACCCGTTCATGACGTGGGCCAACGCGTGGCTGAACCTGCCGTGCGCCACCTGGCCGGTCAAGCAGCAGAACCCGGTCGAGGTCAGGACCGGCAAGGGGCTGCCGACCGTCCTGATCGTGCAGTCCACGCGTGACGCCGCCACCCCGTACCCGGGCGCGGTCGAACTGCACAAGCGTTTCAAGGGCTCCCGTCTCATCACCGAGCAGGGCGCGGGCTCGCACGGTGTGACCGGCCTGGTCAACCCGTGCATCAACACGCGGGTGGACACCTACCTGCTCACCGGCAGGACGGACTCGGCCGATGTGACGTGCACGCCGCACGCCACGCCGGCGCCGTAACACGCCGCACACGAAGGGGCGGCCGGTCCTCCGGCCGCCCCTTTCGCGTCTCCGTACCGCCCGCCCGCGCCGCCCGCTGTCGCGCCGGACCGTCAGCTCAACGGCATCCGCGGGAACCTGCGCGCGTTCTCGGCGGCCACCTCGGCCTTGACGTCGGCGGCGTACCGGTCGACGTACTCCTGCCCGGAGAGGGTGAGGATGGCGTACATGATCTCGTCGGTGACGGCGCGCAGGATGGCCTTCTCGTTCTCCATGCCGGCGTAGCGCGAGAAGTCGAGGGGCTCGCCGAAGCGGATCACCACGGGGCGGAAGTCGGGGATCTTCTGGCCCGGCGGCTGCGCCTCGAAGGTGCCGATCATCGCGCAGGGGACGACCGGCACCCGGGCCTGCAGGGCCATGACCGCGACGCCGACCTTGCCCTTGTAGAGGCGTCCGTCGTGCGAGCGGGTGCCCTCCGGGTAGATGCCGAGCAGGTCGCCCCGGCGCAGTACGCCGACGCCCTCCCGGATCGCGGCCTGGCCCGCCTGCTTGCCCGAGCGGTCCACCGGGATCTGGCCGGCGCTGCGGAAGAACGCCGCCGTCAGACGGCCCTTGACGCCCGGCCCGGTGAAGTACTCCGCCTTCGCGAGGAAGGTGATCCGCCGCTTGAGGATCGCGGGCAGCAGGAAGTGGTCCGAGAAGGACAGGTGGTTGCCCGCCACGATGGCGGCCCCCGACGACGGTATGTGCTCAAGGCCCTCGATCCGAGGCCGGAACGCCAGCCTCAACAGCGGACCCAGAAGCACATGTTTGAGCACGTGATAAAACACCTGAGGCGCTCCTCTGCTCCTCCGGGTCCTCCCCGGGGAGCGATCAGTGTAGGCGCGCCCGTCGCCGGGGGTAACCGTTCGGGTGTCACTCTCTGTGGCCCCGTGGCCGGTATCAGACCCCTTGTGCCAGAACCTTCCCCAGGGCCGCGAGAGCGGACCGGAGTTCGTCCGCGGTGATGGTCAGCGGCGGGGCCAGCCTGATGGTCGAGCCGTGGGTGTCCTTGACCAGGACCCCTTCGCGCATGAGGCCCTCGCTGATCTCGCGGCCGGTGCCGATGGACGGGTCGATGTCGACGCCCGCCCACAGCCCGCGCGAGCGGAAGCCCTCCACCCCCGTGCCCACGAGCGCCTGGAGCCCGTCCCGCAGCACCACGCCCAGCTCGGCCGCCCGGCGCTGGAACTCACCCGTCTCCAGCAGCTCGACGACCGCCGAGCCGACCGCCGCGGCGAGCGGGTTGCCGCCGAACGTGGAGCCGTGCTCGCCGGGGCGCAGCACCTCCAGGACGTCCCGGCGCGCCACCACCGCCGACACCGGCACGATGCCGCCGCCGAGCGCCTTGCCGAGCAGCAGCATGTCCGGGACGACGCCCTCGTGGTCGACGGCGAGGGTGCTGCCCGTCCGCCCCAGACCCGACTGGATCTCGTCCGCGACGAACAGGCAGTTCGCCCGGGTGGTCAGTTCGCGCACACCGGTCAGATAGCCGTCGTCGGGGATGACGACGCCCGCCTCGCCCTGGATGGGCTCGATCAGCACGGCCGCGGTCGTCTCGTCCACGGCCGCTTCGAGCGCCGCGAGGTCGTTGTACGGGACGATCCGGAAGCCCGGGGTGAAGGGGCCGAAGCCGCTGCGGGCCGACTCGTCCGTGGAGAAGCTGACGATCGTGGTCGTACGGCCGTGGAAGTTGTCCGCGGCCACGACGATCGTCGCCCGGTCCGGGGCGACGCCCTTGACCTCGTAGGCCCACTTGCGGGCCACCTTGACGGCGCTCTCCACCGCCTCGGCGCCGGTGTTCATCGGCAGGACCATGTCCAGGCCCGTCAGCTCGGCCAGGGAGGCCGCGAAGTGGGCCAGCTGGTCGTTGTGGAAGGCGCGGGAGGTCAGGGTGAGCCGGTCGAGCTGGCGGTGCGCCGCCTCGATGAGCACGGGGTTGCGGTGGCCGAAGTTGAGAGCCGAGTAGCCCGCCAGCATGTCGAGGTAGCGGCGGCCCTCGACGTCCTCGACCCAGGTGCCCTCGGCGCGGGCGACGACGACGGGGAGAGGGTGGTAGTTGTGGGCGAGGACCGGGCCCTCGGCGCGGATCAGGTCGGCGGACGTACGCGTACGGGCGGGAGCGGTCATGAGCGGATCTCCTGGGTGCAGCACTTGATGCCGCCGCCGGCCTTGTGGAACTCGGAGAGGTCGACGGGGACGGGGACGTAGCCGTGCCGGGCGATCTGGTCGGCGAGAGCCTCGGCACGCGGCGAGATGAAGACGTGACGGCCGTCGGAGACGGAGTTCAGACCGAAGGTCATCGCGTCCTCGCGGGTCGCGATCACCGCGTCCGGGAAGAGCCGTGCCAGCACCTCGCGGCTGCCGGGCGAGAAGGCTTCCGGGTAGTAGGCGATGTTCGCCCCCGGCCCCTCCTCCAGGACGAACAGGGCCGTGTCCAGATGGTAGAAGCGCGCGTCCACCAGCTGGAGACCGATCACCGGGACGCCGAAGAACTCCTGGACCTCGCGGTGCGCCTGCGGGGTCGTACGGAAGCCGGTGCCCGCCAGGAGGTAGCGGCCCACCGGGACGAGGTCGCCCTCGCCCTCGCACACGGATTCGGGACGGTAGACGTCGAAGCCGGCGGCCTTGAACCAGGTCTCGTAGGCGCTGGACTCGGGGCGGCGCTGGGGGGCGTGGAAGAGCGAACCGAAGACACGGCCCGCGAGGACGAGCGCGGAGTTCGCCGCGAACACCATGTCCGGGAGATCCGCCACCGGCTCCACGGTGTCCACGGTGTGCCCATGGGCACGATAGGCGCTGATCAGCGCCTCCCACTGGCCTTGGGCCAGATCGACGTCCACTCGGGTGTCAGGGTGCATCCAGGGGTTGATCGCGTACTGCACGGCGAAGTGTCTGGGTTCACAGACCAGAAAGCGCCGAGGGCGCGGCACACGGCTGTCAGGCACAGAGAGGTTCCTCCGCTTCCTGCGGTGTTGACGGGGGTGCCTCAAAGGTAGGAAACGGGGGATACGGGCGACAAGCGAGGAGAGCTGCGTGTGTACGCAGTATCGCTGCGCAATCACGGTGGTCAGCGCACGTTTGCTGCGTCCTGGGCCTCTTCCGGGGCAGCATGGGTCGCGCCCGCCTCGGGGGCCTCCGGCAGCAGATGGGACAGCACCATGTAGCTGATCGTCTTCCGGATGAACGGCTCGGTGCGGATCCGCTCCAGGACCTCCTCGAAGTGGTCCACATCGGTGGCACGTACATGCAGCAGCGCGTCCGCGCCCCCGGTCACCGTCATGGCGGCGGTGATCTCCGGATGGTTGCGGACCACCTCCGCGAGCCGCCGGGGCGGCGCCGCGCCCTCGCAGTACACCTCGACGTACGCCTCGGTGCGCCAGCCGAGCGCCGTCGGCTTCACCGTCGCCGTGAACCCGGTGATCACACCGGTCTCCCGGAGCCGGTCCACCCGCCGCTTGACGGCGGTCGCCGACAGGCCGATCGCCGCGCCGATCTCGGCGAAGCTCGTCCGGGCATTGGCCATCAGGGCTGTGATGATCTTGCGGTCGAGTTCGTCGAACATCCCGGGCTTGCTGTTCATGGCGGCACTGTATCCAGCGAGAACGTCCATGCCCCGCACATGTCCAGGCGTACGAATCGCTCTTACACTCCACTTCCATGCTGCGCGTGCTCGCCGTCGACGACGAACAACCGTCCCTGGAGGAGCTTCTCTATCTCCTCAACGCCGATCCCCGGGTCGCCGGCGCCGAGGGCGCGAGCGACGCGACCGAGGCGCTGCGCCGGATCAACCGGGCCCTCGCCTCCGGACCCGACGGGCCCGAGGCGATCGACGTCGTCTTCCTGGACATCCACATGCCCGGACTCGACGGACTCGACCTGGCCCGGCTGCTCACCGGATTCGCCCGTCCGCCGCTGGTCGTCTTCGTCACGGCGCACGAGGGTTTCGCCGTCCAGGCCTTCGACCTCAAGGCCGTCGACTACGTACTGAAGCCGGTGCGCAGGGAGCGGCTCGCCGAGGCCGTCCGCCGGGCGGACCAACTCCGGCGCACCGCACCGCTGATCCCCGTGCACGAACCCGACCCCGACCACATCTCCGTCGAACTCGGCGGGGTGACCCGCTTCGTGTCCGTCGAGGACATCACCCACGTCGAGGCGCACGGCGACTACGCGCGCCTGCACACCGCGCAGGGCAGCCATCTGGTCCGCATACCGCTGTCCACCCTTGAGGAACGCTGGCGGTCCCGCGGCTTCGTCCGCATCCACCGCCGCCACCTGGTAGCCCTGCGCCACATAGGCGAACTCCGCCTGGACGCGGGTACGGTGAGCGTTCTCGTGGACTCCGTCGAACTCCAGGTCAGCCGCCGGCACACGCGCGAACTGCGTGACCTGCTGATGCGCCGGACCAGCAGCTGAGGGGGAACGGCGTGCCGCAGGATCCGACCGAACGCCGGGTGGTCGTCACCGGAGCGCCCCGGCGCACCCGCCGCACGTCCGCCTACTACCGGCCCAGGACCGAGATCGACGAACAGACCACGCTCGGCCACACCTACGTCCGCTCCCTGATGCGCAGTCAACTCCGGGTCGCACTGGTGGTGTTCGCCGTCCTGGTGCTCCTCGTCGGACCGCTGCCCCTGGTCTTCGCCGCGATACCGGACGGCGCGAGCCTGGAATGGGCCGTGCTCGGTTTCTGCGTCTACCCGCCGCTCGTCCTGCTGGCCCGCTGGTACGTGCGCCGCGCGGAGCGCAACGAACGGGACTTCGTGCGTCTGGTCGAGGACCGCTGAGGTGGTGTCGAGGACCGTCGAGGGGCGGGGCGTGAGGGGACCCGCGGGACGCGGGACGACGGGTCCCGGCGGTCGCGGCACGAGGAGCCCCGCCCGGTGAACCAGAACTACGCGGTGCCCGCCGTCGCCCTCGTCGTCGTCGCGACCGTCCTGGTCGGGGCGTTCGGCCTGCGGATGTCCCGGACCACCTCCGACTTCTACGTCGCCTCGCGCACCGTGGGCCCACGGCTGAACGCGGCCGCGATCAGCGGGGAGTACCTCTCCGCCGCCTCCTTCCTCGGCATCGCGGGCCTGGTGCTCGTCCAGGGCCCGGACATGCTCTGGTACCCCGTCGGATACACGGCGGGCTATCTGGTGCTGCTCCTGTTCGTCGCGGCCCCGCTGCGCCGCTCCGGCGCCTACACGCTGCCCGACTTCGCCGAGGCGCGGCTCGGCTCGCAGGCGGTCCGGCGGCTCGCCGGTGCCTTCGTCGTCGGCGTCGGCTGGCTCTACCTGCTGCCCCAGCTCCAGGGCGCGGGACTCACACTGGCGGTGCTGACCGACGCGCCCGACTGGTTCGGAGGAGTGCTCGTCGCCGTCGTCGTGGTCGCCACGGTCGCCGCCGGCGGCATGCGCAGCATCACCTTCGTGCAGGCCTTCCAGTACTGGCTGAAGCTCACCGCCCTGCTGGTCCCGGCGCTCTTCCTGGTCCTCGCCTGGCAGGGCGACGGCGCCCCGCGCGGCGCCTTCGACGAACCGGCGACCTTCCGCGCGCAACGGGTCGTCCGCTTCGACGACACCCTCGACCTGAGACTCCCGGACCCGCTCGCCGTCACGGTGACGGGAACCGTGGACGGCCGGCGCTACCGGAGCGAGCGGGTCCGGCTCCCGGCCGGCGCCCACCGCATCACCCGCGGCACCCGGCTGACCTTCCAGAAGGGGGACCCGGTACCGGCCGCCGACCGCGCCGGGAACGGCGGCATGTCGACCTCGCCGGCGACCCGCCGCGAGGAAAGCCCCCAATAACCCACCTACGGACTTATCCTAGCCACCGTACGCGGCACCAAGGGACTCCCGCAAGTGGGAGTCAGCTGAGAAACCAGCCCACACGGGGTCGCCGCGCGACGCAC
>NZ_JBHWEL010000002.1:116120-130258 GCF_042734135.1 Streptomyces sp. NPDC059668 | reverse complement strand
GCCCCCCGCGCCCCCGGCCGGGCCCCGCGGCAGACGCGCCGGGGCGGCCCGCGCGCGGCGGGCCCGGCCGGGGGGGCGGCGGGGGCGTCGCGCCCCGGCGCGGGCCGCGGCGGCGCGCCACGCCCGCTCTACGCCACCTACGGACTGATCCTCGCCACCTTCCTCGGCACCATGGGACTCCCGCACGTGGTCGTCCGCTTCTACACCAGCCCGCACGGGGTCGCCGCCCGCCGCACCACCGTCGCCGTTCTCGGACTGATCGGCGCCTTCTACCTCCTGCCGCCCGTCTACGGGGCGCTGGGCCGGCTGTACGCCCCCGAACTCAGCCTCACCGGGAACGCGGACGCCGCCGTCCTGCTGCTTCCCGACCGGGTGATCGGCGGACTCGGAGCGGACCTCCTGGGCGCGCTGGTGGCCGGCGGCGCCTTCGCGGCGTTCCTGTCCACCGCGTCCGGACTGACCATGGCGGTGGCCGGGGTCCTCACCCAGGACGTGCTGCCCTCGCGCGGGGTCCGCCACTTCAGGCTCGGCACGGTGCTCTCCATGGTGGTGCCGCTCGCCGCCAGCGTGATCGTGGGCGGACTGCCGGTCGCCGACGCCGTGGGACTCGCCTTCGCCGTGTCCGCCTCGTCCTTCTGCCCCCTGCTCGTCCTCGGCATCTGGTGGCGGCGGCTGACCCCGCAGGGCGCGGCCGCCGGCATGCTGGTGGGCGGCGGGGCGGCCTTCGTGGCGGTCGCCGCGACCATGGCGGGCTACCCCCGCTCCGGCGTGCCGCACGCGCTGCTCGCCTGGCCCGCGCTCTGGTCGGTCCCCCTCGGATTCCTCACCATGATCCTGGTGTCGCTGGCGACACCCGGCCGGGTACCGCACGGCACGGCGGCGATCCTGGCCCGCTTCCACCTCCCCGAGGAACTGTCCGACGGCCAGGTGCGCGCGGCCGCGCACACGAAGGAGGCCGAGGCGTGAGCGGATTCCTGGCCGGGCTGTGCGTGGCCGTGCTCCCGCTGCTCGCCGCCGGGTTCTGGCTCGGCCGGCGGACCGCGCGGCCCGAGAACCTCGGCGGCCTCGGCACCCCCGTCGAGCACGCCACCTTCGAGACCCTGCACACCGCCTCGCTCGCCGCACCGCCGCTGCGCGCGGGCCTGACCGGCGAGACCGCCGGCCGCTCCGCGCGGCGGCTGCGCACCCTGCTCGGCACCGACGCGCTCTGCCTCACCGACCAGGACACCGTGCTGGCCTGGGACGGTGCAGGGGAGCACCACCGCACCGAGATCATGGACCGGCTGGGCGGTCCGCTGGAGACCGGCCGCGGTGAGGCCTTCCGGCTCCGGTGCGAGGAGCCGGACTGCGCACTGCGCTGGGCCGTGGTCGCGCCGCTCACGGTCGACGACCGGGTGCACGGCGCGCTCGTGGCCTGCGCGCCCCGCGAGTCCGCCGTGCTGGTCCGGGCGGCGGGCGAGGTCGCCCGCTGGGTCTCGGTGCAACTGGAGCTCGCCGACCTCGACCGGTCCCGTACCCGCCTGATCGAGGCCGAGATCAAGGCCCTGCGCGCCCAGATCTCCCCGCACTTCATCTTCAACTCGCTCGCGGTGATCGCCTCGTTCGTCCGCACCGACCCGGAGCGCGCCCGCGAACTGCTGCTGGAGTTCGCCGACTTCACCCGCTACTCGTTCCGCAGGCACGGCGACTTCACCACCCTCGCCGACGAACTGCACGCCATCGACCACTATCTGGCGCTGGTGCGGGCCCGCTTCGGGGACCGGCTCTCGGTCACCCTCCAGATCGCGCCCGAGGTGCTGCCGGTCGCGCTGCCCTTCCTCTGTCTCCAGCCCCTGGTGGAGAACGCCGTCAAACACGGCCTGGAGGGCAAGACCGACAAGTCGAGAAAGAGCCACATCAGCATCACCGCGCAGGACGCGGGCGCCGAGGCGCTGGTCGTCATCGAGGACAACGGCGCCGGAATGGACCCCGAACGGCTGCGCCGCATCCTCACCGGCGAGGTCAGCCCCTCGGACGGCATCGGTCTGTCCAACGTCGACGACCGGCTCCGCCAGGTCTACGGGGACGACTACGGCCTCGTCATCGAGACGGCCGTGGGTGCGGGCATGCGGATCACCGCCCGGCTGCCCAAGTACCAGCCGGGCGTGCACTCGGCGGGACGGCTGCCGCGGCAGTGAGCGCGGCCCCCGTCACGCTCCGCGCGCGGCGACCATCGCGATCGTGATCAGGCCGAGCACCACCCAGCCGAACCACAGCCAGCCGTTGCTGCCGAGCGCGACCGTATAGGCCGTCACGACGACGAGCCCACCGACGGTGAGCACCCCCATGGTCTTCGTCGAACCGGGCATCGCAGCACACCCTTCTCCCGCGGGTCCGCGACGCGGGCCGTGGCCATGGGCCATTTTCACCCGGCGGGAGAAGGTTCGCCAGGGCTGGTCCGGCGGTCGGGAGGTGATTCAGCTGCTGCGGGCGTTGAGCGAGGCCAGATAGGCGTTGTACGCCTCGAGTTCCTTGTCGCCGTCGCGGTCCGCCGCCCGGTCCGTACGGCGGGCCTGCCGCTGCTCGGAGCCGTACCACTGGAAGAGCAGCGCGAGCAGCACCAGGACGGAGGGGATCTCGCTGAACGCCCAGGCGATGCCGCCCGCCGCGTTCTGGTCGGTGAGCGCGTCGACGGCGAGCGAGGCGGGCGGGTTCTTGTACGTGTCGACCATCGGCGTGGACGCCATCATCAGCGCGATGCCGAAGAACGCGTGGAACGGCATACCGGCGAACAGTTCCAGCATCCGCATGAGATAGCCCGGCCGGTGCGGTCCGGGGTCCACGCCCATGATCGGCCAGAAGAAGACCAGGCCGACGGCGAGGAAGTGGCACATCATCAGGGTGTGCCCGGTCCTCGACCCCATCAGGAAGTCGAAGACGGGGGAGAAGTACAGGCCGTACAGGCTCGCGATGAACAGCGGAATCGTGAACGCGGGGTGCGTGATGATCCGCATGTACCGGCTGTGCAGGAACATCAGCAGCAGTTCACGCGGCCCCTTGGTGCCCCGCCTGGCCGCCACCGGAAGGGCCCGCAGCGCGAGCGTGATCGGTGCCCCGAGCAGGATCAGGATGGGCGACAGCATGCTGATCACCATGTGCTGCACCATGTGCACGCTGAACATGACCATGCCGTAGTCGTTCAGCCTGGTGCACATCATCAGCATCACGGTCAGCACACCGACGACGAAGGAGACGGTCCGTCCCGCCGACCACTTGTCACCGCGCCGGGCGAGCCGCACGACCCCCCAGCCGTACAGCCCGAGGCCCACCAGACAGGCGACGAGGAAGAAGGAGTCCGCCGACCATCCGAGCCCCCTCCCCAGCGTGAACGGCGGCAGATCCATGGTCATGCCGTGCCCGCTGTGTTCCATCCGCCGGCTCCTGATTAGTACGGGTTGTGCGCTGTCTGTCCGGACCAGAGTAGAACCGGCCCCGGTCGCCGCAATGACCGGGGTGGGCACCCGTGCCCCGGCGGGGGGCGCGGGGAACCGGAGGACAGGCCGTCACGAACCCGCGGCGGGAGGGCCGCGTCAGGGGCTCAGAGCACGCACTCCGCTTCGGCGTACCGCTCCTCGGGCACCGTCTTCAGCGTCTCCACCGCCTCCGCGAGGGACACCATCACGATGTCGGTCCCGCGCAGCGCGGTCATCATGCCGAACTCGCCCCGGTGCGCCGCCTCCACGGCGTGCCAGCCGAAGCGCGTCGCGAGCACCCGGTCGTAGGCGGTCGGTGTGCCGCCGCGCTGGACGTGCCCGAGGATCACCGGACGGGCCTCCTTGCCGAGGCGCTCCTCCAGTTCGAGGGAGAGCTGCCGGGCGATGCCGGCGAACCGCTCGTGCCCGTAGACGTCCTTCACGCCCTCGTCGAACGCCATCGTGCCCGCGCGCGGCTTGGCGCCCTCCGCGGCCACGACGATGGCGAACCGCTTGCCCGCCTCGAAGCGCTCGCCCACCTTGGCGGCCAGCTCCTCGATGTCGAAGGGGCGCTCCGGTACGACGATGGCGTGGGCGCCGGCCGCCATGCCGGAGTGCAGCGCGATCCAGCCGGTGTGGCGGCCCATGACCTCCACGATCAGCACCCGCTGGTGGGACTCGGCGGTGGTCTTCAGCCGGTCCAGGGCCTCGGTCGCGACGCCGACGGCCGTGTCGAAGCCGAAGGTCACGTCCGTGACGGCGATGTCGTTGTCGATGGTCTTCGGTACGCCGACGATCGGCAGACCGCCGTCCGAGAGCAGCCGGGCCGCCTTCAGGGTCCCCTCGCCGCCGATCGGGATGACCACGTCGAGGCCGAGCTCCTCGACATGCCCCCTGGCCCGCTCCACGCCGTCACGCAGATGCGCGGGCTGGACCCGGGAGGAGCCGAGCATCGTGCCGCCGCGGGCCAGGATGCCGCTCACCGCGTCGAGGTCGAGCTTCAGGTAGTCGCACTCCAGAAGCCCTTTCCAGCCGTCCCGGAAGCCGATGACCTCGTCGCCGTGGTCGACGACGGCGCGGTGCACGACGGACCGGATGACGGCGTTCAGGCCGGGGCAGTCGCCGCCGGACGTGAGGACACCAATGCGCATAGCCCGGAATACCTTCTCAACGTGGGCCGGGGACCGGACCACGTTGTCCGGCTGGAATCCCGATCACCCTACCGGCGGGACGGGGTCGTGCCGTAGCGGGCGTCCGCCTGGTGGACTCGCCCGCACAAGTGAGCGGACCGGCTGTCAGGCGGGCTCTTGTGTCCACCGTGCCGTACACACCTTGGGGGGGGGGGGGGGGTGGGGGGAGACGCGCGCGGGGTAGGAGGGGGGGGGGGGGCCGGCCCCCCCCCCGCGGGCGCCGGCCCCCGGCGTCGGGGGGGTGTGAGCGCCCCCGCTCGCACACCCCAGCGGGGGCGCGGGTCCGTCCCCCTCCCGCCCCGCCCCTGTGTACGTCGTGCCGGGTCCGCCGGACCGCCGCCGGTGCGCCGGTCACGCCGTGGCGCGTCCGGGTGGTGGCGGGCCGGTGGCGGCGTGCCGGCTCAGGCCGGCTGCTGCGCGGAGGCGATGCGCTCGCCGCGGAGCGCCTCGTACCAGCGGTCGTCGATCGGCGGCAGCGCGTTCACGTCGAGCGCCAGCTTCAGCAGCAGGTCGGCGATCTGCGGGTTACGGGCGAGCACGGGCCCGTGCATGTACGTACCGAAGACCGTGTCGTTGTACGCGCCCTCGGTGCCGTCGCCGGTGCCGTTGCCCTTGCCGAGCCGCACCTGCGCGAACGGGCGCGCGGTGGGGCCGAGGTGGGTGACGCCCTGGTGGTTCTCGAAACCGGTCAGCTGCGGCAGGCCCAGGCGCGGGTCGATGTCCCCGAGCACGTCACCCACGCACCGCTCGCCCTCGCCGCGCGTCGAGACCACGTCGAGCAGGCCGAGGCCCGGCTCGCGCTGCCCGAGGTCGTTGATGAACTCGTGGCCGAGGATCTGGTAGCCGGCGCACACCGAGAAGACGATCGCGCCGTTGCCGACCGCGCGGTGCAGGCCTCCGTCGCGGCGCAGCCGCTCCGCGGCGAGCCGCTGCGGCCGGTCCTCGCCGCCACCGATCAGGTAGATGTCACCGGAGGTGGGGATCGGCTGGTCGCTGCGCACGTCGAGGCGGGCGACGTCGAGTCCGCGCTGGCGGGCCCGGCGCTCCACGACGAGCGCGTTGCCCTGGTCGCCGTAGGTGCTCAGCAGGTCCGGGTAGATCCACACCAGACGCAGGCTGTTGTCACTCATTCTCTTCGTCCTCCGTGGCTCAGTTGCCGACACGACGCCTCAAATCCTGGAACGCGGTGTAGTTCGCGATGACCTCGATACGGCCGGGCGGTGCGAGCTGCACGGCCTGGTCGAGGGTCTCGCAGACCTGGAAGGACTGGTTCGCGACCTCGAGGCGCACCGCGAGGTCGAGCTTTCGGTCACCGAGGACGAAGATCGGGTGCCCGGTCAGCCGGGTGTAGTCGACGTCCCACAGCCAGGAGGTGTCGGTGCCGTCGGCGCCCCGCGCGTTCACGGACAGGATGACCGGGGTGGGCGGCGGGTCGATCAGGGAGAACGTCTCCAGCCAGCCGGCGGGGTTCTTGGCCAGCAGCAGACGCAGGTCGCGCTGCATGAACTGCACCACGTCGTAGCGTCCGGCCACCGCCTGCACCTGGTACATGCGCTCCAGGGCGACCTGCGGGGGCACTCCGAAGACGGCGGCGACGGCGGCCGACGAGGCGGCGTTCGCCTTGTTGGCGCGGCCGGGCAGCTGGAGGTGGATCGGCCAGGCGGAGCCGTGCGGGTCGAGGACGTGGTCGCCGGAGAGCGCCCAGGTCGGCGTCGGACGGCGGAACCCGCAGTCGCCGCAGAACCAGTCGTCGCCGGGGCGCTGCATCACACCGCCGCAGGACGGGCAGGACCAGGCGTCGTCCTTCCACATCTGACCGGCCGCCACCCACATGACGTTCGGCGAGGAGGACGCGGCCCACACGACCAGCGGGTCGTCGGCGTTGGCGACCACGACGGCCTTGGAACCGGCAAGACCCTCACGCCAGTGCTCGGCCATCATCCGGGTCTCGGCGGCCCGGTCGAGCTGGTCGCGGGAGAGGTTGAGCAGCGCGATGCACTTCGGGTCGGTGTCGCGCGCCACACCGGAGAGGTACTTCTCGTCGACCTCGATGACCGCGAACTTGGCGTCCGAGCCGCCGGCCAGCGCCGAGGTGATGCCCGCGGGCATGTTGGCGCCGAGCGCGTTGGACACGACCGGGCCCGCGGCGCCGAGCGCCTCCGCGATCAGCCGGGTGGTCGTGGTCTTGCCGTTGGTCGCCGACACCAGGATCACGTCCAGGTGTGTGGCGAGCCTGGCCAGCAGGTCGGGGTCGAGCTTGAGTGCCACCCGGCCGCCGATCACCGATCCGCTGCCGCGTCCGGCGGCCCGCGAGACGGCCGCCGCCGCCTTGCCCGCCGTCACGGCCAGCTTGGCCCGCGGCGTCAGCGGGTCCGAGTTGCCTGACATCGTTTCTCGATCCTCCTTGCGTACGCGCCGCGCCTCTGCCCCCGGCACCGTGTGGGCCTCAGCCTATCGAGATCCACTCACGTGCCCGAATCGCGGCACCACGACGGTGCCCGCGCGACGTTCGCGCGCCAGTAAGGACCGTACCCTTGCCGCCATGCGACACGGCTCCATCCCCGGCTCCCGAGGGCGCGTCCGCCCGGTGACCCTGCTCGGCGACCCCGTCCTGCGCGCGGCCTGCGAGGAGGTCACCGACTTCGGTCCCGAACTCGCGCGGCTCGTCGAGGACATGTTCGCGACGATGTACGCGGCACGGGGCGTCGGCCTCGCCGCGAACCAGGTCGGCGCGGCCCTGCGGGTGTTCGTGTACGACTGCCCGGACGACGACGAGGTCCGTCATCTGGGACATGTGGTGAACCCACGTCTCGTCGAGGCGGACGGTGTGGTCCTGCGCGGTCCTGAGGGCTGTCTCTCGCTGCCGGGCCTGGAGGCGGGCACGGAACGGTACGACCACGCCGTCGTCGAGGGTTTCACCGCGGACGGGGAACCGGTGCGCGTGCACGGCACGGGGTGGTTCGCCCGCTGTCTCCAGCACGAGCACGACCACCTGGAGGGCGGTCTGTACGTGGACCGGCTCAGCGGGTGGCGCCGGCACCGCGTGCTGCGGCAGGCGGCACGGGCGTCCTGGGCAAGGTGATCAGGGTCGGCCGGCCGCGGAGCGGGGTGGCCGCTCGCGCGGTTCCCCTCGCGCGGTTCTCCCGTGCCCGTGCAGAGGGGCCCGACCGGTGCCGCTCAGGGGCCCGGGGAGCCACGTGGTCAGCCGAATCCGGCCCGCGGCCGGGGGACGGACCTCAGAACCCGGGACCCCCGACCCGGTCCCCGGCGGCGGCCAGCCGGCCCCACAGCAGATCGGCCAGGCTCCGCACCAACTCGGCGCGCGTGCAAGGCCGCTCGCCCAGCCACCAGTCCCCGGCCGCATGCATCATGCCGACGATCCCGTGGCCCCACACCCGGGCCAACTGCTGACTGCCCGGGCCGAGATCCACTCGTTCCTCGATGACCTCGGCCAGTTCCTCGCCCATGCGCCGCAGCAGCGGCGCGGAGTGCTTGCCCACGTCGAAGCCCGGGTCTCCGGGCTGTCCGCCTTCGGAGGGGTGCATCAGGAAGCGGTAGACCTGGGGGCGTGCCTCGATGGCCGCCAGATACGTGTCGAGGGTCGCCTCCACCCGCTCGCGGCGCTCGGCGGGCGCGTCCAGCGCGGCCCGCAGCGCTCCGAGGAGGGCGTCCGTGTGCCGTTTGGCGAGCGCGGCGTAGAGACCGCCCTTGTCGCCGAAGTGCCGGTACAGGATGGGCTTGGTGATGCCGGCCTCGGCGGCGATGGCGTTCATCGAGGCGCCGGGGCCGTCGCGGAGCACCACTCTGTCCGCGGCCTCCAGCAGCTCTCGCCGGCGGCGGTCGGCGGACCTCTGCTGATCGGTCCGCTGTGTGGTGTCCATGATCTCTCCCCACCCATGGTGATTCGGTGACGCCTGCGCAAACTAACACTCATCAGCCCATGCACATCGAACGGGCTGCCGAGGGGGCTTCGGGAGTTGACTTTCTCTACTGGTCAGTAACAGACTCCAGTTACCGCAAGTAACATTTTAGTGCACCGCTGGAGGGGACATGGCCGAGTTCACCATGGAGCTCAACGACGAACAGAAGGAGGTCCGCGACTGGCTCCACGGGTTCGCCGCCGATGTCATCCGTCCCGCGGCCGCCGAGTGGGACGAGCGCGAGGAGACTCCCTGGCCGGTCATCCAAGAAGCCGCGAAGGTCGGCATCTATTCCCTCGACTTCTACGCCCAGCAGTACTTCGACGCCACCGGCCTCGGCATACCGATGGCCATGGAGGAACTGTTCTGGGGCGACGCGGGCATAGCCCTCTCCATCGTCGGCACCGGCCTCGCCGCCGTGGGCGTCCTCGCCAACGGCACCGAGGAGCAGATCGGTACCTGGATCCCCCAGATGTACGGCGATGCCAACGATGTCAAGGTCGCGGCCTTCTGCTCGTCCGAGCCCGACGCGGGCTCCGACGTCGCCTCCATGCGCACCCGGGCGGTGTACGACGAGGCCAAGGACGAATGGGTCCTCAACGGCACCAAGACCTGGGCGACCAACGGCGGCATCGCCAACGTCCACGTCGTCGTCGCGGTCGTCGACGCGGACCTCGGCTCCAAGGGCCACGCCTCCTTCATCGTGCCGCCGGACACCCCCGGCCTCTCGCAGGGCCAGAAGTTCAAGAAGCACGGTATCCGCGCCTCACACACCGCCGAGGTCGTCCTGGAGGACGTCCGTGTCCCCGGCTCCTGCCTGCTCGGCGGCAAGGAGAAGCTGGACGAGCGCCTCGCCCGTGCCCGTGAGCGGGCCAGGGCGGGCGGCGGTGAGCGCGTGAAGAACGCCGCGATGGCCACGTTCGAGGCGTCCCGTCCGGCCGTCGGCGCGATGGCGGTGGGCACCGCCCGTGCCGCGTACGAGGTCGCCCTCGACTATGCGACGACCCGTGAGCAGTTCGGGCGGCCGATCATCGACAACCAGGGTGTCGCGTTCCAGCTCGCCGACATGCGTACCTCCATCGACGCGGCGCGTCTGCTGGTGTGGCGCGCTTCGTGGATGGCGGTCAACGGCAGGCCGTTCACGGCGGCCGAGGGGTCGATGTCCAAGCTGTTCGCCAGTGAGACGGCCAAGAAGGTCACCGGACAGGCGATCCAGATCCTGGGCGGCAACGGCTACACCCGTGAGTACCCGGTGGAGCGGATGCACCGGGACGCCGCCATCTACACGATCTTCGAGGGCACGAGCGAGATCCAGCGGCTGGTGATCGCCCGGACGCTCTCCGGGATGCCGATCCGGTAGCCGTGCGACGCGGGGGCGCGGGTCCGGTGCTGCCGGTCGCGCGGTTCCCCGCGTCCCTGAGCGCGGTTCCCCGCGTCCCTGAGACCGGGGCGCCGTCCTCACCGGTGCTTCAGAGGGGTGAGTTGCTCGATGTCGTACCGCTTGCGCAGTTCCTCGATCGCCGCGTGATCCGGTGGGCCGCCCGTGCCCAGGATCTCCAGCAGTTCCTCGAAGTAGCGCTCGTGGTCCGGTGGCGGTGACGCCTGGAAGAACATCTTCGCCGGTGTCTCGGTGGGGTTGGAGAAGGCGTGCGGGCAGCCCGGCGGGACGACGATGACCGTGCCGGGTGTCGCCCGGACCACCCGGCTGCCCGAACTCGACTCCCACTTCTGCCAGTTGTCGGGGGTGCGGATCCGGGGTTCGAAGGCGAGCACGTCCAGTTCGCCTTCGAGCACGTAGAACAGTTCCTCGCTGCGCGTGTGCACATGCGCGCCCACGTCGAACCCGGGCGGCACCAACACCTCGAAGGTGGAGGCCATTCGGGAGTGCGAGCCGGTCACCTTGAACGTCACGTGCTGGGCGGGCGTCCGTACCACCCGGCCGTGACCCGGCGGTACGAGGAGCCCTTCGGGCGCGGTCATCGTCCGCTCACCACCTGACGGGCAGGGCCTCGGGGCCGCGGATCAGTGCTCCCTTTCTGAACGGGACCTGTTCCGGCGCGACGGCGAGCCGCAGGCCCGGCATCCGGTCGAGGAGCGCGTCGACCAGGAGCTCCGACTCCAGCCTCGCCAGCATTCCGCCCGGGCAGTAGTGCGGGCCGAAGCCGAACGCGACGTGCGGGTTGGGACTGCGGGAGAGGTCGATGGTCTCCGGGTCGGAGAAGACCTCCGGGTCGCGGTTCGCGGCCAGGTACGACACGTAGATCGCCTCGCCCGCCCGGATCCGCACGCCCTTGATGTCCACGTCCTCGGTCGCGATGCGGGAGAGGCCGACCGCGCTGCGGTGCGGGATGTACCGCAGCAGTTCATCGATGGCCCGCGGGCGGATGCCGGGCTCGGCCCGCAGCCGTTCGGCCAGGTCCGGGCGGGTCAGGAGGAGGAAGAACAACTGCCCGCAGTTGTTGGTGACCGCCTCGCCGCCGATCTGGAGGAGGACGGCGAGACCGACGGCCTCCTCCAGAGTGATCTCGCCCTGGCCCACGGCCGCGCCGAGCAGTGAGGTGACGTCCTCGTCGGTACTGCCCCCGCGGTCGCCGATGAGCTTCGAGAAGTAGGCGCCCATCTCGTTCCTGGCCTTCTCGCTGACCTCCGCGCCGTGCGCGGAGGACAGGATCAACTGGGTCCAGGTGTGCATGCTCTGCTGGTCGATGGCCGGCACACCCATCAGCTCGCAGATGACCGCGATGGGGAAGGGGCCGAGGACCGTCTCGGTGAGGTCGGTGGGCGGACCGTCCTGGAGCAGCTCGTCGACGAGCTCGTCGAGCGTCCGCCGGGACTTCTCGCGTACCCGCTCCACCCCGCGCGCCGTGAAGGCGGCGGCCACCGACCGGCGCAGCCGGGTGTGGTCGGGCGGGTCGAGGAAGCCCACCGCTCCCCGGGCCGGGATGAAGTGCGGGGCGAGGCGGGTGACCGGATGGTCCATGACCGCCTCGCGGCTGAACCGGGGGTCGTTGGCGACCATGCGCACGTCGTCGTGGCGGGTCACCAGCCAGGCCCAGCCCTCGCCGTTGGGCAGCTTGACCCGGGTGACCGGGCCCTCGCGCATCAGCTCGGCCAGCACGGGGTCGAAGTCCACGCCGGCCAGGTCGAGGGCGGGCCAGTCGTGGACGGCCGGGACCGCCTCGGTGATCGTCTCCTCGGTCATGCCGCTCATGCCGGCTCCCCGTCGTTGTCCTGCCAGCGGCCCAGGGACATCTCCGCGGTGATGCCGGGTCCGAAGCCCGCGAGCAGTCCGCGTGAGGCGTGCTCGGCGCCGCCCTCGTCGAACAGCCGGCGCGCGGCGTCGAGGACGACGGCGCTGGCGATGTTGCCGTACTCGGTGAGCGTGGCCCGGCTGAACCGGAAGGCGTCCGGCGGGACTTCGAGGAACTTGCTGAGGTCGTCGAGGATGCGCGGGCCGCCCGCGTGGATGATGTAGAAGTCCAGGTCGGAGGCGTCCCAGCCGTGCTGCCGGGCGAGCGAGTGGAGAGCGGGGGCGAGCGGCTCCATCGTTCCCGGCACCCGCTTGTCCAGCAGGAAGTGGAAACCGGTGGCCCGGACGTCGTACATGATCCACTCTTCGGTCTTGGGGATCAGGTACGAGCCGTTGCGTTCGAGCTTGATGCCGGTGCCTCCGCGGCCCCGGACGACGGCCGCGGCGATGCCGTCGCCGAACAGTCCGTTGGACAGCAGGGAGCCGACGCCGAGGTCGGTCGGCTGGTAGCAGAGCGAGCAGAACTCGCAGGCCACGATGAGGGCGTTGCCCTCGGGGTAGGCGGTGCAGAAGTCGTGCGCCCGGTTGATCGCGGCGCCGCCGGCGGCACAGCCCAGCTGGGCTATGGGCATCTGCCGGGTGTCGCTGTTGAAGTCCATCGTGTTGATCAGCCAGGCCGTGAGCGAGGGCATCATGAACCCGGTGCACGACACGTAGATGATCATGTCGATGTCGGTGGTGAGGAGCTCGGCGTCGTCCAGCGCACGCTGCACGACCGCGGGGACGCGGGCCTTCGCCTCACTCTCGTAGACCTTGTTGCGGTCCTCGAAGCCCGGGTGCTTGAGCGTCTCTTCGATGGGCTGCACGATGTGCCGGGTCTTGACACCGGTGTTCTCGATCAGTCGCAGTGCCAGCGGCAGTTGGGGGTGGTCCGGGTGGCGGGAGCTCGCCAGTTCCAGCGTCTCCTCCATCGTGATCACGTGTTCCGGGACGGAGACCGAGGGTTTGCACAAAGTCGCCATTGAGCGCGCCTTCTTTCGCCTTCCGGGGAACTCGCGTCCCCCGGCGGAAGGATGGATCACCCACGATGCGAAGGGGTGGTCCACCCACGATCACCCGGAAGCGTGGGGATATCGCGTCGGACTACTCCATTGCGGGGAATTTCGGGACGAAGTGGGATGCTGGTGGGAGGTCCCCCGGACAGGCGAATCGAAGGAGTACGTCATGGCGCGCACGGCCAGGGAGCTGCTGGAACGCACGGCCGGGAAACTCGCCCCGGACCCCCATGCGAACCGGCTGCTGCCGCTGATCGCCCGGGGCGCGGCGCAGCGCTCCACCCTCGCGGCCCTCGCCCTGGAACAGGGTCATGTGATCCCCGCGGACCGCCGGGCGTTCCTGCATCTGGCCGAACGGCCGGACACCGGCCCCGAGTGCGCGGCGTTCTTCACCGGGCTGGCGGAGGGGGAGGCGCTCGCCCTGGACCGGCTGGCCGCCTGTACGGACGCCTGCGGGGCGGACGAGACGCGAGCGGCGGAGTACGAGCCGCTCGCGGGCTGCCAGAGCTATCCCGCGTACATCGCCTGGCTCGCCATGAACGGTTCCCCCGCCGAGGTGGTGCTCGCCCTGACCGCCAACTTCGCGGCCTGGGGCGGCTACTGCGCGACGATCGCCGAGGCCCTGCGCAGCCACTATGGCTTCGACGACGAGGCCTGCGGCTTCTTCGACCACTTCGCCGCGCCGGCGCCGGAGGTGCGGCAGCGGGCGCTGGCCGCCGTGCAGGAGGGGCTGGCGGCCGGCCGGGTCGACGAGGACCGGGCCCACCGCCACGGCCGTCTGCTCCAGTCCTACGAGACGGCGTTCTGGCACGCGCTGTGGGAGCAGGACCAGCGCGTCCCGTGAAACGCCCTCCGGGCCCGCCACGGTCACGGCCCGCGCCGCCGGGGTCACGGTCACACCGGGCGCCAGGCACCCCGCTGAACTCCCGGCCACGCACTCCGGGACCCGGGTCGAGCCCGGCTCCGGGGGCACGGGACCGAGCCGCGGAGGGGTCCCCCGGCTTTCGGTGACGGGGGCAGCCCAACGCTTTCGGGACGCGGGCGGGGGCGGGGCCGTGCCGGGGGTTCTGAACGGGTGGTGGTGGGGGCGGGGCCGTGCCGGTACGTCGAGCCCGTCGCCGCTGGATCAGGCGTTGGCCGGGCAGGGGAGCCGTTGCTCGATCCGGGCGTAAGCGACGGGCTGCGACGTACCGGCACGGCCCCTCGCGTGCGTCGCCGGGTGCGGGAGTCGTTGCTCGCCGGGCCCTGGGTTCAGGGACGCGGGGCGGGCC
>NZ_JBHWEL010000002.1:80213-116020 GCF_042734135.1 Streptomyces sp. NPDC059668 | reverse complement strand
TTCGGGACATGGGGTCAGGCAGGGATTTCAGGGGCGCGGGGAACTGCGCACCCAGCCACGGCGGACCCGCACCCGAAGAAGACACCCCTTCACCCGGGCTGCGACGTACCGGCACGGCCCCTCGCGTGCGTCGCCGGGTGCGGGAGTCGTTGCTCGCCGGGCCCTGGGTTCAGGGACGCGGGGCGGGCCCCGGCTGTTCGGGACGCGGGGCGGGCCCCGGCCATTCGGGACATGGGGTCAGGCAGGGATTTCAGGGGCGCGGGGAACTGCGCACCCAGCCACGGCGGACCCGCACCCGAAGAAGACACCCCTTCACCCACGACCCCACCCCCGACCCTAGCCGGAGGCGCCCCCGCTGCTGTGGGCGATGCACGCCACGTCGATCCGGTCGGCGAGCTTGGCGAGTTCGATGGTCAGCGCCGCGACCGTGTCCTCGTCGAGCCCGCCCTCGCCCGCCTCCACCAGATGCAGCCACCGGCCGCCCAGCGTGCGCAGCAGTTTGCTGACGTCGGCGGCCGCGACCTGCAACGTGCCGCGGTCGTCGACGATCAGAGGCAGGGTAACTTCGCGGTTCACACCAGGGATCGTAGCCGCGGAACGCTCACGCTCCGTGCCATACGGTGGTGATGTTGCAGAACTCGCGGATCCCGTGCTCCGCCAGCTCGCGACCGTAGCCGGACCGCTTGACCCCGCCGAACGGGAACGCCGCGTGCGAGGCCGTCATCCCGTTGACGTACACGGCACCCGCCTCCAGATCCCGTACGAACCGGTCGATCTCGCTCTCGTCGCGCGTCCACACGTTCGAACTCAGCCCGAACGGCGTGTCGTTGGCGAGAGCCACCGCCTCGTCCAGGTCGGCCGCGCGGTACAGCGTGGCGACGGGACCGAAGGTCTCCTCCTGGTGGACGCGCATCTCGGGCGTGATGTCGGCGAGGACGGTCGGCGCGTAGTACCAGCCGTGCTCGCCGAACCCCTCGGGCCGTTCGCCGCCGCACAGGACGCTCGCACCGTTCTCCACCGCGTCGTCGACGAGTTCCTCCAGGTCACGGCGGCCCTGCTCGCTGGAGAGCGGACCGACGTCCGTGTCCTCGTCGAGCGGGTCGCCGACCTTCAGGGCCGCCATGCCCGCCGTGAAGCGCTCGGCGAAGGCGTCGAACACGTCCGTGTGGACGATGAACCGCTTGGCGGCGATGCACGACTGCCCGTTGTTCTGCACCCGGGCGGTCACGGCGGTCCGTGCCGCCCGGTCGACGTCGGCGGACGGCATCACGACGTACGGGTCACTGCCGCCGAGTTCGAGGACCGTCTTCTTGATCTCGTCACCGGCCACCGACGCCACGGCGCGCCCGGCCGGTTCACTCCCCGTGAGCGTCGCCGCCCTGACCCGCGGGTCGCGCAGGATGTCCTCGACGGCGCCCGAGCCGATCAGCAGGGTCTGGAAGCAGCCCTCGGGGAAGCCCGCGCGGCGGAACAGCTCCTCCAGGTAGAGGGCGGTCTGCGGCACGTTGGAGGCGTGCTTGAGCAGGCCGACGTTGCCCGCCATGAGCGCGGGCGCGGCGAACCGGATCACCTGCCAGAGCGGGAAGTTCCACGGCATGACGGCGAGGACCGGGCCCAGCGGGCGGTAGCGCACCAGGACGCGGGAGGCGCCGGAGTCCTTCACGTCGGAGTCGGCGGGCAGCTCGTCGGCGAGCAGTTCGGCCGCGTGGTCGGCGTACCAGCGCATCGACTTCGCGCACTTGGCGGCCTCGGCGCGGGCCTGCTTGAGCGGCTTGCCCATCTCCGTGGTCATCACCCGGCCGATGGCGTCCTGGTCGGCGTCGAGGAGATCCGCGGCCCGGTGCATCAGCCGGGCCCGTTCGGCGAAGGACGTGGTGCGATAGGCGCGGAACGTGTCCTCGGCCGTCGCGAGCCTGTGCTCGATCTCCTCGGCGCCGAGCGCGTCGTACGTCATGAGCGTCTCGCCGTTCGCCGGGTTCACCGTCGCGATGGGCATGGCCGACCTCCTGAAGCGGGCTGTTCCCCGACCCTCCCGCGCGCCGGGACGCGGCGCAACGCGAAGGGGGCTGCTCAGTCCTGGTGCTCCGCCAGGCGGTCCACAAACGCCGCCTGCGCCGGAACCACCACCGCCCGGGCCCGGTCCAGGCCGAACCACTCCACCCGGTCCAGCTCGGGGAACTCCTGGCGGCGCCCCGACCTCGGCGGCCATTCCATCTCGAAGGTGCCCGGGACCACGGTCGCCGGATCGAGGTCCGCCTCGATCGCCCAGGCCGTGACGACCTTGCCGCCCGCCTGCCGGACCTCGCCGAGCGGGACCGCCTCCCCGTCGGGCGGGGGCAGCCCCAGCTCCTCCCGGAACTCGCGGCGCGCGGCGTCCCAGGCGCTCTCGTCGGGTCCGTACTCGCCTTTGGGCACGGTCCACGCGCCCGCGTCGCGCCGCGCGTAGAACGGGCCGCCCATGTGGCCGAGCAGCACCTCCAGACCGTCCTCGGCGCGCCGGTACAGCAGCAGTCCCGCGCTGCGCCTCCCCGTCACGGGGCCACCTCCGGATGTGCGGCGAGCAGTGTCGCGACGGTGTCCGCCTCGGCGGGGGGCTTGTCCTCGCGATAGCGCACCACACGGGCGAAGCGGAGGGTGACACCGGCCGGGTAGCGGGTCGACCGCTGGAGGCCGTCGTACGCGATCTCGACCACGAGTGCGGGGCGTACGGTCACGACATGGCCGTCGTCCGCCACGGCCAGCTCCTGGAGCCGCCCGGTCTGCCAGGCCAGCATCGCGTCCGTCATGCCCTTGAAGGTCTTGCCGAGCATCACGAACGACCCGTCCCCGGCGCGCGCGCCCAGGTGCAGGTTGGAGAGCCTTCCGGTGCGCCGCCCGTGGCCCCATTCGGCGGCCAGGACCACCAGGTCGAGGGTGTGCACGGGTTTGACCTTCAGCCAGGAGGCGCCGCGGCGGCCCGCGCTGTAGGGGGCGTCCAGGGCCTTGACGACGACTCCCTCGTGGCCGCGGCCCAGAGTGTCGGCGAGGAACTCCTCCGCCGCGGCGAGGTCCGCGGGGCCCTCGACGAGGGCGCGCCGCACCCGCATCGGCTCGGGGACCAGCCGCGCCAGCTCGGCGTGCCGTGCGGTGAAGGGCAGGTCCAGCAGATCCCGTCCGTCCGCGGAGAGGGCGTCGAAGAAGACGGGGGAGACGGGCACGCTCCGCGCGGCCGTGGCCACGTCCACCCGTGAGCCCACGCGCCCGGCGGTCTCCTGGAAGGAACGCGGTCGCCCGTCCTCGTCCAGGGCGATGACCTCGCCGTCCAGGATGAACCGGCTGTCCTCCAACTCCATGGCGACGGAGATGAGTTCGGGCAGCCGGTCGGTGATGTCGTCGAGCGTGCGGGTGTAGATCCGGACGGCGTCGCCGTCGCGGTGGAGCTGGACGCGGATGCCGTCGAGCTTCTCCTCGACGGCGCACGCCCCCAGCTTGTCGACGGCCTCGGACACGGACGCGGCGCTGTGCGCGAGCATCGGCAGTACCGGACGGCCGACGGTGAGCCGGAACCCGTCCAGCGCCCCGGGGCCCTCGGCGAGCAGCGCCCGCGCCACCGTCTGCAGCGACCCGGCGAGCATCACCGCCCGGCGTACGTCGGCGGCGGGCGCGCCGGTCGCCCCGGCGAGCCCCTCCACCGCGACCGCGTCCAGCGCGCCCTGCCGCACCTCGCCGGTGAGCAGCCCGAACAGGAAGCGCTGCTCGCTCTCGGTGGCCGCCGCCCGCAGCGCGTCCACGAGACGTCCGCGCGCGGCCTGCGAGCCGGTGCCCGTGACCGCGCCGATCTCCGTCAGCCGGGCGTCCACGTCCCGCACGGTGAGCGTGGCCTCGGCGGCGGGCGGGACCGGACGGCTCAGCAGCTTCCAGCCGACACCGAGCCGTCCCTGTGGCAGACGCCCCGCCAGATACGGGATCACGATCGGCACGTCGTCGGCCTCGGCGTCCCGGAACAGCTCGGCGAGCAGAGCGATCTTCCGTGACCGCGCCGAGGTCGCGGCGACCTCCTGGGACACATGGGCGAGCCGGCTCAGCAGCATGCAGCCATGGTGCAACGCGGACCGGCCGTCCACACCCCGGCGTTCGGCGCCGTCGCCCGCCGGGGATCACGGGACGGCCCTCAGGAGGCGTCGAGGTCGGCGAAGAGCAGTTCGCCGTTGAGGGTGGCGGCCGCCCGGTAACCGGCGCCGGCGGCGTTCACCACCTGTTCGGCGAAGCCGACCGCGTTGCCCGCCGCCCAGACACCGGGCACGGTCGTCAGCCCGGTCTCGTCGACCACGGGATACGTGCCGAACGGGGTTTCGCGCAGCTCGGCTCCGAGGCGCTCGAAGAGGTCGGTGCGGGGGACCGCGCGCGGAGCCACGAACAGCACCGAACGGGCGTGCGCCGAGCCGTCGGTGAGCCGGACCCCGGTGAGCCGGTCCTCCTCGACGACGAGTGCGGCGACCTCGCCCGGCACCACGGCGACCCCGGCCGCGGCGAGCCGGCGCAGGTCGTCGTGCGACAGTTCCTCCTCGGCGACCTCGTGCAGGAACAGGGTGACGTCCTTCGACCACTGGGAGACCATCAGCGCCTGGTGGACGCTCATCGGCGTACCGGCCAGCACCCCGAAGGCCTCGTCGCGGACCTCCCAGCCGTGGCAGTACGGGCAGTGCAGCACGTCCCGCCCGAAGCGCTCGGCGACACCCGGCACCGTCGGCAGCTCGTCGGCCAGCCCGGTGGCGAGGATCAGCCGGCGCGCGTGCGCCGCCCGCCCGGTCGCGAGCGTCACATGGAAGTCCCCGGAGCCGTGCCGCGTCACGTCGACGGCCCGGTCCCGGACCAGTTCGACCCCGTAGCGCGCCACCTCCTGGCGCCCCAGGGCGAGGAACTCGGCGGGCGGCATGCCGTCCCGGGTCAGATAGCCCTGCAGATGAGCGGCGGGCGCGTTGCGCGGTTCGCCCGCGTCGACGACCAGCGTCCGGCGCCGTGCGCGTCCCAGCACCAGGGCCGCGGACAGCCCGGCCGCGCCCCCTCCGACCACGACGGCCTCGTATGTGTCGGTCATGGTGACCACCTCCGAGGAGACCGTCGCCCGCCCGCCCGCGGATTGACAAACGGCTTTGCCGAAACTGCAATGGCGCCATGACCACGGACGAAGTTCTCGCCGACGTCGGACCCCGGCTGCGCCGCATCAGGAAGGAGCGCGGTGCCACCCTGGCCGGGCTGTCGGAGGCGACCGGCATCTCCGTCAGCACCCTCTCCCGGCTGGAGTCCGGGCTGCGCAAGCCCAGTCTGGAGCTGCTGCTGCCGATCGCCCGCGCCCACCAGGTGGCGCTCGACGAACTGGTCGGGGCGCCGCCGGTCGGCGACCCGCGCGTCCGCGCCGAACCGATCGTCCGCAACGGCCGCACGCACTGGCCCCTGACCCGGCAGCCCGGCGGACTTCAGGCCTACAAGGTGCTCGAACCGCGGCGCAAGCTCGAACCGGACCCGCGTACCCACGAGGGTTACGAGTGGCTGTACGTGCTCTCCGGGCGCCTGCGGCTCGTGCTGGCCGAACACGACGTGGTGCTGGGGCCCGGGGAGGCGGCCGAGTTCGACACCCGGGTGCCGCACTGGTTCGGGTCGACCGGGGAGGGACCGGTGGAGTTCCTGAGCCTGTTCGGGCCGCAGGGGGAGCGGATGCACGTACGGGCCCGGCCGACCCACCGGTGACACGGGCCGTTCGTGCGCGTGACGCACGAGACTGTTCCCTGATCGGCAAGCGACCGCTTAGTATGCGATCGACCCCGGTCAGACGAAGCAGTCCCGTGGAGGCCCCGCATGCAGGCATGGCAAGTGCACCAGCTCGGCGAACCGAGCGAGGTGATGCGGCTCCAGGACGTGGAGCGGCCGGTCCCCGGTGACGGACAGGTCCTGCTCAAGGTACGCGCGGCGAACATCAACTTCCCGGACGCGCTGATGTGCCGCGGGCACTACCAGGTCAGGCCGCCCCTGCCGTTCACGCCCGGTGTGGAGATCTGCGGTGAGACCGAGGACGGGCGCCGCGTGCTCGCGAACCCCGCGCTGCCGTACGGCGGATTCGCCGAGTACGCCGTCGCGGACGCCGCCGCCCTGCTGCCCGCCCCCGACTCCCTGGACGACGCCGAGGCGGCCGCCCTGCACATCGGTTACCAGACGGGCTGGTTCGGTCTGCACCGGCGGGCCGGCCTGGAAGCGGGCGAGACGCTGCTCGTGCACGCGGCCGCCGGCGGCGTCGGCAGCGCCGCCGTACAGCTCGGCAAGGCGGCCGGGGCCACCGTCATCGGTGTCGTCGGCGGCGCCGACAAGGCCGCCGTCGCACGGGAGCTCGGCTGCGACGTGGTCGTCGACCGGCGCACCCAGGACGTCATCGCCACCGTGAAGGAGGCCACCGGCGGACGGGGCGCCGACGTGATCTACGACCCCGTCGGCGGCGAGGCCTACACCCAGTCGACGAAGGTCGTCGCCTTCGAGGGCCGGATCGTCGTCGTCGGCTTCGCCGGCGGGTCCATCCCCAGCCCGGCGCTGAACCACGTCCTCGTGAAGAACTACTCGATCCTCGGTCTGCACTGGGGCCTGTACGGAACCAAGAACCCCAAGCTGATCCAGCACTGCCACGAGCAACTCACCGAACTCGCGGCCCGCGGTTCGATCAAGCCCCTGGTCAGTGAGCGCGTGCCGCTCGCCGGTGCCGCCGCGGCCGTGCAGCGGGTCGCCGACGGTGTCACCACGGGCCGGGTCGCCGTGCTGCCCGCCCTCGCGGACGGAGCCTCGGCATGACCGACGCCGCACACCGGGACGGTGCGCCCGACGCCACCGAACTGCGCCGCCGCACAAGGGAGTTGCTGGCCGCGCACCCGCCCCTGGAGACCGGGCGCACGGCCTTCCTGGAGGCCCGCTTCGACGCCGGGCTCGCCTGGGTGCACTACCCCGAGGGCCTCGGCGGCCTCGGTGCCCCGCGCACCCTCCAGGCCGTCGTGGACGCCGAGCTGGAGGCCGCGGGCGCACCCGACAACGACCCCCGGCGCATCGGCATCGGCCTCGGCATGGCCGCGCCGACGATCCTCGGCTTCGGCACGCAGGAGCAGAAGGAGCGCTTCCTGCGGCCCCTGTGGGTCGGCGAGGAGGTCTGGTGCCAGCTCTTCAGCGAGCCCGGCGCCGGATCGGACCTGGCCGCGCTCGGCACCCGCGCGGTCAGGGAGGGCGACGACTGGGTGATCGACGGCCAGAAGGTCTGGACGTCCAGCGCCCATCTGGCCCGCTGGGCCATCCTCATCGCCCGCACCGACCCGGACGTCCCCAAGCACCGCGGCATCACCTACTTCGTCTGCGACATGACCGACCCGGGCGTCGAGGTGCGGCCGCTGCGCCAGATCACCGGCGAGGCCGAGTTCAACGAGGTCTTCCTCACCGGTGTACGCATTCCCGACAGCCACCGCCTCGGCGAGGTCGGCGACGGCTGGCGGGTCGCGCAGACCACGCTCATGAACGAGCGCGTGTCCATCGGCGGCATGCGCATCCCGCGCGAGGGCGGCATGATCGGCCCGGTCGCGAAGACCTGGCGCGAACGGCCCGAACTGCGCACCCACGACCTGCACCAGCGGCTGCTGAAGCTCTGGGTGGAGGCCGAGGTCGGCCGGCTCACCGGCGAGCGGCTGCGCCAGCAGCTCGTCGCGGGACAGCCCGGCCCCGAGGGCTCCGGCCTCAAACTCGGCTTCGCCCGGCTCAACCAGGAGATCAGCGGTCTGGAGGTCGAACTCCTCGGCGAGGAAGGACTGTTGTACGAGGACTGGACGATGCGCCGCCCCGAGCTGGTCGACTTCACCGGCCGCGACGCGGGCTACCGCTATCTCCGCTCCAAGGGCAACAGCATCGAGGGCGGGACCAGCGAGGTCCTGCTGAACATCGTCGCCGAACGCGTGCTGGGACTGCCGTCCGAGCCGCGCACCGACAAGGACGTCGCGTGGAAGGACCTCGCCCGATGACAACGCAGGGCACGCAACCCGATCTGCTGTACTCGGAGGAGGAAGAGGCGCTGCGCGCCGCCGTGCGCGACCTCCTCGCCGACCACTGCGACTCCGGCCGTGTCATCGCCCGCACGGAGTCGGACACGCCCAGCGACCCGGCGCTGTGGAAGGTGCTCTCGGACGGGATGGGCCTCGCGGGTCTGCTGGTGCCCGAGGCGCGGGGCGGCCAGGGAGCCACCCACCGTGAAGCCGCCGTGGTCCTGGAGGAGTTGGGCCGGGCCGTCGCCCCCGTGCCCTACCTCACGAGCGCCGTCGTGGCGACCGAGGCACTGCTGGCCTGCACCGGGGACGACGCCGCCGCACTGCTGGCGGAGCTGGCGTCCGGACGGACCGTCGGCGCGCTCGCCGTCGCCCTCTCCGCCGCACCGGACGCCGCCCACCGGACCGTACGCGACGAAGACGGCCTACTGTACGGCGAGTTGACGGGGATCGCGGACGCGGCGGTGGCCGACGTGCTGCTGGTCCCGGCGGCGGACGGCGGCCTGTACGCGGTGGACACGAGTGCCGTGACGCTCGTACCGCAGACCTCCCTCGACCTCACCCGGCCGCTCGCCACGGTCACCCTCGACGGGGTGCGGGGCCGCAGGCTGGGTGACGCCGCACCCGCCGTACGACGGGCCCTCACGGCCGGCGCCGGACTGCTCGCCTCCGAACAGCTCGGCCTCGCCGACTGGTGTCTCACGGAGACGGTCCGCCACCTCAAGGAACGCAAGCAGTTCAACCGCCCCGTCGGCGGCTTCCAGGCGCTCAAGCACCGGCTCGCGCAGCTGTGGCTCGAGGTCGTCAACACCCGTGCCGCGGCCCGCCACGCCGCCGACGCCCTCGCGGCAGGCAGCGCGGACACCGACGTGGCGGTCGCCGTCGCCCAGGCCTACGCCGCCCCGGTCGCCGTGCACGCCGCCGAGGAGGCACTCCAACTGCACGGTGGCATCGGCATGACCTGGGAGCACCCGGTCCACCTGTACCTGAAGCGCGCCAAGGCGGACTCGATCGCCTACGGCACGGCGGGCGCCCACCGCGAGGCGCTGGCGCGACTGGTCGACCTCCAGGCGCCCTGAGCGCCCGTCCTTCGTGAAGCCCGTCCCACCCGGGGCGGGCTTCGCGGTGTGCGCCGCCGCGACGAAGTGAACCCGTGACGGCAGTCCGGCCAACTCCCCACACGTAGCCGCCTCTTGGCTTTCGCGCGCCTCATACTCACCGGTATCCGGTACGGCACTTCCAGGGAGGCAGAGCATGGCCCACACCACCCGTCGCAGAGCCCTCACCACCCTCGGCGCCGCCCTCGCGGGCGCCGTCGCACTGCCCGCCGTGCACGCGCGAGCCGAGGACCAGGGGCACGGCGGGCGCCCGCTGTGGCGCGCCCACGCCCACAACGACTACGACCACTCGCGACCCCTGTTCGACGCCCTCGCCCACCGGTTCGGGAGCGTCGAGGCCGACATCTACCTCGTCGGCAACCAGCTTCTCGTCGCCCACGACCCGGTCGATCTCGACCCGACCCGCACACTCGAAGCGCTCTACCTCGACCCGCTCGTCTCCCGGGTCAGGGCCGGCCACGGCTCGGTGTACCGGGGTTACCGCACACCGCTCCAACTCCTGATCGACATCAAGACCGAGGGCTCCTCGACGTACCTCGAACTCGACCGTCATCTGCGCCGCTACCCGCACCTGTTCACGACGTACGCGCACGGCCGGGTGCACCCCGGCCCGGTCACGGCCGTCATCTCCGGCGACCGCGCCGCCCGCACCCCCATGGAGGCGCAGAGCGTGCGGCGCGCCTTCTACGACGGCCGGCTCACCGACCTCGGCAGCGCGGCGACCGCGTCCTTCGTCCCGCTCATCAGCGACAACTGGACACTCAACTTCACCTGGCTCGGGGACGGCCCGTTCCCCGAGGCGGAGCGCGCGAAGCTGCGCGAGATCATCGCGGCGGCGCACGCGCGCCGGCAGAAGGTGCGGTTCTGGGCCACGCCCGACCTCGCGGGGCCCGCCAGGGACGCGCTGTGGGGCGAACTACTGGCCGCCGGCGTCGACTACTTCAACACCGACGACCTCGCGGGACTCGAGACGTTCCTCGACACGCACGAACGGACACGCGAACAGCCACACGAGCGGGCATAGACATCACACGTTCGGAGGACACGTCAGCCGCCCGGACGAACCCTCCGCTACGCGACACTTGCCGCCGAAAGCCGCGGTGTCGACGTGGCGGAGGAGGTTGACGATGGCCATTTCCATCTCTGTGGTGGTACTGCTGCTGATCCTCGCGGTGGTGTTCCTGCGCAACGGCGCGCTGAAGCCCTCGCACGCGGTGGTGTGCGTCCTGCTCGGCTTCTTCCTGTCGGGCAGCAGCATGGCGCCGACGATCCAGAACGGGCTCACGGCCACGGCGGACATCGTGAGCAGTCTGCACCCCTGAGTCCGGACGCGGGAGAAGGCCCGGACGCCGTGGGGCACCGGGCGTTCGGAGCCGTCGCCGGGGTGGTCGAGGGCGCTCACGGTCGCCGTTGCCGGCAGCCGCGGCTGCCGCGGCAGGCGGTGGCTGCCGGGGAGACGCCCACCGCGGTCCGTACGGCCGAGGCGGCGGTCAGCCGACGACGCGGGAACGGATCAGGAACCGCACCCCTTCGGGTGCTTCCAGCGAGAAGCCGCTGCCCCGGCCCGGGACGACGTCGACGGTCAGCAGGGTGTGGCTCCACAGCTCGTACTGGCTCTTCGACATCCAGAACGTCACCGGTTCGTCGACCCCGTCCACCTCCAGCTCCGCGAGCAGGATGTCGGAGCCGCCGGTGCGGAACTCACCCGCCGGGTAGCACATGGGCGCACTGCCGTCGCAGCAGCCGCCGGACTGGTGGAACATCAGCGGGCCGTGGACCGCCCGCAGCTGCCGCACCAGGTCGGCGGCCGCCGGAGTGAGCGATACGCGCGGGACGACGTCCATCGGGGTTCTCCGTCGGGTCGGGGGCGAACGGTGACAGGGGCGGGCGCCGATCGTGGCGGAGAGCGCGCCGGACCACCCTGTACTTGACCATCCGGCAGGTTGCGAGAGGGTTGCACGGCTCACGGACGGGCGCGTACCGCCGCACGAGGAGACGGCCCGGCCGGACCCGGTCCGGCCTCGCGAACGGGCCCTCGGGAGGGCCTCGGGCAGGCTCGGGCAGGACCGTCGGGTCGGCCCCGGGAAGGGATCACCGGGCCGCGCCCGATCCGCGTACCCGCGGAAAAGCTGGGATCGTGAGGGAGGGAACGCTGCCCATGACCTGACGGGAAGTGGTGGTGAGCGCCGTGGCTGCCCTTGACGAGAACGGTACGGGACCGGCCCCGGCGCAGGTCGATCCCCTGGGAGACCCCTTTCTGCGCACCCGGTTCGCCCTGCCCACCCGACCCGCCACCTTCCTGCGCCGGGACCGGCTGACCGAGCACCTCGACCAGGCACTCCGGACCCCCCTGACGATGGTCAACGGAGCCGCCGGAGCCGGCAAGACCCTGCTGGTCGCCGACTGGGCCGCCGGTCTTGGGCAGCCGGTCACCTGGCTCACCACCGACGCGGCGGGCCAGGGCCCCGGGATGTTCTGGGCGTACCTCCTCCAGGCCCTGGACGCCTCCGGAGTACCGGTGCCCCGCGAGATCCGCCGCCCCGCGGACGCCGGCTGGGTGGAGCACGAACTGCCCGCCCGCCTGGCCGCCGAACTGAGCGGCCGCGACCGGCCCGCGATCCTCGTGCTCGACGAGTACGACCGGGTGACCGCGCCCGAGATCGCCGAGCAGTTGGAGTTCGTGCTCCACCACGCCGGGCCGGGCCTGCGCCTGGTCCTCGTCACCCGCACCGAACCGCTGCTGCCGCTGCACCGCTACCGCGCGGCCGGGGAACTGACGGAGATCCGGGACGCGGAGCTGGCCTTCACCGCCGAGGAGGCCTCCGCCCTCCTGGCCACGCACGGTCTGCGCCTGCCCGAGCCCGGCGTGCGCGCGCTCGTGGACCGCACCCGGGGATGGGCCGCCGGCCTGCGCCTGTGCGCGCTGGCCGCACGAGAGGCCCCGGACCCGGAGACCTATCTGAAGGAGTTCGAGGCGGGGCGGAGCACGGTCGCCGACTACCTCCTGGCCGAAGTACTGAAACGGCGCACCGCCGAGACCCAGGACCTCCTGCTGCGCGTCAGCGTCCTGGAACGCTTCTGTCCGGAACTGGCGAACGCGCTGACGGAGCGCGCCGACGCCGAGCCCCTCCTCGCCGGACTGCACCGCGAGAACGCGTTCGTCGAGAGCCTCGGACACTCCTGGTACCGCCTCCACCCGCTGTTCGGGGAGATCCTGCGCGCCCATCTCAGGGTCCGTTGTCCCGGACTGGAACCCGAGCTCCACCGGCGTGCCGCCCGCTGGCTGCGGCGGTCCGGCTCCCTCCCGGAGGCACTCGCGCACGGGGCCGCGGCGGGCGACTGGGAGTTCACCGCCGGCGCCCTGGTCGACGACCTGGCCATCGGACAGCTCTTCACCGGCCTGCGTTCCGGGGACCTGACCGAGCTGTTCGCCCGTATGGAGCCCGACGCCACCAGTCCCGCGGCGGAGCTCGTCCGCGCGGCCCGCGACCTCTCCCGCCACGACCTCGACCGGGGCCGCGCCCACCTGCGTCACGCCCGGGAGGTTCTGGCCCCGCGGGGCCCGGCACACCAGGACCCGGCCGGGAACGAGGGTCCCGGTCCCGGTCCGGCCCGGCTCAGTTGCGCCGTGCTGGAGGCCTTGGCCGCCCGGCTGGCCGGGTCTCCCGAAGACGCGGAGACGGCCGCGGTGGACGCCGAGGAGCTGCGGCAGGTGGTCCCGGACCACCTTCTGGAGCGGCACCCCGAGCTCTCCGCCCTGCTCCTGACCCATCTGGGTTCGACGCTGCTGTGGGCAGGACGCTTCGAGGACGCGCGCGCCGCCCTGTCCACGGTGGCGGACTCGTGCGACGGGGCCTCGACCGGGCTGCCCCGGGAGGAGTCCCTGGCGCATCTGGCGCTGCTGGACTACCTGGACGGCTGGCTCGGCCGGGCGGAACACAAGGCCCTGGCGGCGACCGAGACCGAGCACCTCGGTCCGCAGCGGTCGTCCGGCTCCGGCCTCGCACAACTGGTGCTGGCGGCCGTGGCGGTCGACCGCGACGAGCTGGACCGGGCCCAGGCCCTCCTCGACGGGACGGACGCCGCCGGGCGCATGTCCCGGGACCCGGTGACGACGGCTTGCCGGTCCATCGCGGCGGCCGGTCTGCTGCTGGCCCGCGGCCGGCCGTCGGCCGCGCTGGCGGCGGCGACCGTCGCGATCCCCGCCGCCGTGGTCTCACCCTGGGCGGAGGGGCACGCGGCGCTGGTCACCGCCGCCGTCCACCTGGCCGCGGGACGCACGGAGAGCGCCGCCGAGGCGTTGCGCCGGGTGCCGGACGGTCAGACGGCCTGCGCGGTGCAGGCCGCGCGCGTCCAGCTCGCGGCGGGCCACCGCGGCGAGGCGATCGGCATGCTCGACGGTCTCCACCTGCCGGGCCGGGCCGGTCCGGCGCTGACCGTGCGGGCCACGCTGGTCCGGGCACAGGCCGCCGAGGAGGCGGGGGACGCCGTCGCCGTCCGCGGGCTCGTCGGCCGGGCGCTCGCCGAGGCCCGCCGCGAGCGACTGCGACGGCCCTTTCTCGACGCGGGCCCCTGGATCAGGCGACCGCTGGGCGAGGCGCCGCTCCAGGCCCTGGCCGCGGGCTGGCTCCAGGCCGGTCCGCCCCGCGGCGGCGAGCCGGACCGGCTTCCGTCCCCGCCCGCGGCGCTCGTCGTGGAGGAGTTGAGCGGACGCGAACTCGACGTTCTCGGGCGGCTGGCCGAGATGATGTCCACGGAGGAGATCGCGGCCGACCTGTACGTGTCCGTGAACACGGTGAAGACCCACCTCAAGAGCGTCTACCGGAAGCTCGCGGTGAGCCGGCGCAACGAGGCGGTGCGTCGTGCGCGCGAGCTGCGACTGCTGTGACCCACGGCGTCACGGGTGTGCCGCTGGTGGGCTGTCGGTGGGTTGCCGGTGCGTTGCGGGTGCGACGGCGCCGGGGGGCGGCGGGACGTACGGCGGGTCACCTGCCGGGGGTGAGGGCGGGCGGCGCGCCGAGGCGGAGGATCACGGGTAGGGCGTCGTCCGTCCGCCCCGGGCCGCCCGCGGGAGAGCAGCTGATGCGCTACGAGATCCGTGTCGACGGACACATGTCGGAGACGCTGGCCAAGGCCTTCCCGGACATGGAGCACGTGGTGATGTCCGGTCAGACCGTCCTGTTCGGGCCCGTCCTCGACGAGGCCCATCTGTACGGTCTGCTGGCGCGCTGCCAGTCGCTGGGACTGCGCGTCCTGGAGATGCGCCAGCTGCCGGAGTGACCGCCGCCGACGGGCCGGGCCGTGGCCCTCCGCGCCGGTCGGGTGCCCGGCACTTCGGTCTCGCCGGTCCGGTGCCGGGGCGCCCCGGTCTTCCGGCCCGGCCTCCGTCTCCGGCCCGCCGCCCGGTGGATGGCCTACGGGCTACGGCCCCGTCTCCGGGTCCGGGCCCACCTCGGCGTCCCCGCTGTTTCTGGTGTCCCCGGTGTCCCCTGAGTGCTCCGAGCACGCCGCGTTCCCGGGGTCCGCCCCCGCCTCGGGCTCGACGGGCCCCCTGCGCCGCAGCCCCGTCTCGACCGCGCTCGCCAGGACGCGCGCGGCGTACCCGACAAGGAGCAGCCCTCCGGCCATCTGGAGCATCGTCATCACCCGACCCGTCTCGGAGCGGGCGGCGATGTCGCCGAAACCGACGGTGCTGAACGTGGTCAGCGTGAAGTACAAGGCGTCCGTCCGGGACAGCGGCTCGGTGAAGGAGCCCGGGGCGGAGCGGTCCAGCAGGTAGTAGGCGCTGGCGAACAGCACCAGGAACAACGCCACCGTGGCCGCCAGTGCCTCGACGGCCTTCAGGCGGGGGTGGGGCGAGCGGATGATGGTCCGCACCTCCCACACGAAGACCACGATCACCGCCAGCAGGCCGGACAGCAGCATCACCGAGGTGCCGCGGGCGCCGTACCTGTCCAGGGGCAGCAGGTAGTAGGCGGTGACGAGGCCGGCCGCGATCAGGAAGGCCCGGGTAATCACCCAGACCTTCTTCCACCGGGTGCGGCGCCTCGGCCGGCCCCGCCGGTACGGGACCCTTCGCGGCCGGACTCGGTCGGCCCCGGAATCCGCTGGATCGCTCATCGCGTGTCTTTTCGTCCGTTCGCCGGGAGCCGGGCGGTCGGCTCGTCCAGCCCCCACCTCATCGCCACGGCGGCCGGAAGGGATCACCCGCCGCGGGTGACCCGGCGGGCACCGGCGGGCGGCACGCTGGCCCGGTGGGGTCCCGCGCGCCCGCCCGTCGGCGGTGCGGCGGTGACCCGCTCGACCGTGCGAGGAGGAGCCATGACCGTACCGAGTGGTTCGGCGCCGCCGACCGGACCGGAACACCGGCCCGGCGGACCGGCGCCCACTCCGGCGGGTGACCCGACGGAGCTGCTGGCGGTACTGGGCGGCTCGTGGACCTGGATCCTGGGTTCGGCCGTCGCGACGCTGGTGCCGGGCGTCCTGGTGCTGGTCTGGCCGAACGAGAGCCTGCACGTCCTGGCGGTCCTCATCGGTCTCTATCTGCTCGTGATCGGGGCCTTCCGCTTCGTCGCGGCCTTCGCCCGACACGAGCAGGGAGAACGGCTCCCCGGGCTGCTGCTCGCCCTGCTCTTCGTCCTGGCCGGTGTGCTCTGCCTGCGGAACCCGATGCAGACCATCGCCGCGCTCTCGTTGATCGTCGGGGCCGTCTGGCTGGTGTCCGGCATGCTGACCGCGTACACGGCCCTCGCGACCCGGGACCTTCCGCACCGTGGTGCCGTCCTCACCGCCGCCGCGCTCGGCATCGTCGCGGGCGTCGTGGTGCTGGCGCTGCCGACCGACTCGGCCCGTGCCCTGACCCGGCTGCTCGGCCTGTGGCTCGTCCTGCTCGGCCTGGTCGAGCTCGGCGTCGCCTTCGCCTGGCGCGCCGCACTGCGCAGGGCGGCCGCCGCACACCAGGGCGGCATCGCCGCGCCGTTGTGAACACGGGCGTCGCACACCGGTCCGGGCGCCACCGGTTCGCCGCTCCGGTGCCCGACGGCGGTCGCGCCCGGCGCGTCCCCGCTCACCCGCCTCGGGTGAGGCCGCCCGGCCCGGACCGTGCGCATGCTGAGGGCGGCCACACTTGCCGGGCACGTGCCCGGGAGGGAGAGAGACATGAGCGAGCCGATGTACCTCGCGTACGACTACCCGCTGCTGAGCATCTTCTGGACCATGCTCTGGTTCTTCCTGTGGATCATGTGGTTCGTCCTGCTCTTCCGGGTCATCGTGGACATCTTCCGCGACGACACGCTGGGCGGGTGGGCCAAGGCCGGCTGGCTGGTGTTCGTCATCGTGCTGCCCTTCCTGGGCGTCCTCGTCTACGTGATCGCCCGCGGCCGGAACATGGGGGCGCGGGAGATGAAGCAGGCGCACGCGCAGCAGCAGGCCATCGACTCCTACATCCGGGAGACCGCGGCCGGCGCATCCAAGTCCGGCGGCAGCGTCGACGAACTCGCCAAACTGTCCGAGATCCGCGCCCGCGGGGACATCACGGACGAGGAGTTCCGCAGGGCGAAGGAACTGGTCCTGAGCGGCCACGGCACGAGCGGCCACGGCACGAGCGGCCACGGCACGTCGGACCGCTGAGACACCGACGGCACGTCCACCGCAGGGAACGGAACGCCCCGGCGACAGGAGACGAGGGAGCACGATGGCCGCGACACACACCGGGCACGGACACACCCGTACGACAAGGCAGCAATGGGCCGGCGGTCTGACGGTCTTCGCCGGCGTGATGCTCATGATCGCCGGACTGCTCGACCTCTTCCGGGGCGTCATGGCGATCGCCGAGGACGACGTCTTCGTCTCGACCCCCAGCTACGTCTTCCGGTTCGACCTCACCGGCTGGGGCTGGATCCACCTCGTCCTCGGAGCGGTCGCCGTGGTCGTCAGCCTCGGACTGTTCCAGGCGGCGTTCTGGGCGCGTGTCCTCGGCGTGGTCATCGCCGGACTCATCATCGTCGCCAATTTCCTGTCCCTGCCGTACTACCCGGTCTGGTCGGTCGTGATGATGGCCTTCTCGGCGCTGATCATCTGGGCGCTGTGCGTGGCACGCCCCGAGACGTCCTACGACGTGCCCCGGGACGACGGCTGAGGGGACCACGGGTGAAGGACCGAGTGACACTAACCTCGACGGCATGACCGACAACAGCCTGCGTTCCGTCAGCATCGAGCGGACCCGTACCGGCCACTTCACCGCGACGAACGTCCGCGGCGGCACGATCGGCTTCGGCACCGGTCTCGGCCCCGAGGACGACAGCGGCTTCACCCCGGTCGAGTTGCTGCTCGCCGCGATCGGGGGCTGCACCGCCGCCGACGTCGACGTCGCCACCGCCCGCCACGCGGAGCCCACCGAGTTCACCGTCACCGTGACGGGCGACAAGATCAGTGACGAGTTGGGCAACCGGATGACCGGCCTCACGGTCACCTTCACCGTCGGTTTCCCCGACGGCGCGCCCGGCGACCGTGCCCGGGCGATTCTTCCGAGGGCGGTCGCGGTCTCCCACGAGCGGCTCTGCACGGTCAGCCGCACGGTCGAGATCGGCACCCCGGTCACCGCGACGGTCGCGGACGTCTGACCGCGCCGAAGCCTGTACGCCCGCACACCCGTTCGCTTCCGTCACGGCCACGGCGCCCGCGGGGGTTTCCGGCGTCGGCGCGGCCCGGCGCTCAGCGGCGGCGGGCGGCGGGGGGCGGGGGCAAGAGGGGCCACTCCTGGGACTACTCCGGGGACGGCTCCCGGCCGATCTCGTCCAGGGAGTCGCCGAGCAGGGCCTTGACGCGGGTGAGCCAGTCCGCCAGCACGGCGACCTCGTCCGGGGTGTAGTCGGCGAACAGGGCCCCGAGACGCTCGTAGAAGGGGCCGTAGACCTGGAGGATGCGCGCCTGGGCGGATTCCTCCATGACCACGTGCACCCGGCGCCGGTCCTGAGGATCGGCCTGGCGGCGGATGTAGCCGGCCTTCTCCAGCCGGTTGAGGACGCCGGTCATCGCTCCGGTGGTCAGGCGGGCCTGCTCGGCCAGGTCGCCCGCCGCCGGCGTCCGGCCCGCGGTGGTGGCCTCGATGATGAAGCCCAGGCAGGTGAGGTCGGTGACGTTGAGGCCGAGCCGCCGTGCGATGTCCTGCTGCCCGAACTGCGCGGTCGCGATCATCCGGTCCATCGCGTAGAGCGCCTGGTCGGCCGTAGCCGCCGGGCGCTGCTTGCCCTTCACCACAGATCCCCTTAGTGTCTAAGTTACTTACCTCGCGAGCTAAGATAGTTCGCGTCGGGTGTCCGCCGAGTCGTTCACCCGACCCGCCTTCCCGAGGAGTAGAAGTGGGCATGCACGGAGACCATGATCTGGGCCACACGGTCGCCGGCTGGGCCGGGACCACCATAGCCGTCACCGGTTGCACGGTGATGGGGGTGGCGCTCGCCGCCGGATGGTCGGCCGGACTGTGGCTCGGCGGTGCCGTCGTCGTCCTGGCGGCACTCGCCGCCTGGCTTCTCCACCTGGCGGGCTGGGGGAAGGCCACCGGGCCCCGACCGGTGGCGGAGCAGCACTGGCGGGTGCGTGACCTCTCCGCCCGGCACGGCCACTCCGGCTGTCTCGGCTGCCGCATGGCCGGCCGGGGCGCGGCCGCCGCGCTCGGCGTCACCCCGGCCGCCTCGCACCGTCCGGTGGAGCCCACCCCCGCCGGGCAGCCGTCGTGACGACCGGCCCCGGTCGTCGTCCCCGTTCCCCGGTTCCTGGGCGGTCACCGGGCCGGTGACGGCGCGGATCCGGCCGTGTGCGACCGGACCGGTCGGGTGCCGGGGCGCGGATCACCCCTCGGTCAGGCGCACCTTGTAACCGTCCTCCTCCATGAGGACGACGGTGACGCCGAACGGGTTGGGATGGTCCATGTCCATCGGGACGAAGGAGAAGTCGACCGCGGCCCGGATCGGGGGGACGAGCTCGCCGCCGGGCTGTGGCGCGGGAGCGGTCCGCCAGTCGGGATCGATCGAGGCCACGCCCTCGGGGGCGCGGGCCAGGACGCGTTCCTCGTACGGGAACTGGTGCAGCACATGGCCGTCCCGGGTGGCGTGGACCATGTTCAGGCAGGGGGCCGGACCGCTGAGGGGCAGCTCGCACGCGGTGGCGACGTCACGGGTCTCCCAGGCGAGGACGACCTCGTCCGCGCCCGCCGCCGCCGCGATGTTCGACAACTGCGCGATACCGGTGAGAGCGTCCTCGCCGGGCCGGGTAGGACGGACCCAGATCAGCCCGACCAGCCGCCCCCGCACCAGGGGCATGATGACCGGCCGGGGCACCGCGCCCTCGGCCAGCCCCGCCGCGTAGGCCCCCTTCATCGAGTCGGCCAGCGCGTTCCACATCTGGGTCTCCACGAACTCCCCTTCACCTCGGACTGTGCACCGCCGACCCTGTCACGCCGGTCGTGGCCGTGTCAGCGTCACCGGCCGGTCGGGTGCCGGACGCTCGGGGGCTGCGCGTGCGGGCGCGGCGCGGGTACGGACGGGAGGGGCTCCGGGGGCGCGGCGTGACGGGGTGGGGCTGCCGCTGCGCCCGGGGGTGCCGCGGCCCCGGTGCCCCGGGTGCGGCGGCCCCGGCGGCGGGGGTCGGAGGCGCGCCGAGGTGTATTCTCCAGGTAAAGTGTCCGGTCATATTGCGTGCGTGGACGTCTCCGGCGAGCCCGCAGGACCAGATGAGGTGGCGTCGTGCCCAAGCCGTCCAAGCGTGAAGACCTGCTGGCGTCCGCGGTGGAGACGTTCCACGCGCGGGGCTTCCACGGCACCGGCATCAAGGAGATCGCCGACGCCGCCGGGGCACCGAAGGGGTCGTTCTACAACCACTTCTCCAGCAAGGAGGAGTGTGCCATCGAGGCCCTGCGGCTCTACGGCTCCGAGCGTCGCATGGGCATGCTCGCCGACACCGCGTCGCCCCCGCTGGAGAGGATTCGCCGGCACTTCGAGTTCCTGCGGGACGAGGTCGTCGACCGGGACTTCACCCGGGGCTGCATGTTCGGCAACTTCGCCACGGACGTGATCGACCACAGCGAGGAGATCCGGCTGGCCGTGGCGGACAGCCTGCGGACGTGGAACGACGCGATCGCGGCGGCCCTGACCGAGGCCCGCCGCGACGGCGCCGTACGGGCGGACCTCGACCCGGACACCACGGCTCGCTTCCTTCTCAACGCCTGGGAGGGAACCCTGATCGAGGCCCGCGCCACCAAGTCCTCCGCCGCTTTCGACACCTTCTTCCGCGTGGCGTTCGAAACCGTTCTGCGCTGACCCGCGCGGCTCGCGAGGCGGTTGGCCAGGCTCATGAGGCGGTGGTCTAGTCGAACAGGGGGCCGACCGTCCTGGTCCGCTTGATCTCGTAGAAGCCGGGGGTGGAGGCGACGGTCAGGGTGGCGTCCCACAGCCGTGCGGCTTCCTCGCCGCGAGGAGCCGGGGTGACGACGGGGCCGAAGAACGCGACCTTGGCGGTGCCGGGTCCGGGGACCGCGATGACGGGGCTGCCCACGTCGGACCCGACGAGGCCGATGCCCTCGCGGTGTGACGCGCGCAGCTCCGGGTCGAAGGCGTCGGTCTCACCCGCGTCGGCGAGGCTCGTGGGCAGTCCGACGTCGCGCAGCGCGGCCTCGATGGTCGGGCGTGTCCTCGGTTCACCCCGCGGATGGAACCGGGTTCCGAGCGCGGTGTAGAGGGGTTCCAGCACGGCGGGGCCGTGGGCCCGGGCGGCGGCGATCAGGACGCGTACCGGTGCCCATGCCTGGCCCATCAGGACGCGGTGGTGCTCGGGCAGTCCGTCGAGGCGGCCTTCGTTGAGGACGGCCAGGCTCATGACGTGCCAGTTGACGGTGACGGGCCGGACCTCGCCGACCTCCAGCAGCCAGCGGGAGGTCAGCCAGGTCCACGGGCACACGGGGTCGAACCAGAAGTCGACGGGAGTGCGGGGGAGGGAGTCGTTCACGAGACGTTCCAAACGCTGGGGTCGAGGCGGCCCGACGGCCTGATCGGCCGTCGGTGGGGGATGGCCGGGGGGAGAGCGGCGGAGGAGTTCCTGCCCCTGACGCCGACGCCGACGGTCACGTCGATGCCGGTGGTCACACGCTGACACCGGCGCGGCGTTTCGTGACGGACGGTCAGTCGTGATCGGCCGGCGAGTCGCGGTCGCCGCGCGTCGTGGCCGGCCCCGGCGCCGACGCTCCGCGCGCGCGGCAGGGGAGTGCGGCACGGGAGTGTGGCACGGTCCTCCATGTCTCCACGGTGCGGCCGTCGACGGGGCCGACGCCAGGACCGGCTTCCTTCCTCCTGGTAGGCGCGGCCTCGCAGGGGCCGGCCGGAGCGGCGGTGGCCCCGTCCCCGCGGTACGTCCCTACGGTCATCGACGAGCCTCGCCCGCACCGCCGTTGGGAGGCCGCGCCTACCACCGGGGAGGAAGCCGGTCGTGGCGTCCGCGCCGGCCGCGGCCGCACCATGAGCACATGGACACCCGACAGCACGCCACCGGTGCGGGCACCTGCCCGACCTGACCCGATGACCCGACCCGGCTCCCGCGCCCCGGCCGGCTCCGGGCGCCACGCACCCGACGGAGAAGGCATCATGCGAGAGTTCCTGGTCGAGCTGACCACCACCGTCCCCGAGGGAACCGACCCCGCCGAGGTGGACCGGCGTCGCGCCGAGGAAGCCGTACGGGCGGCCGAACTGGCCGCCGCGGGGCACCTGTTCCGGCTGTGGCGCCCGCTCGGCGAACCGCGCAGCATCGGTGTGTGGCTCGCCGAGGACGAGTACGAGCTCCACGAGAAGGTGATCGGCACACTGCCGCTGCGCTCGTGGATGTCGGCCAGGGTGACCCCGCTGGTGTCCCACCCCGACGACCCCACCGGACCCGACGCCCTCACGTGACCGACGTGCCACCTCACCAGGACCGCGTCCTCACCCCCAAGGACTTCCGCATGAGCGCAACCATCCTGCGACGCTCCCCGGGCCGGTCGGACGGCCTGCCCGTCTCCCCCTGGGTCCATGTCGCCCGGGCGGCGGCTGCCCTGGCGGCCGGCATGGGCGTCGGGCGTTTCGTCTACACGCCGATCCTCCCCCTGATGCACGCCCAGGCGGGTCTGTCGGCCGGGGGCGGCGCGAACCTCGCCACCGCCAACTACGTCGGCTACCTGGTGGGCGCGCTCGTCGGCATCCTGCGTCCCTCGCTGATCCGTTCGACCAAGGTCCTGCGCGGCTCCCTGATTGTGCTGACCGGCACGCTGGCGGCGATGCCCCTCACACACAGCACGCCCGGGTGGATCGCGCTGAGGCTGGCGGCCGGTGCGGCCAGTGCCCTGATCTTCGTCAGCGCCGTCAGCTCCCTGCTCAGTCACCTGCACGACCACCCCGCCCATCTGCCGGGCTGGGCCTTCGGCGGGGTCGGCGCGGGGATCGCCCTGTCCGGTCTGCTGGTCCTCGCCCTGCGCTCGGTCGCCGACTGGCAGGCCGCGTGGTGGGGTTCCGCCGGCCTCGCCGCGGTCTTCACCGCCGTGTCGTGGAACCTGCGCGTCGAACCGCCGCACGCCGAGGTCACGGACGCCGGGACCGTGATTTCGACGCCCTCCGCGCGTAGCCACCGTCGGTTCACGGCGCTGTTCGTCGGCTACACCCTGGAGGGCGTCGGCTACATCGTGGCCGGCACCTTTCTGGTCGCCGCGATCGACCAGGCGTCCCCGGGGTGGATCGGCAGTGGCGCTTGGGTGCTGGTCGGTCTGGCGGCCGTGCCCTCCTCGGCGCTGTGGGCCTGGCTGGGGCACCGCTGGTCCCGCCCCGACCTGCTGTTCGCCGCGCTCGTGATCCAGGCCGCCGGCATCGCGCTGCCCGCCCTGGTCGGCGGAGTGGCGGCGGCGCTGATCTCCGCGATCCTGTTCGGGGCGACGTTCCTCGGCATCAGTACCCTCGCGCTGGCCACCGGGGTCCATCTGCGGTTCCCCCGCTCGGTGGCGCTGCTGACCGCGGGGTACTCGGCCGGTCAGATCATCGGGCCCCTGGCCGTCACACCGCTGCTCCACCACGGCTACCACCAGGCCCTGATCCTGGCCTCGGCCGTCGTCCTCGTCGCCGCTCTCGCCGCGGTCGTCCTCCGGATCGGCTTCCCCCACCACATGACCGACGAGCCGGCCGCCGGGCGGCACACCAGCCCGGCTTCATAGGTCCGGCGCGTGCCCGGCCCGCCCGCGCGCCCGCCACGGGTCAGTCGTTCTCGGGGTGCCCCGGGTGAAGCGGCCGACGGAGGCCGGGACGCATTCCGTCCCAGCGTGAACGTCCGTCCGCGAGCAGGGACTTCCAGGACCGGTTCCGCTTGAAGGGCATCTCGAAGACCTGCGAGAAGAGCCACGCCCCCAGTACCGAGGCGGGCAGCCCCAGCACGAGTGCGAACCAGAACGTGGGCAGCCCCGGCGACACGAAGTGCGGGGCGACCTTGCGGACGACGACCATGATGATCGGCAGATGTACGAGGTACAGGCTGTACGAGAAGTCACCGAGGCTGCGCACGGGGCGTGTGGCGAGGAACCTCGTGAGGGGGACGGGCTTCCCCGTGGCCACGGCCACGAGAAGCAGCGTCATCGCGGGGACCACCGCGAGGTCCACCCAGAAATAGTGGCCCACGGTCCAGACCGACCCCTTGGCGATGACGAGGGACAGGACCGGCAGAGCGGCCAGGGCGGCCAGCCAGTGCCAGGGCAGGCGCCGTACCCTCTCCGACGCGACGACCACTCCCGCGCCGACCAGACCGGCGACGAACACGGGGGCGAGATTCGGGGTCAGCCCGTTCAGCCCTTCCACCGGCGACGCGTCGCTCGCCGACAGGCCGCGCGCGGCGACCAGGAGGGTCACGCCCGCGACCAGGACCACCGCCCCCAGCCGTCTCCGGATCAGCAGGAGGAGCGGAAAGAAGAGATACAGCTCCGCCTCCACGCCGATCGACCAGAACGCCCCATTGGGCGTCGGGGCCGTGTACAGGTCCTGGATCACCAGTCCGTACACCAGAATCGACGTACCGGTCGGCGGTCCGAAATGTGACGCGGGCACCACCGACCAGGCGATGAGCAGACTGAACGCCAGTGCCGCCCAGTAGGGAGGCAGGATGCGCCAGGCGCGCCGGCGCAGGAATCCGGTGAGGCTTCCCGACCGCCAGCCTCTGCGCGCTGCCGAGATGGCCAGAGAGAAACCGGACAGCACCAGGAAGAGGACGACGGCGAGACGCCCGTACATCAGCCAGCCGAGCCAGGAGGGGCCCGAGTTCTCGGGAAACCCTGGGAAGGTCAACAGCCAGCAGTGGAAGAGGACGACGTACAGGGCGGCCAGTCCACGGAGCCCGTCGAGGCCCGGCACGTGGGTGCTGACGGACGACGCCCCTGTCCCCTCCCCTTCTCCTTCGGGGGAGGACAGGTCTTTCCCGGGGGTGAGGAGGTCGAGATCACTGCTGACTGCTCGGCTCGATGTCGATGAAATCGTTCGGCCCTCTCCTCGGGTTCCCCGCCCGTACCGGTTCGGCGTTCCGCCTCGTGATTTCGGGCAGCGTGCAGCCGCCCGTGGTCACTGATACGTCGCGCCGGACCGGAAGGTTCAAAGGGTCGGAGGGCCAAAGGGGCAGGGGTTCCGGAGGGACAGGTTCACGTGTTCAGGAGGGACAGGTTCACGGGATCAGGAAGGACAGGTTCAGGGGTGAGCGCATGACTTCATGCTCCATGCCCCGTACGGAGATCCGTGCGGGGCCCCGATCCGCAGGTGCCGTGGGTTCCCGGCGGCCCGGTCCGAGGCCGCCGGGAATCCGGTCACCGGCCCGGGAGCCGTGTCGTGATCTCCTGGAGCACCCACCCGTTGCCGTCCGGATCGCTGAACGACAGGAACGAGGAGTAGCTCCGGCGTTCCGGGTCCGGGCCGGCGACCCGGCCCTCGGTTCCGGCGCGGTGGAACACTCCGCCCGCGTCGTGGAACACCTCGCTCACCTCGACGCCCCGGCCGGCGAGCTCGGCGCGGGCCGCCTCGATGTCGGTGACGACGAGGTGCAGGCCCTCCGACGAGCCGGGTGAGGCCGCGCTGATCCGGCTGCCGAAGATGATCGAACAGGGTGAGCCGGGCGGGGTGAACTGCACCACCCGGAAGTCCTCCCCGTCGGTGACGTCGGCGTCGAGCCGCCATCCGAGCCGCTCGTAGAAGGCCTTGGCCCGGTCGACATCGGCGACCGGCACCACCACGACCTCGAGTTTCATGTCCATGACGGCTTGCTCCTGTCCTTGGGAGTTCACTGCTGTCGGCTCAGGCCGAGCGCTCTCCAGGTCCACCGTTGGGCCGGGATTGCCCGATCGCAACCCGTGCGGGGCGCGGCCCGCGCATGCGAGGCGGGCACGCGCTCAGGCCTCGTCGGGCCCGGTCGGGCAAGCGCTCAGGCCCGTCAGTCCCGGTCGGGCACGCACTTCGTCAGGCCCGTCAGGCCCGGGAGGGTACGCGTCTCGTCAGGCCCGGTCGGGCACGCGCTCAGGTCCGGTCGGGCCCGGTAGGGCACGCGCCTCGTCAGGCCCGGTCGGGCCCCGTCAGGCCTGTGCGGCGTCGAGCACGATGCGGAACCGCGCCTCGCCGGACATCATGCGCGCGTAGGCCTCCGGGGCCTCGGCCAGCGGCATCCGCTCGATCAGCGGAAGAACCCCGTGCCGCACGCTGAAGGCAAGGTTGTCCTCGTTCTCGATCGGGGATCCCGTCAGGCTGCCGGTGATGGTCCGGGTGGCGAGCACGAGGTCCGGCGTGGAGACCGATATCGGGTCGGTGCCGACCCCCACCACGATCATCCGGCCGCGTGGGGCGAGCCCGGTGAGAAGGGGAGTCATCGAACCGCCGCTGGCCGCCGTCGCCACGATGCCGTCGGCGCCGCCCAGCCGTGCCAGCGCCTCTCCCGGGTGTTCGGCGGCGCTGTCGATGTACTCGTCCGCGCCGAGCGAGGCCGCCAGCGACGCCTTCTCCGTCCCGCGGGCGATCGCCACGACCCGGTGGCCGAGCTTGGCCGCGTACTGCACCGCGAGGTGTCCGAGACCTCCGATGCCCTGCACGGCCACCAGCGACCCGGGCCGGTTGTCCAGCTGCCGCAGGGCGCTGAGGCTGGTCAGGCCCGCGCACAGCAGGGGGGCCGCCTCGGCCGGCGAGATGCCCTCCGGGATCCGGGCCAGCGCGTTGGACCTGGCGTACATGACCTCGGCGTACCCGCCGTCGACGGTCGTCCCCGTCTGCTCCTGGACGGCACAGTTGACGAAGTCGCCGCGCCGGCACGGGTCGCACTCACCGCAGTGGCCGGCCAGGAACCCGACGCCCACCCGCTCGCCGACCTGCCACGCCCGCACCCCTTCGCCCACGGCGTCGATGGTCCCGACGACCTCGTGACCCGGCACGACGGGCCGGGAGGGATCGGCCCTGAGTCCTTCGACGGCGAGCACGTCGGAGTGGCACACCCCGCAGCTCTCCACCCTGATCCGGACGTGGCCCGGGCGGGGCGGGACGAGCTCACGGGTGGTCCGTGCGAACTGCCGAGATCCGGTGACTTCGAATGCCTGGTACGTGGACACGTTTCTCCTGGGGGATGTTCGGCGCCCCGTCCGGTCCCGCGTGGGGACTCCCTCCGGCCTGCCTGTCCTCGCGGTCGCGGGCGGCGGAGCCGGTGCCGCGGGCGATCCGCGGAGGCGCTAAGACGACAATATGACCGGTCGTCTTAGACGTCAACGTGCAACCTCCGTTCAGAGAGAGTCGTCACTGTGCGAACCGGTGTGTCCGCGGGGACCACGGGCCCTTCCGCGATGCCTTCGCCCCACGGACGGGGCTCGCGGCCGACGACGCGCGACGCCCCGCCGCGGTTCAGGCCTGCGTACGGGGCGGCGTCCGCTCGGACTCGTAGGCGCGCAGACCGCCGACGGCGCGGTGCACGGTCTCCGTGTGCCCGAACAGGCCCGGCAGCCCGCCGGTGTGCAGCAGGACGGTGCGCTGGCCCGGGCGGATGTCGCCGTCCCGGACCGCGGCGACCAGACCGGCCATGGCGCGCCCGCTGTAGACCGGGTCCAGGACGAGGCCCTCGGTGAGCGCGGCGGTCCGCATCGCCTCCAGGACCGGTTCGTGCAGCACCCCGTACCCAGTCCCCACCTGGTCGGTGCGGATCCGCAGGGACTCGGGGGCGATGTCGCGCCCGGTCAGGGCGCCCGTGAGGTCCGCGACCGTGACGGCGGGCTCCGCCACCGCCCCGCAGTGGACGCCGAGGACACGCCGCTCGCCGAGTGCGCCGATCAGTCCCGCCATGGTGCCGCCGGAACCCAGGGCGACCACCACGTGCTCCACGTCCGGCAGTTGGGAGAGCAGCTCCTCACCGCCGTCCACATATCCCCGTGCCCCGAGGGGACTTGAACCGCCGAAGGGGATGGGGAAGGGGCGTGCCCCGTCGCGGCGCAGCCGGCGGCAGACCTCGTCGGCGACGTCGGCCATCGCGCTCGGGTCGCTGTCGCCGGCCCAGAAGACCCTGGCCCCGAAGAGGCCGTCGAGCACGAGGTTGCCGGAGCCGTTCACGGCACTGTCGGGGGTGCCGGGGAAGACGAGCACGACGTCGAGCCCCAGGCGGGCGCCGGCGGCCGCGGTGAGACGGGCGTGATTGCTCTGCGCGGCACCGGTGGTGACCAGCGTGTCCGCGCCGGTCGCGAGAGCTGCGCCGACGGTCCACTCCAGTTTACGGACCTTGTTCCCGCCGCCCCCCAGCCCGATCAGGTCGTCCCGCTTGATCCAGAGGTCGTCCGCGCCCAGCCCCAGCTCCGCCGCCAGACGCGGCACCCGCTCCAGCGGTGTGGGCCAGGTCGACAGGGCGATCTTGTCACTCATGAAATCTCCAGCTCACATGGTGCGCGCACCGCCGTCGGCGGATGCCGAGGGAAACGGTTCCGGTGGAGCACGCAGCCACCGTATGCGCGGGTACGGACTACAGGGCCAGCAGGGCCTGTTCGACCACTTCGGTCAGTGCCGGGTGGATGTAGAGCACGTCCCGGGCGATCCGGTCCACCGTCAGACCCAGCTCCATGGCCTGGATCAACTGCTGGACGAGTGTCGCGGCCTGTGGGCCGATGATGTGCGCGCCGAGGATCGTCCGTTCGACGGGATCGGCCAGGATCTTCACGAAACTGGTGGTGTCCTCCAACGCCCATCCGTACGCGGCGTCCCCGTAGTCGCGGACGCTCACGAGGTGGGGGATGCCGCGACGGCGCGCGTCCTGCTCGGTCAGCCCGACGCTCGCGATCTGCGGGCTGGTGAAGACCGCGTGCGGCGCGACCTTGTGCGACAGGGGCCGTACGTCCTCGGGGTGGAGCAGGTTGTGCCGCACGAGCCGGACTTCGGCGTTCGCCATGTGCTTGAGCTGGAAGTGGTTGGTCGTGTCGCCGAGGGCCCATACGCCCGGTACCGACGTGCGGCAGGCGCCGTCGGTCACGATGTGGCCGTGCCGGTCGAGCTCCAGACCGCCGGCGGCGGCGTCCAGCCGGTCGGTGTTGGGCCGGCGGCCCACGCACACCAGCAGGGCCGCGGCCCGGACCACCTGGTCGCCGTCCGGACAGGACACGGTGACCGCGACGCCGTCGGCACGCCCTTCGACGGAGGCGACGGCGGCGTCGAGGAGTACGCGATGGCGCCGCGACGCCAGCTCGGTGAAGCGCGCCGACACCTGCTCGTCCTCCGCCATCAGCAGGCGCGGCCCCCGCTGCACGATCGTGATGTCGGAGCCGAACGCGCCGAAGACATGGCCGAACTCGGCCGCGATGAAACCGCCGCCGACGACGACCATGGACGCGGGCACCTCGTCGACCCGCATGATGGTGTCCGAGGTGTGGTACGGCACGGTGTCGAGGCCGGGGATGTCCGGCACCACGGGGCGTGACCCGACCGCGACGACGAACGTGTCGGCGGTGATCCGCTCGGATCCCACCCGCAGCACCTTCGGCGCGACGAACCGTCCCTCCTCGGTGTACACGTCGACGCCGTTCTCCCTGCGGTAGTTCAGCGCGCTCTCGGGCAACGGATCGATGCGGTGGAACACCCGGTCCCGGATGGCCTTCCAGTCGACGTGCTCGACGGTCGCGTCGACACCGAGACGGGCCGCCGCCCGCGCGTTCTCGACCGCGTCGGCGGCGACGACGAACATCTTGCTCGGGATGCAGCCGCGGTTGAGACACGTGCCGCCGAAGCGGTCGGGTTCGACCATGGCGGTGCGGAGATGCGCGAGTTGCTCGTCGGGCAGCATGTTGCCGCTGCCCGCTCCCAGAACCACGAGATCGTAATGGCGCACGTCCGTTCACCTTCCGTCGGTGGACCGTCCGGTCCGGTGGCGAGGGGGCCCGCGACGTGGGCGCGGTCCGCGCCGCCCCGCCTCCTGTGCACGCGGGCATCTCGGGCTGCCGGGGGTGATCGGGGTCATCCCGCCGACCTCGGGTCCGGGAGGGGTTGCTCCGCCCAGACGGTCTTGCCGTGCTGGTGATGGCGGGCGCCCCACTGGTCGGCGAGGCTGGCGACGATGAACAGCCCACGGCCCGTCTCGTCGACCGTGCGGGCGTGTCTGACGTGCGGGGCACTGGTCGCGCCGTCGCTGACCTCGCAGGTCAGCATGCGGTCGAGGATCAGCCGTAGCCGCAGGGGCGGGGCGCCGTGACGGATCGCGTTGCCGACGAGCTCACTGACGATGAGTTCGGTGGTGAACGCCGTCTCCTCGTTCACCCCCCACGCCTCCAGCCGGCGGCGCGCCGCGCGACGGGCGATGGGCGCCGCCTCGGCGTCGGCCGGCAGGGGGACGGTCAGCACCCGGTCCGCGGGCAGCGCACGCGTACGAGCGAGCAGGATCAGCGTGTCACCGGTGGGCCGGTCGTCCGCGAGCGCGTCCGCGAGGTCACCGCGGAGTTCCGGCAGCGGTCCGGTACCGGCGGAGTCGAGGAGCGGGCGCAGTGGACCGGAGGGGGCCAGGACCCGGCCCGCCGCCGTGGTCGTACCCATGGCCAGCGTGCTGCCTTCGGGGAGGTCGACGGTGGTCGCGGGGAAGGGAGCGCTGCTCGTCTCGGCGAGGAGGGGGCCAGGGGGGACGGGCAGTTCGGTGGAGGTGCCGTCGGGGCGGACGGCGACGGGCTGCGGGAGACCGGCGCGGGCGAGGGTGCAGGTGAGCTCGATCGGGTCGTAGATCGCGACGACGCAGCCGGCGGTGAGCGACTCGCGGCACATGGGATCCCCGGGCGGCAGCGCGGCGCAGGCCCGGGCGAGACGCCCCGCGGTGTCGCTCAGGCGTGCCAGCAGCTCGTCGGGCTCCAGGTCCAGGGCGGCGAGTGTGTGGACGGCCGTGCGCAGGATGCCCACCGTGACGGCCGCGGCGATGCCCTGTTTCGCCACCTCACCGACGATCAGCGCGGTCCGCGCGCCGGGCAGCGCGATCGTGTCGGACCAGGCCCCGCCGCCGTCCGGGTCGGGAACGAGCACCTGGCAGATCTCCATGGTGGTCGGCGTGGCCGAGTGCTGGGGGAGAAGTCTGCGCTGGACGGTGGCGGCGATGATCCACTCGCGCATGTACCGACGGGCGGTCTCGACACAGAGCGCGGCGTGCGCGCACATGGCCGAGGCCACCGCGACGTCCTCCTCCTCGAAGGGGTCCTCCTGCCGGTGGCGGTAGAAGCTGACCACGCCGAGCACCTGGTCGCGCACCGCCAGCGGCGCCACGATCAGCGAGTGGGCGCCGGACCGCTCGATGGCGTCCGCACGGGGCGGGTCGGCGGTGAGCCAGACGGTGTCCTCCCCGAGGGGGACGAGGCGTGGCCGGAGGTCGGACAGCACGCGCGCGAACGGGGTGCCCCGGGGCAGGGGGCGGACGTCTCCGACCGGGTAGGCCGAGACCGGACCGCGGAAGGCGGCCCGGCGCAGCATGATGTCCTCCTGTACGGGCATCCGCGGAGGTTCCTCCCCGTGGACGACGTCCTCGATCACCTCGACCACGGTGATGCCCGCGAACGCGGGCACGACCGCCTCCACCAGTTCCTCGCACACCGCGCCCACGTTCAGCCCCTGTCCCACATGGGTGCGCACGGCCTCCAGCAGTGCGAGGCGTTGGTGCGCGTTCTCCCGCTCGGTGACGTCGAGCGCGGATGCCACCAGTCCGAGCACATCGCCGTCGGAGTTCTCCAGACGGACGTAGGAGACGGAGTAGATACGTGGTCCGAGCCCGCCCGGTGCGTCGACGACGGCCCGTACGAGCCGGCTGACCACCGGCTCACCGCCGTCCAGGACCTGCTGTGCCACCGCGGCCTCTTTCTCGGGGTCCTCCAGCTCGTAGGCCCGGGTGAAGTGCCTGCCGGCCAGGTCCTCCGGCGGCGTGCCGGCCGGACCGCCGGTGGTGCCGGGCAGGGGGGCCACCCGCAGCTGATGGTCGAGGACGTGCAGCCGGGCCGGGGAGTGGGCGAACACGGCCTCCAGGATCGCCGCGTCCTGCCCCGACACCACGTCCTGCGCCGCGAGGACCTGCCACATCACGGACGTGCCCAGCAGCACCGGCTTGACCAGTACCGGGGTCATGGCCGCGAAGCCCTCCCGCCGTCCTCCCCCGCCGGTGGCGGCCTCGCGCACGAGCTCGGTCACCGCCTTCCCGACGGCCTCCTCGGCGGACCACCCGAACAGCAGCTCGGCCTGGCGTCGCCACTCGACGATCCGGCCGTCCCCGTCGATGAGCACGAGCACGTCACCACTGGACATGCGACAGCACCTCCGCTTCCGCCGGTTCGAGCCCGTCCCGCCCGTCGGGTCGAACGCCCTCGTGCCACCGGTGACTTGGGCGTCCGGATCGGCGAGGCGTGCGCCGGAGAGGCGCGCCGGGGCGGCGGCGCGGACGGCGGCCGTGGACCGGGCGGGAACATCGCGCAGGGCGAGCGCCACGGTGCCTTCGGCCGGGGGACACCGTCCCGGTCGGGGAGCGAGGGAGGAACTGCCGCGTCATGGCAGGTCTACCGCCGCAGCGCGTCCATGTGGAGCGCGGCGTCGGCGGCCGCCTCGTCGGGGGCCCGGCCCTGCTCACGGGCGGTCATGTACGCGGCGTACCAGTCCCACCAGTCGTGCTCAGGGGCGGTCGCCTCGTAGAAGCCGTGGTGCTCCGACGTCTCCTGCAGAAGTGCCGCCAGCGCGGTGACGTCCATGACGAAACCTCCTCCGTCGTACGGGATCCCGTCACCGTCCGGGAGGCCGCGCCCGGGCCTCCGCCCGGACCTCCCACGACAGCCACCCGACGCCGTCCGGACCGGTGGACACCGTGTCACGCGGCGTGACCGCGACGCTCCGGACCGGTCGAACCCGAGCGCCGTCTCCGGGTCCTCCGCGGACCGGCCGACCCAGCAATTGTCGCTTACTGGACAAGGTCCGGCGAGGCGGGCCCTCGTACCGGGCGCCGCGACCGGCCCGGTCGACCCGCGGGGCCGGGCAGAGCGGGGCTGCTCGGCCGCCTGCGCGGGGAAGGACTTCCGGCCACCGGTGTGCCGGCGCGGGCCCACTCGATCGCGGGGCCTCGGCACGTGCCACTCAGCGGTGTGATGCCTCTCAGCGCGATCCGCCGGCACTCAGTGGGCGGTGCCGGTCTGCCAGGCGACCCGGTCGTCGATCGCGATGACCATGTTGCCGTCCTCCAGCACCTTGAGCGTCGCCCCGGCGCCGCCCTGGGTGTTGCTGGCCCACACCGGCTTGGCCTGGGCGCTGTAGACCACGAGGTTGCCGTCCTGCTGGAACACGGCCGTGTTTCCCGGACCTTGGGTCCGGCTCGCCCAACGCGCCTTTCCGGACTCGTCGTAGAGGACCAGGTTGCCGTCCGTCTGCATGATCAGCTTCGAGCGCACGGTCCGCAGCACCTTCCCGACCTCGAACGTGAAGGGGGACTTCACCACCAGGGCGTCGGGCAGGTTGCTCCCGGCCGCGGCCCCGTCGTCGCCCGTCCCTGTCCCTGTCCCTGTGCCCTTGTCCGAGCCGGCGGTCGCGTCCGCTCCCGCGCCCGCGGCGGAGGGGGACGCCTTCGCCCCGCTCGCGGAGGGGCCGGCCGAGCGGTCGGCGGGACGGTCGGCACTGGCGGACGGGGTGGCACGCGAGGAGCGGGAGCCTTCGTCGTCGAAGGCGTGGAACAGGAGCAGCGCGGAGGCGGCGACGGCGACCAGCGCGCCCGCGCCGATGGCGGCCGCCCTCTTGCGGCGACCGTCCCGGGGCCCCTCGCCGTCCGGGCGCGGTGCGAGGCCGGTTCCCGGGTGGGCGACGCCCTGAGGGACGGTGCCCGGGTAGGTGGTGCCCGGGTAGGCGTCATAGGTGTCCGCCGTGTGCGGGCGGGCGAGGGGGCCGCGACCCGCGTCCGGCGCGAGGAGGGTGAGCGCGTCGGTCTCCCGGGTGTCGACCGCGGTGGCCGTCGCGGGCGGGGCGAGCGGTGCCGTGGCGTCCGAGAGGCCGGCCGGCGCACCGCCGCGCGAGCCGCTTCCCTGCGCGGCGACGGTCTCGACCCGTTCCCGGTCGGTCGGGAGGCCCACGGCCAGTGCCCGCTGATAGGCGGGATGCTGGACCAGATCGGTCTCGGCCTGGCAGAGTTCCACGATCCGCTGGAGGCCGGGACGCCGGGCCGGATCGCTGTGCACGCAGGCCGAGATGAGCTCGGCGACGCCGGGTTCCACACCCCGCAGGTCGATCTCGCCGTGCACCGAACGGTAGGACACGGCTGCGAACGACCCGTCCCCGTAAGGCGGTCGGCCGGTGACGGCGAACGCCAGCGTGGCGCCCAGCGCGAACACGTCCGCCCCCGGGCCCGTCTCGCTGCCCGTGATGGTCTCCGGCGCGATGTACCCGGGACTGCCCATCGCGCTGCCGACCTGGGTCAGGTCGGACGGACCGCTGTTCCGGGCGATGCCGAAGTCGATCAGCTGAGGGCCGGTCGCGGAGAGAATGACGTTGTGCGGCTTGAGGTCCCGATGCCACACCCCGCGGACGTGGATGGCGTCCAGGCCCTCGGCCAGGGCGGCGAGCATGATCCGGGCCAGGTCGGCGGGGAGCGGTCCGTGGGTCGTGACGGCGGTGTGGAGCGTGGGCCCCGGCACGTACTCGGTGGCCAGCCAGTACGGGGGTGCGTCCAGTTCCGCGTCGATGAGTGACGCCGTGTACGCGCTGCGGACCGTGCCCAGGGTCTCCACCTCGCGCCGGAACCGGCTGAGGGCGTGTTCGTCGTGGCGGAGGTGGTCGTTGATCACTTTGACGGCGACCGGACGGCCACCCGGCGAACGCGCGAGGTACACCCTCCCCATGCCGCCCTCCCCGAGTCGGCCGACCAGGCGGTAGCGGCCTATGTGCGACGGATCGGAGCCATCGAGCGAATGCACTGGACCTGTCCTCCTGAAGTGGAACCCACAGTCACCTGATCCGCCGTGAGGCCGGCTCGGCCGGGCTCCAACTCCGTTGCCCAGTGGGGTGCGAGTACCAGTCCCTCGACGCCGCGTCTGGACCGGACACCGACATAGTAGAGGGAGACGGCACCCCCGCCTCACCCGGCGCGGTGGTGCCGCCCCAGCGGTGCGGTCAGCGCCTCACCAACGAGGTCGGGACGCGGCAATGGTCCCCAACTTGCCTACTCGAAGCGGCAGTTACCGGAAGACGGGACGACGGGCGGTGGTACGGGGGCTCGCGGCTCCGGGTCGGGGCGGTGGGCCTGGACGGCATCGGCCACGGCGTCGTCGTCGCCCTGGCCGCGGGCCCGGAGACCCTGGACGACGCCGCTGATGTCGGTCCCGGAGCGGTTCTGGCTGAGTTTGAACTTGGCTTCGACGCGGGTGATGGAGAGCTCGACACCGACGATCGCTCGCAACTGGCCCTGGATGTAGGAGGCCGGGGCGTCGTCGACGGACCAGGGGTCGGCGGCGGTGGCCTCGTGCTTGTCGGTCAGCCGCCGTACCTGGTCCTCGACCCACGCGGGGTCGTCGTGGACGAGCAGGTTCCCGTGGACGTGCGCGGTGATGTAGTTCCAGGTCGGCACCTGCCGGTGGTGATCGGCCTTGGAGGGGTACCAGGTGGGGGTGACGTAGGCGTCCGGGCCGCGCACGATGACCATGGCCCGGCTGCCCGGGGGCACCTTCCACTGGTCGTTGTTGCGGGCCATGTGCCCGATCAGGGAGCCGTGCGCACCGGCCTCGGGGTCGAGGACGAAGGGCAGCAGGGTGGCCTGGAGGCCGTCCTCGGTCACGGTGATCAGGTCGGCGGCGCCGTGGCGTTGCAGCAGCTGCCGGACGTCCTCGTCGGTGGGGGCGAAATGTCGCGGAACGTACACGGTCGGCCTTTCGTGGACGGGGCGGGTGGGCCGCGCCGTCCCTGGTGAACGACAGGGTGTCGATATTGCACTAGTGCAATATGTCATTTGAATTAGCGTAAACGTAGCAAACGGTCGCCTCTCCCGAAAGGGACGGGGGGCGGAGGGGGCGGCGCCGCCCGCGGGAGGGAGGCCGCCGACGGCCTCCGCCGGGGCCGGTCCGGTGGGACGGATCCCGCCGCGGGGGGGGGGCGGGACGCGCCGCCGCGGCGGGTGGGGGGGGGGC
>NZ_JBHWEL010000002.1:66480-80203 GCF_042734135.1 Streptomyces sp. NPDC059668 | reverse complement strand
GGCCCCGCCGGGGGCGGGCGCGTGGGGCCGGACCCGGCGGGGGCGGGGGGTCGGCACGCGCGTCCGCGGCGGGACCGGGACGGGACGTGTCGCGGCGCTGGGGCGGGTTGCGAAAGCCCCGCCCGCCCGACTCGCGACGCGCCCTAGCCGCAGTTGGTGCCGTACTCCTGGAAGCGCGTTCCGTCCATCGCGCCCCACCAGTCCACGCAGGAGCCGGTGGCGGAGACGTAGACAGGGCCGACGTAGGAGCGGAAGGTACCGCCGTCCTGGTCGGCGTAGATCTCGCTGCCGGTGCGCCGGATGTACAGCTCCATGGCGACCGGGTCACCCGCGACGTTCCGGATGGCCACCGCGCAGTTCTTGCCCGTGGCGGAGTTGTAGGTGAGGTACGCGGTGCCGATGCCGCCGATCGGCGTGGAGTTGACGGTCTTGTAGCCCGTACCGCAGGCACCGTTGTACGCGGCGGTCGCCGTCGTGGCGGCGGTGGCGGGTGCCGCCGACGCCGCCGGTGCCAGAGCCGTGAGGGCTGCGGCGCTCACGGCCGCCGCCACCGCACCCTGCACCACGCGCATCATCCGTGACATTTCGTTCCCCGTTCGTCTCATCGGTCGAGTGGGCATCGGGGCACCCGGTTCTCGCGGGCCGCCCGACGCCTTTCCGTACGCCAAGTACGACCGGCCAGGACCTCCACCCGTTGTGGCCGTCTCGGCAACGACTCCGTGCCGCACGTCATGGACACGCACCAGTTCGGTGAACTCCACGCGGTGGGGGTTGCGGTGGCGCCCACGCGGTCCCGGGTTCGTGGCCGCGGGCGCCCGCGGCCGGGACGGCCTCACACCGCGACCAGTAGATTGGGCACACCTCACAAGCGCGCATGTCCGCGGTCACGCGGACGTGGAGGGGGGCGTGGAAGGGCGGGTGCGCGAGGTGCACCGGCCGAGGACGCCGGAGAACGGGAGAGGGATGCCGGACAACCGCCGGGACGGCAGACGCCCGCACGGTGAGCTCGTCGCGGAGGTGCTGGCCGTGCTGGGGGAGACCGGCGAGCCGATGACCGCGCGGCAGGTCGACGCGGCGCTCGACAGGGGGCCGGCGAGGACGACGACGGCCACCATCCCGACCCGGCTCCACGAGAAGGGCACGCTGCGCCGGATCCCGTCGGGCCGGGGCTTCGCCCCCGAGCCGGTGCAGGACGCCGCCGGGGCCGTCGCCGGGCGCATGCGACGCGAGCTGGAGAGCGAGCCCGGTCGTGATCTGGTGCCGAGGCGGTTCGTGTCCTCCCTCTCCGAGAGCGACGACGACACGTCGCGGCGCCTGCTCCTCGAAGACGAGGACGGCTCCGCGTGACCTACGCGCTGGCCCTGGTCGTGCTGGCCCTCGCGTTTCCGTGGGGCGCCTCCGTGGCCGCCCGCCGCCTGGCCGAAGTCCTCCCGCCCCGCGAGGCGTGCTGGACGCTGACATCCGCGGCGGTCCTCATGGCCGGGGGCACGGTCGCGGCGCTGATCGGCCTGTTCCACGTGCCCTTCCTCGCGGCACTCGAGCAGGTGCCGCCCGCGCGTGTCCTGGAGGTGTGGCCGGCCGCGGTCCCGATGGCCTGCGTGGCCGGCGCGGTCATGCTCGTCCAGTCGGTGTTGCTGGCGCGGCGGTGGTTCCAGCACCGTTCGCTGCTCAGGCGCGCCTGGCGATCGGCTGCCGGGGGAAGGGGCGCCGGGGACCTGCTGGTGCTGCGGGGGAGCGAGGTGGACGCCTTCGCGCTGCCCGGCTACCGGGGCCGCGGCGGGCGGATCGTGGTGACCTCCGGCATGGTGCGGGCCCTGAAGGCCCCGGAACGCGAGGTGCTGCTCGCCCACGAGCGCGCCCACCTGTCCGGCCGTCATCACCTGCTGTCCGCCGTGGTCGACCTGTCCACGACCGTGCACCCGGCGGCGCGGAGCCTGCGGGAGTCGCTGGGGTTCCACCTCGAACGCTGGGCGGACGAAGCGGCGGCCGCCGCCGTCGGAGACCGCAAGGTGGCGGCGGCGGCCATCGCCCGGGCGGCCCTGGCCGGAGCGTCCCAGAAGCGGCGCGCCGGTGGCGGGTATCCGCTGCTGTCAGTGGCGACCGGGCCGGTGCCCCGGCGGGTCGAGGCACTGCTCCTGCCGGCGCCCGCCGTCCCGCAGGGGGGTGCCCGGCAGGCGGGTGCCCTGGGGCTGGCGGCGACGGTGGCCGTTCTGGCGCTGGCGGCGCTCACACTGGCCTACGGGCTGCACGAGTACGTGGAACATGCGGCCGTCGCCGTACGAGGAAGCTGACCCCCGACCGTCCGCCGCGCGCCGGGACTCGACGTCTCCCCATCGCGGGGGCGATCCCGACGGACCGGCGTGGGGCCTCCGTTGGACGGGTGGCGGGTGACGGATGACGGGGTTCAGCCGCGGATCAGCCCTGCCGTTCGCTCCGTGGCGGGCGCCCGGCGACCGAACGCGCTGGGGCCGAGGACGTCGTCGGCGTGGCCGGGGATCAGGGCGTGGTCGTGGGTGACGAGGACGACCGCGAGGGATGTCGGGGCGGTGGGCCGTCACGTACGGGCCGGGGACCACGGTGTGCCGCGCCGACACGGCTCCCCGGCCGCCGCGACGCGCCCGAGGCCGAGGCGCGGCCGCCGGCGTCCTGCCGTCCCGGCCCGTTCCCGGCGTCCTGCCGTCCCGGCCCGTTCCCGGCGTCCTGCCGTCCCGGCCCGCTCCGGGCGTCAGGCCGGGACGGCCGTGCGGCGTTCCTGGATCTGGGCGTAGGCCATGAGGCCGAACAGGGCGGCGAGCAGCACGGCGGACGAGCCGGCGGTGCCGAGGTCGAGGCCGCCCTTCGCGTGCGGTTTGGTGAGGAAGTCACCGGCGGTGGCGCCCAGCGGCCGCGTGAGGACGAAGGCGATCCAGAACAGCAGGACGTTCGGCACCGCGGGGACCCTCATCAGCGCGACGAGCACCGCCAGCAGCCCGGAGACGAGCAGCGCCCCGCCGAGGTAGCCGAGGCCGGAGCTGTCGGAGAGGAAGTCGCCCATGGACGTGCCGAGCGTGTTCGAGACGAGGATCGCCGACCAGAACAGGGCCTCGGCGCGGAAGGTCACGATGTCGCGGATCTGGAACGTCATCCCGCTCAGCTTCCAGGCGAGGAAGATCGCGAGGAGGACCGAGACCAGGATGGCGGCGCCTTCGGGATAGCCCAGCCCGAGACCCTGCGGGCCCCAGCCGAGCGACGTCGCCCCGGCCGAGAGGTACTTGGCGCTGGCGTCGCGGTTCATGAAGTCGGACATCGTGGTGCCGGCCATGCTGGTCGAAAGGATCACGGTCCAGTAGAAGAACGGGTTGTAGCGACGGGACCTGAGCTGGACGACCAGCGTCACCACGAACATCAGGAACAGGGCGACCGTGGTCACGAAGTAGCCGAGCCCGAGGGTCTGGGCGAACAGGTCGCCCGCCGTCTCCCCCAGGGTCGTCGCGGCGATCTTCATGACCCAGAACGCCAGAGTGACCTCGGGCAGCTTCTTCATCACCGAGTTCGTCGAAGTCAAGAGAGTGCTCCCGTCGTGCCTGGGGGAGCCGGCGTCCGCCGGACCCCGACGAGGTCCGGCCGAACTCGTCCGGCCACCCCTTCGTGGCGGAGGCACACACCGCCGCCGGTTACAAGGTCCCCGTCGAAAGGCGCTCGATCCCGCCCGACCGCGTGAATCCACCCGACAGGGCGACGACGGAGGTGCCTCCCCTCGCGGCACCGGCCCGAGGAGGCGTACGGAGCTACGCGTCCCGGTCCGTCCCGCCGTCGCCCCGGCCGGGCGCCCCGTGCTCGTCGTACCGCTCCTCCTGACGGACGGGGACGAGCAGGGTGAACGTCGTGGGGCCGGCGTTCGTCAGGAGGAGCCGGCCGCCCAGGGAGGCGGCCAGGTCGCGGGCGAGAGCGAGGCCGATGCCCGTGCCGCCGCCGTCACCGCCCGAGTGGCCGCGGTCGAACAGGTGGCCGGGCTCGATGGTCAGTACGCCCTCGTCGGCGACGTCGAAGGCCAGGGCATCGGCGAGATCACGGACCGAGACGCGGACGCTGCCCCGGCCGTGCGTCCGCGCGTTGTCCAGCACGACCCCGAGGATCTCGGCGACCGGGCCGCCCGGAACCCGTACGTCGGCGGGGGCGTCCCGCACCCCGCACTCCAGACGCCGCCCGTCCTGCGCGAACAGCCCGTGCCACAGGTCGCCGGTCTCCTCCAGGAGCGCGGCGACCGGGCGGTCGGACGCGGGCCGGTTCGGCGGGAGGGGCGAGCCCGCCAGGCGCAGCACCTCCTCCACGGTGTGGTGCAGCCGCCGGGTGGCGGCCAGGGCCTCCCGCAGCACCGGCCGCAGCCGGCCGTCGTCCTCCTGCGAAAGGCCCGCCTCCAGGGTGAGCTGGAGCCCGGTCAGCGGTGTGCGCAGCTGGTGCGAGGCGTTCGAGGTGAAGTTCCGTTCGTGCCGCAGGAGTTCGGACAGGCTGTGCAGCATGTCGTTGTGCGTGAGGGCGACCTGGTCGATCTCCGCGACGGTGCTGGGGGCGGCCCGGGCGTTCAGGTCGCCGGCGGTGACGGCCCGGCAGTGCCGGGAGAGGTCCTCCAGGGGGCGGGCGAGGGCACGTGCCTGGCGCCGGGCGACGAGTACACCGACCGTGAGGGCGAGCACGGCCGCGCCGAGCAGCGCCGCCCAGCCGAGGAGGACCTGGGTACGGACGGCGGACACGGCGGAGGAGGTCCGGACGACGCCGATGACCTTCTCGTCGTGGGAGACGGGCACGGCGACGACGAGTTCGCCGCCCGACCGGGTGCGCGCGATGACACCGCCGAGCGACCGGCGCACCGCCGCGTCGCCGGTCCGAGGGCCGCTGCCCGCGCGCAGCCGCGGAGCGGGGTCGTAGAGACCGAGGCGTCCGGCCGCTCCCGGTGACGGCAGTTCGACGGGGTCACCCGTCGTGTAGTCGGGACTGACGCGGACGGCGGCGGCGAGAGCGGCCCGTTCGAGTGTGTCGCGCTGGTGCGCGTACAAGGAGGACCTGATGGCGAGAGCCAGGGGGATCGCGAGGAGGACCAGCGCGACCAGCACCGCGGTGACCGCCACCCGCACGACACGCTGTCTCATGTCACCCATCATGCGGGCCCCCGGCTTCGGGGTGCGGGGCGCGCCGCACGCTTTTGCCGTCGTCTAACCCTCGTCGTGCGGAGCGTTAACCAGGCCGTTCCTAGCGTGGCCGACATGACCGCCCGCCCCGGGCGGTGCCCAGGTTCTTTCAGGAGGGCAGGACCATGTCACGCGCACGAACGTACGGCGCCGTCGCACTCGTACTCGCGGCGGCGGTGAGCACCGGATGCTCGGGAGCCTCCGCCGGTGCGGATCCGGGCTCCGCCGTGGCGTCGAAGGACACGTCAGGCGACGCCGCCCCGCCCACCGAGTTCAATCCCCCCGGTGACATCCCCGACAACCAGGCGTACGTCGCCTACCGGCCCTCCGGCGGCGGGTTCACGGTCAAGGTGCCCGAGGGGTGGGCCCGTACCGCGAAGGGCACCGCCACCGTCTTCACCGACAAGCTCAACCACGTCCGCGTCGAGGCCGTCGCGGCGTCCGCCGCTCCCACCGTCCCCTCCGTCACCGGCCAGGTCGTCCCGCGGCTGAAAGGGCAGGTACCGAAGTTCGGCGGAGCCGAGGTGACGCGGGTGACCCGGCACGCGGGACCGGTCGTCCTGCTGAAGTACCAGGGCGACAGCGCGTCCGACCCGGTGACCGGGAAGGTGGTGCGCGACGCGTTCGAACGGTACGCGTTCTACCGGCAGGGACACGAGGTGGACGTCACGCTGTCCGGGCCCGTCAACGCCGACAACGTGGACCCCTGGCGGATCGTCAGCGACTCCTTCGCGTGGCAGTGAGAGGGAGCACCGTGTCCGTCCTCGCCTCCCCGTTCTGGTCACGGGTCCGCTCACGCACCCGGCCTCCGGCCCCGTCCTCGCACCGGCCCCCCGCGCAGTCCCCGTCCGGGTCCCCGGACGCCCTCGAAGCACGGGAGCTGTACCGCTTCCTGCGCGCGGGTGACGAGGAGACCCTCGCGCTGCGCGGGGTGTCGCTCCGGGTCGGGCGCGGCGAGACCGTCGCCGTCGTCGGACCGTCCGGAGCGGGCAAGTCCACGCTGCTGTCCTGCCTCGCCGGCCTCGACGAACCCTCGGGCGGCGAGGTGCGGGTGGCGGGCGTGCGCATCAGCCACCGCCCCGAGACCGAACGCGCTCGGCTGCGCGCCCGCCACATCGGCGTGCTGCTCCAGACCCGCAACCTCGTGCCCCACCTCGACGTGCGCGACAACGTCCGCCTCGCGCAGAGCGCGGTGCGCGGGCGGCCCGGCCTGCGGGCCACGGAACTGCTCGAACAGGTCGGACTCGCGGGCCGGGCCCACGCGCTGCCCCAGCAGCTCTCCGGCGGCGAACTGGCACGGGCGGGACTGGCCGTCGCCCTCGCCAACTCACCGGAGGTCCTGCTCGCCGACGAGCCCACCGGTGAACTCGACGGCGACACCGAACGCCTGATCCTGCGCATGCTGCGCGACCGCGCCGAACTCGGCTGCGCGGTACTGATCGTCACCCACAGCGCCGAGGCCGTACGGGTCGCCGACCGGGTGATCACCCTGGACGACGGGAGGGCGAGCGATGTCCCCGCGTGAACCACTGACGCGCCGGGACGGGACCGCGGCGCCGCCCGCCGACCGGCCCGGGGCCCCGGACGCCGCCCTGGCCGTCTGCCGGGACGCCGCTCTCACCTTCGGGCGGGGCGCGCACGCCGTGGTCGCCGTGCACGGGGCGCGTCTGACCGTGCGGGCCGGTGACCGGCTCGCCGTGGTCGGGCCCTCGGGGTCGGGCAAGTCCTCGCTGCTGCATCTGCTGGCCGGGCTGGAACGGCCGACGAGCGGCACGGTCGGCTGGCCCGCCCTGGACGGCCCCCGCGACATCGGGCTCGTCTTCCAGGGCGACAGCCTGATCCCCGCCCTCGACGTCGCGGAGAACACCGCCCTGCCGCTCGTGCTCGCCGGGACGGCCGACGCCCTGGCACGGCGGGCAGCCCTTGAGGCGCTGGCTCTGGTGGACGCCGCCGATCTGGCGGAGCGCCTGCCGGAGGAGATCTCGGGAGGCCAGGCGCAGCGCGTCGCCGCCGCCCGCGTCCTCGCGCAGGCTCCCCGGCTCATCCTGGCCGACGAACCGACCGGGCGCCTCGACCACGCCACCGGCGCCCGTGTCCTGACCGCCCTGCTGACCGCGGCCGACGCGACGGGCGCGGCCCTCGTCGTCACCACCCACGACCCGGCGGTCGCCGCCCGTCTCACCACCCGGCTCACCATGCGCGACGGCCGGCTGCTCGGCACCGCGGAGACCGCGCGCGACCAGGAGGCACGGCCGTGAACCTCGCCGCCACCCAGGCACCCACGCACACCGCTCGCGACTCGGAGACCCCGTCATGAACACCGCATGGGCCGGCGGACTGGCCCGGCACCGCACCGGCCGGCTGCTGGCCGCCCTCGCGGGGGTGGCGCTGGCCGTCGCCCTCATCGCCGCCCTCGGCTCCTTCCTCACCGCGTCGAAGGCGACCATGACCCAGCGCGCCGTGCGCTCGGTCGCGGTCGACTGGCAGGTCGAGGTGCAGCCCGGCGCCGACCCGCGGACGACGTTGTCGCTGGTCCGGCACACGCCCGGCATCCGCACCGCCGTCCCGGTCGGGTTCGCCCGCAGCAGCGGGTTCACCGCGCGGACCGGGGGCAGCACCCAGACGACGGGCCCCGGCGTGGTGCTGGGGATACCCGACGGATACCCGCGTCTGTTCCCGGGCCAGGTACGCCGGTTGACCGGCGCGGCCGACGGCGTCCTGCTGGCCCAGCAGACCGCCTCGAACCTGCACGTCGCTCCCGGCGACACCATCGGCATCCGCCTGCCCGGAACCGGCCCGCATCAGGTCCGGGTCGCCGGCGTCGTCGACCTCCCCCAGGCGGATTCGCTGTTCCAGAAGGTCGGCGCACCCACCGGGTCACAGCCGACCGCACCACCCGACAACGTCGTCCTGCTCCCGTCGGCCCGGTTCGCCTCCCTCACCGCCCGCGCGGCCGGCGCCGCCGTCACCACCCAGATCCACGCCTCCCGGGACGCCCGGCTGCCGTCCGACCCCGCCGCCGCCTTCACCGCGGTGACCGGAGCCGCCCACAACCTGGAGGCCCGCGCCTCCGGTGGGGTGCTCGTGGGCGACAACCTGGGCGCCGCGCTCGACTCCGCCCGCCAGGACGCGCTCTACGCGCAGATCCTCTTCTTGTTCCTGGGCATGCCGGGCGCGGTGCTGGCCGCCGCCCTGACCGCCTCCGTCGCGGCCGCCGGCGGTGAACGGCGCCGCCAGGAGCAGGGTCTGCTGCGCCTGCGCGGGCTGCCGCCACGGCGTATCGCCGCCCTGTCGGGCCTGGAGGCCGCGCTGGTGGGTGTCACCGGCGGCCTCGCCGGAACCGGGCTCGCCGCGCTGACCGGCCGATTCGCCTTCGGCTCCGCCTCCTTCGGGGCACGGACGGCCTCCTGGCTCGTCTGGTACGCCGTCGCCTTCCTGCTGGGCGCCGCCGTGGCGGCGGGAGCCGTGCTGGTCCCGGCGCTGCGCGACCTGCGCACCGTGACGGTCGCCGACACCCGCAGGCCCGAACGCCGTACGGGGTCGCCCTGGTGGCTGCGGTACGGGCTCGACCTCGCCCTGCTGCTCGGCTCCTGGCTGGTCTTCCGGGCCTCGTCGGGCAATCAGTACGCCCTCGTCCTGGCCCCGGAGGGCGTGCCGAGCGTCTCCGTCTCGTACTGGGCGTTCCTGGGCCCCGCACTGCTGTGGGCGGGCGCCGCGCTGCTGCTGTGGCGGCTCACGCTCCTCGCGCTGACACACGGCCGCGGCGTGCTGACCAGGCTCTCGCGCCCCCTGGCCTCGGACCTGGCCGGGACGACGGCGGCCGTCCTGTCCAGGCGCCGACGCCCGCTGGCCCGCTCCGTGGTCCTGCTGGCGCTCGCCGTGTCGTTCGCGGTGTCCACGGCGACGTTCAACACGACCTACCGTCAGCAGGCGGAGGTCGACGCGCGGCTGACCAACGGCGCCGACGTCACGGTCACCGAGCCGCCCGGGGCCGCGACACCGCCCGGCGCGGCATCCTCCCTGAAGGTCTCCGGCGTGCGCCATGTCGAGCCGCTCCAGCACCGGTTCGCCTACGTCGGCTCCGACCTCCAGGACCTCTACGGGGTACGGCCCGGGACGATCGCCGCGGCGACCTCGCTCCAGGACGCGTACTTCTCGGGAGGCAGCGCCCGCTCACTCATGGACCTGCTCGCGCGCCGGCCCGACGCCCTGCTGGTCAGCGCCGAGACCGTGCACGACTTCCAGCTGGCGCCCGGCGACACCGTCAACCTCCGTGTGCAGGACGGCCGGACGAAGACGCTGCGCACGGTGCCCTTCCACTACGCGGGGATCGCCAAGGAGTTCCCCACCGCGCCGAAGGACAGCTTCTTCATCGCCAACGCCTCGTACGTGGCCCGGGCCACCGGCACCGACGCGGTGGGCGCCTTCCTCGTGGACACCGGCGGCACGCGTCAGAAGGAGGTCGCCGCACGCCTGCGACAGCGCCTGGGCACGGGCTCGACCGTCACGGACCTCACCACCACCCGGGGCACCGTCGGCACCAGCCTCACCTCCGTCGACCTGGCCGGTCTCACCCGGATCGAGCTGGTCTTCGCGGTGCTGCTGGCGGCCGGCGCGGGCGGGCTCGTCCTCGCGCTCGGTCTCGCCGAACGGCGTCGCACCTTCGCCGTCGCCACGGTTCTCGGCGCCCGGCGCCGTCAGCTGCGCGGCATGGTCCTCACGGAAGCGCTGCTGCTGACGACGGCCGGTTTGGCCGGTGGCGCGCTCATCGGCTGGGCGTTGTCGGAGATGCTGGTCAAGGTGCTGACAGGGGTGTTCGACCCGCCGCCCACGGCTCCGGCGGTGCCCGGCGGCTACCTGGCGCTGACCGGTCTCGCGGCGGCGACCGCCGTCCTGGCCGCTGCTCTGAACGGAGTGCGCGGGGCCGCCCGGCCGGCTGTCGAGGAACTCCGGGATCTGTGACGGTGCCGGCACGCCCTACGCTGCCGGGCATGCGCACGCCCACGGCAGCGGACCCCGCCCGAACCCGTCCCGTCCAGGTCCTCGTCGTCGAGGACGACGAGACCATCGGCCGGCACCTCGACACCGGCCTGCGCGGCAACGGCTACGCGCCCACCTGGAGCAGGACGGGTTCGGGCGCGCTCGCCGAGGCCGCCAGGTCCGTGCACGACGTGCTCCTGCTGGACCTCGGACTGCCGGACATGGACGGGCTCGACGTGGCCCGTACGCTGCGCGCCCGCTTCCCGGATCTGCTGATCGTGATCCTCACCGCCCGGACGGACGACATCGACGTCATCGCGGGGCTCGACGCGGGGGCCGACGACTACCTGGTCAAGCCCTTCAGCCTGACCGTGCTGCTGGCGCGGCTCCGGGCCCATCTGCGGCGCCGGACGGTCGTCTCGCCGCCGCGGGAACCGATCCGGCTCGGCGACCTGGTCGTCGACGTCACCGCACGCCGCTGCACCCTCCACGCGCACGAAGTACGCCTGCGCCCCAAGGAGTTCGAGCTGCTGGCGGTGCTCGCCCGGCATGCGGGCGAGGCCGTGTCCCGGGAAACCCTGATGGCCGAGGTCTGGGACGAGAACTGGTTCGGGTCCACCAAGACGCTCGATGTCACCATGGCGGCGCTGCGCCGTCGGCTCACCGGACCGGAGGCCCAGGCGTACCGGATTCCACGCGTCACCACCCTGCGAGGGCACGGCTACCGCCTCGAACTCCCCTGAACACAGCGGGACATGCGCGGCCTGCGGCGCGGGACCGACGCCGCTCCGGGCGTCTTCCGGGCGCCGCGACGGTGGACACCACCAGCCCCGCCGTGACCCCGTCCGCCCGAGGGCGGGGTGCTCCGTCGACGCCGTCGGGCGCGGCGGCGGAGCAGGAAGGGCGGGGGCTCCCGCGCGAGTGGCGGTGGGAGCGGGGTCAGCCGGCGTCCGAGGTGCTGGTGCCGGGGGGCACCGGGGGGTCGTCGCGCCGGACGAGACGGTAGCTCTTGCGGTCGGTGGAAGCCGGCCACGGCCGGCGGTGTGCGGGGGCGGCGGGGTGCTTCACCTTCCGCGGCCGCACACTGCGTGCGGCGTTCACCAGGGCGACCATGGCCGGCGAGGCGGCCCACAACGTGCGGTACTGGTGTGTCGACACCCCGGCGAGCCGGGCGGCCACCGGCCAGGTCTCGCCCCGGCTGATGGCGATCACCACCACCCTGAGCTGTGCGGCCGTCACCCTGCCCCGCGGACGCGGTCCGTGGGCGGCCGCCAGTTCACCGGCCGCCTTGACGGCCGCGGCGAAAACGGGGTCCTTCTCCAGCCAGCCGTGAAGTACCCGGCCGGGCACTCCGGCCCATAGCGCGGCCGCGTCGGGGCCGAGTCCCAGCGCCGTGGCCTCCAGGACGCCGGCCATCCGCGACGCCGTCTCGCCCCGCTGGCTCGGCAGGCCGCCCAGCGGCTCGCGCAGCGCGTCCTCGACCTCCTCGCGCGCGCTGAGCCATGCCACGACGTGGGCCGCGCGCCGACCACTCTCCGGCCCCTCCGGTTCGTACACCGCCCGCCCCCGCTCCGCGACCTGAAGTGAGTGAGTGACCGACAACGAGCGACTACGACGAAGTAGACGGTCTACTGAACTGTAGACGATCGGCGGGTCGGGGGCGTTCCCGAGTGCGCGGACGGCGGGAGGCGCTCCCTCGCCATCCGTGGTCGCTCAGCGGGCCCACCCGATAGCCCTGGCGCGCGCAGGTGTCGAGGATGAGGGGGAGGGCACCCAGGGTGGCGCGCCAGGCTTCGGGGGCGGACGTGCAGTCGGAGTCGTGGAGCAGGACGGTGCCGCCGCCGTCCAGGTCGGCGGTGACGACACGGTGGACGGACTCGGGAGTGGCGTGTGCCGTCCAGTCCTCCCCCCAGCAGGTCCACAGCACCGGGGTGAGCCCGAGGCGGCGTGCCGCGAGGTGGGCCGCGGTCGACATCACTCCGTACGGCGGCCGGAAGAGGGTGGGCGGTTGCCCCGTGAGGGCGGTGAGGGTGTCGCGGGCCCGGGCCAGGTCGTCGTACGTGGCGCGCGGGCCACGGAGGAGGAGCGGGCGGTGCAGCCAGCCGTGGACGCCGATCTCGTGGCCGGCGGCGGCGATCTCCCGTACGACGTCCGGGGCGCGCCGGGCCTCGCTGCCGAGCAGGAAGAAGGTGGCACGGACCCCGCGTTGCGCGAGCAGCCGCAGGAAGAGCGGGGTGGACCGCGGGTCGGGTCCGTCGTCGAAGGTCAGCGCGACGTGGTCGGGGCGGCCACGGCCCGAGAGGCGGGGCATGGCGCGGTTGCGCAGCGGCCCGAAGGTGGAGACCACGGGGGCGGCGTGGGCGGCGACGAGAGCCGGCAGGGCGGCCAGGGCGGCCGTACGGAGCATGCGGCGGGAGGTCACGAGTGGTGGCCCCCGGGTCCCGCGCCCCGGCCGTCCCCGTGGTGGAGGTCGTCCAGGTCGAGGCTGTGGCCGATGGTCCGCGCCAGGCTGGGTCCGTCGAGCGCCGTGGCACCTCCCGTGACCACCGGGCCCCCCCCAAACGGAACCGCCCCCCCGCCCCGGGGGGGGCGCCCCGCTGTGGGGGCACGCACCCCCACAGCGCGCGCACCACACGCGCACCGGGCGACGCACCGCACACCACCGCAGCACCGGTGTGCCACCCGCACCGTTCCGACCCGCAGCGGCGTCCGCGCGGGCCGGATCCCCGGTGGTCGCGCCTTCGGGGCGGACTCGCGACGGTCGTCCGCGCGGGTCAGACCCCGGCCCGTTTCTGGGCCTCCTCCACCAGCCCGACCGCCTCCGCGAGTTCCGCCTCGTTCCTCAGTACGAGCGCCAAATCGTGCGCCGCGACGGTGATTTGGTCGGCGGCGGCGAACATCCCCGCCTCGGGCATCTCCCTGGGCTCGCCGGACGGGTCCTCCACACGCTGGGCACGCAGTGCCAACTCCCTGGCCAGACCCAGTGCCTCGGCAGCCGCCCCGCGCTGCAGCCGGCTCTGCGGGGCGGCCCGCAACCGGTCGGCGAAGTGGTCCACGGCTCGGGTCAGCGACGTCGTATCAAGCACGCCGCGAGACTACGCGCCGCGACGGGACTGTTGCCAACAACCCAACCCTCAGGCACCGTGGCGTGAAGGACCGGCTTACATCCCCTTTGCGTCCGGAGGCGCCGATGTCCCAAGTGTTCTCTCAGGAGACCCACCGCAATCTGCTCGCCCGCATCCCCCATTGCACCGGTCGTGAGATCTCCGACTGGCTGCGCACCGTCGACGAAGGCCCCGCGCTCTTCCGCTTCGAGGAGAAGGTCAGCTGGCTCCGCGCCGAGCACGACCTCGCGTACGGCCACGCCAAGGCGATCATTCACGAGTACGACCTGAGGAGGGCCGCGCGCAAACTGCTCTGAGCGCGCACCACCGGCACGACCAGGTGTTCCACCGACATCCCGACAGGCATCCGCGGACAGCGAAGGGCCAACGGAACCATGGTGTGAGGGGAAATGGGGAACAAGAACCCCGAGACGACAGACAGGTAGCAGGGAGGTTGAGACAGAGAATTGGGGT
>NZ_JBHWEL010000002.1:29694-66470 GCF_042734135.1 Streptomyces sp. NPDC059668 | reverse complement strand
CCGCCTGGGCGGGCGCGTCGCTGTTCGGCCGCGAACTGGATACCCGCACCCCGCGGCGCGCCGTGACCCCTTCGGGGTCCCCCGCCCCCGGGCGCCCCCGCCACCCGGGCCACCCCGCCCCCCACCGCCACCCCCGCCCCCCCCCGGCCCCGCAACCCGATGGTTCGCGGGCCCTTCGGACGCCTGCCGCCGGCGACGCCGTCCGTGTCGCCGGTCGTTGCCGCGTCGCTAGTCGTTGCTGCTGAAGATGGCGACCAGCCGCAGCATCTCGACGTAGATCCACACGAGGGTCATGGTCAGGCCGAACGCGGCCAGCCAGGCCTCCTCGCGCGGCGCGCCGTACGCGATGCCGTCCTCGATCTGCTTGAAGTCGAGGGTCAGGAAGAACGCGCCGATCAGGATCGCCAGGATGCCGACGATCGCGCCCAGCGGACCCATGCTGCGCAGTCCGCCGTCCCCGGCGACGCCGAAGGCGACGAGCAGCAGGTTGACCGCCATGACGACCACGAAGGCGATGGCGATGGCCATGCCGATGCGCGCGTACCGCGCGGTCACCCGGATCCAGCCCGCCTTGTAGACGAGCAGGGTCGCGCCGGCCACCGCCATGGTGCCCAGCACGGCCTGGAAGGGAGCGCCGCTCCACCGCTCGTTGTACATCTCGCTGATGACCCCGAGGAAGACGCCCTCGAAGGCGGCGTAACCGAGGATCAGCGCGGGCGAGGCCTTGCGCTTGAAGGACTGCACCATCGCCAGGACGAACGCCACGAGGGCGGAGCCGATGGCGAGGCCGTAGCTGGTGGACGACACGGGCAGCAGCGCCCACGCCAGCACGGCGCCGACGGTGACGGTGCCGAGCGTCATGGCGGAGCGCATGACGACGTCGTCCATCGTCATCCGGCCGGTGGTGGCCGGGGCCTGCGGCGGGGCGCCGTACTGCTGGCCCTGCTGCGCGTAGGGGTTCTGCGCGTAGGGGTTGCCGCCCTGCTGGGCGTACGGGTTGGCCTGCGTGCCGACAGCGGGTCCCCCGGCCTGCGGCGCCGCGTTGAATCCCGCGTAGCCGTTGTCGCGGCTGAACCCCCGTCGCGAGAAGACCGGGTTGCTGCTCCTCATTTCACTCCTCCATGGCCACCCTGCGCGGCCTTGGCCTCAAGGGTAATAGGTAGGCAAAGGATCGACCCTACTGCTTGGGGAGGATCTTTCCCTCGTCCTGCCAAGGTACGCGTGTGTTCCCTGGCCTGCGAGCACTGGTACCAAGCCGTGACAGGCCCCTGTCGCGGCGCCCGGCCGGCCCTGCCGGCCGCGGTTGTCTCACTCCAGCGGAAACCCGGTGTATCCCTCAGCCAGATCGGTCTTCGCCGCCCGCGAGGTGGCCACCCGGCGGAGCCGGGCGAGCTGGATACGGTCCTCGAAAGGGGGCGCGCCGGGGGCCCGGTGCAGCAGCGTCGTCATGTCGTACGAGAACCGCTCGGCCTGCCAGACACGGCGCAGACAGGTCTCGGAATAGGTGTCCAGGCGCTCGGCCGAACCGGTGGCGCGGAGGTGTGTCAGGGCGCGGGCGAACGTCACGACGTCGCCGACGGCGAGGTTGAGCCCCTTGGCTCCGGTCGGCGGGACGATGTGGGCGGCGTCCCCGGCGAGGAAGAGCCGCCCGTACCGCATGGGCTCGTGGACGTAGCTGCGCATGGGGGTGACGGACTTCGAGGTGACCGGCCCGCGCTCCAGCCGCCAGTCGTCACCGGTCTCGAAGCGCCGCTCCAGTTCGTCCCAGATCGCCTCGTCCGCCCACGCCCCGGCCTCCGTGCCCGCGGGCACCTGGAGGTAGAGCCGGGAGACGGCCGGTGAGCGCATGCTGAGCAGGGCGAAGCCACGGTCGTGGCGGGCGTAGACCAGTTCGTCGTGGGAGGGCGCCACATCGGCGAGTATCCCGAGCCAGCCGAAGGGGTACGTCCGCTCGTACACGCGGGAGAGCTCGGCGGGCACCGCTCCGCGGGCCACGCCCCGGAACCCGTCGCAGCCGACGACGTAGTCGCAGTCGAGCACGTCCTCGCGCCCCTCGTGGCGGAAGCGGACCCGCGGCCGGTCGCTCCGCGCCCCCTCGACCGCCAGCGCCTCGGCCCCGAAGAGCAGCGGACCGCCCTCCTTCAGCTGGAGCGCGATCAGGTCCTTGCAGACCTCCGTCTGGGCGTACACCAGCACCGAGCTGCCCCCGGTGAGGGCCGGGAAGTCGACCCGGTGCCGCTCCCGCTCGAAGCGCAGTTCGATCCCGTCGTGCCGCAGCCCTTCCCGGTCCATGCGCTCGCCGGCCCCGGCGGCCCGCAGGACGTCGGCGGTCCCCTGTTCCAGGACCCCGGCGCGCTGCCGCCGCTCCACGTACGCCCGGTCGCGGCTCTCCAGCACCACGGAGTCGATCTCCGCGTTGCGCAGCAGCCGCGCCAGCAGCAGTCCGGCCGGGCCGGCTCCGATGATCCCGACGGTGGTACGCACCGGCACCCCCTTCGCGCTCCCCGCGCCTGTTCGCCAGGTGAAATCTCCTTCACCGCGATCGAACGTGAGTCTCCGACGGCACGCGCTCACTGTCAACGGATCGCGACGAACTCCTCCGGCGGGGTGCGCCCGGGGGAGGACGGGTCGGGAGGGGACGGGTCACCGCGTCCTCCACCTCATGGCATCGGACAGAACGTCACACACAGGACAGCCCGCCTCGGTGAGGCGGGCTGGAACGACGGGTGCCCGGGGTGGGATTCGAACCCACACATTTCCGCGTTTAAGGCGGCTGCGTCTACCCGTTGCGCCACCCGGGCCGAGGTCAGACGGCGTTCTCTCGAACGGTTCTTCTCGTGCCCACGGGACGCGAACAGCGTTGGTTCACCGAGCCACTCACGCCGGACAATCTTACTGCTCTTGAGTGACGGTCCATCACATCGGGCCCACTCGACCGTGGTTGACCAGCTCCCGCGAGAGGCCGGTCCACACCTGACTCGTCGCTCCTCCGAGTATGCGTCTGGCACATGAAGACAGCGTCTCGCAAGACACGGTGCTTACACAGGAGGGAATCTGGTCAACGATTGGCTCCAAATGGCGCCGAGTTCGGGAAAGGTGGATGCCCGCACCCGGCGCTCAGGGCGGGCGTCCGCTCACCCACCTGCCGCTTCGTGCCGCGGGTCTGGCTGAGCACCCTCGGCGTGCTCATCCGCGTCAGCCGATGGTGCCGTGCTCCACGGGGAAGTCCGGGGGCCAGGGCCGGCTGAAGTCGAACAGGGACGGGTCTTCGAACTCGCGGTCCGCCTCGCGCCACGAGGGATCGCCGGAGACGACGAAGCTGTCCCCGCCCGGTTCGATCATCCAGGTGAAGGCCGCATCGTCCGCGGGGAGGTCATGGCGCTCCTGCAACACCGCGAACTCCGCGTCCGTCGCCCGGCGGACGTGGATGCCCTTCTCGTAGAGGGGCTTGAGCAGCATGAGCTCCACATGGCCGAAGTACACCTCGACACGGGTGTCCGTCGCGTCGACCGCGGTGGGTTCGCTGCGCAGCAGCAGCTGCCGGTGCGACGCCGCGAAGCCGACCACCCGGAACAGGCGCCCCTCTCGTATGAAATCTGGCATTCTTCCTGCTCTTCCTGCTCTTGGGGTATGGGTGTGTTCATCCCGTTCTTGGGGCCTGCGGGTCACTGGGCCCAGTCCGGTATCGGCACGTCTTCGACGAGGCTCGCCTGACCGACTCGGCCGCGTACCGCTCGAACCGATACTCCGTGTCGTCGGCGGATGCGGGGGAAATCGTCCCCTTGTCACCGGGCGCGGTGGCTCGCGACCGTCCCGTCCTCGCCCTCCATCGCCCTCGCATGAGCCACGAAGGGGACGCGATGGGCGCCGCGCGTCGACGGCAGGGGCAAGTGGCGGCGCCGACCGGCCATTCCGCCAGGTATGCCGCATAAGACGTCGAAGTGCCCGGAACCGGACTTGAACCGGTACGCCCGCGAGGGGCAGCGAGGTTTAAGCTCGCCGTGTCTGCATTCCACCATCCGGGCAGGCCATGGGCTCCGCGTCGAGGTTCCGAGCCTATCGGGGCCCGCTCCTCGAACAGCGGTCGGGCGAACCGATGTTGTCTTATTTTATTGAGGTCTGAGGGTGCATCAGCCCCCGGTACGGGCCATCCGCACTTGCCAATAGCCTTCCGGGCCGCCCGGAGACGCGTATACGGAATGACGGAATTTCACCGTCCGAACGGACGCACCCCCGCGGCCGTACCCGGAGCGAGCTCAGGGAACACCCTCATCCCCAGGTATGACTCCGCCGCTCGCGGTCCGACCGGAGGCTGCCCCGGGAACCGGAACAGCGGCTGACTCCACGGCGCCGAACGGCCGGGACGATGGGACACGTCCCCCAGAAACGCCGTCGTCCCGACAGGAGCACCCTCCCGTGACCACCACGCCCCTTGCCGACCGGACCACCACGGTGGCCGCCCGCGCCACGGAACTGTCGAAGGTCTACGGACAGGGCGAGACCCAGGTGGTCGCCCTCGACCGGGTCTCCGTCGACTTCCGCCAGGCCGAGTTCACCGCGATCATGGGCCCCTCGGGCTCGGGCAAGTCCACGCTGATGCACTGCGTGGCCGGCCTCGACTCCTTCTCCTCCGGCTCCGTGCGCATCGGGGAGACCGAGCTGGGCTCCCTCAAGGACAAGCAGCTCACGAAGTTGCGCCGGGACAAGATCGGCTTCATCTTCCAGGCGTTCAACCTGCTGCCCACGCTGACGGCCCTGGAGAACATCACCCTCCCGATGGACATCGCCGGCCGCAAGCCGGACCGGGAGTGGCTGGACAAGGTCATCGCGATGATCGGCCTCTCCGACCGCCTCAGCCACCGCCCCTCACAGCTCTCCGGCGGTCAGCAGCAGCGCGTCGCCGTCGCCCGGGCGCTGGCCTCCCGGCCCGACATCATCTTCGGCGACGAGCCGACCGGAAACCTCGACTCCCGTTCGGGCGCGGAGGTGCTGGGCTTCCTGCGCAACTCGGTACGGGAGCTGGGACAGACCGTCGTCATGGTCACCCACGACCCGGTCGCCGCCGCCTACGCCGACCGCGTGGTCTTCCTCGCCGACGGCCGCATCGTCGACGAGGTGTACGGGCCGACCGCGGACTCCGTCCTGGACCGCATGAAGCAGTTCGACGCCAAGGGCCGCACCAGCTGACCTGCCGTCGACCCGCCCCCGGACCCCGCACCGTCCCGAACAGCCTCACCCTCCTGGACTGAGAAACCCCATGTTCCGTACCGCCCTGCGCAACGTGCTCGCGCACAAGGCCAGGCTCCTGATGACCGTGCTCGCCGTGATGCTCGGCGTGGCGTTCGTCTCCGGGACCCTCGTCTTCACCAACACCATCTCGGACGCCTACCAGAAGAGCTCCGCCAAGGGCTTCGGCCAGGTCGACGTCGCCATCCGGCCGGAGGGCCGCAAGGACACCGGCGACACGATCGGCAAGGACCCGAAGCTCACCCAGGCCCTGCTGGACAAGGCGGCCGGGGTCCCCGGCGCCGGTTCCACGATCGGCGTCGTGAACGGCTTCACCGCCGTCGCCGGCAAGAACGGCAAGCTCGTCGGCAACGGCTTCCAGTCGCAGGGCGGGAACTACTGGGGCACCAAGGACCCCCGGTACCCGCTGACGAGCGGCCACGCGCCCCGGGGCGGGAACGAGGTCGCCATCGACTCCCGGACCGCCGAGCGCACCGGCTACAAGGTCGGCGACACCGTCCGTCTCTCGGTCGACGGCCCGGTCCTCACCCCCACCGTCACCGGCGTCTTCACCACCGACGACGGCAACGTCGCGGCCGGCGGCAGCCTCGCCCTCTTCGACACGGCGACCGCCCAGCGGCTCTTCCACCGGGTCGGCGAGTTCGACGAGATCGACGTGAAGGCGGCGCCCGGCACCAGTCAGACGGCCCTGCGCGGCGCCCTCGACCGGGTCGTCCCGAAGGACGTCGCCTCCACCACCACGGGCAGGAAGCTCGCCGACGACCAGGCCACCGAGATCGCCTCGGCGATGAGCGGCATGAAGACGGGCCTGCTGGTCTTCGCCGGCATCGCGCTGTTCGTCGGTACCTTCATCATCGCCAACACCTTCACCATGCTGGTCGCCCAGCGCACCAAGGAACTGGCGCTGCTGCGCGCCGTCGGCGCCTCCCGCCGCCAGGTCACCCGGTCCGTCCTCGTCGAGGCGTTCTTCGTCGGCGCGGTCGCGGCGGTGGCGGGCCTGGTCTCGGGCATCGGCATCGGCGCGGCGATGCGCTCGCTCATGGGCACCCTCGGTGCCACCGTCCCGGACGGTCCGCTGGTGATCTCGCCCGGCACCGTCGCCACGGCCCTGCTCGTCGGCGTCCTCATCACGATGCTCGCCGCCTGGCTGCCCGGCCGCCGCGCCGCCAGGATCCCGCCGGTCGCCGCGATGAGCAGCGTGCACGCCCAGGCGACCACCAAGTCCCTCGTCGTACGCAACGCGCTCGGCGCCCTGTTCGCCGGCGCGGGCGTCGCCGTGGTCCTGTACGCGACGACCATGAGCGGCTCGGACGGGCAGGCCCCCATGGGCCTGGGCGCGGTCCTGCTGATCATCGGCGTCTTCGTCCTCACCCCGCTGCTGTCCCGCCCGCTGATCGCGGCGGCCGCGCCGGTCCTGCGGATCTTCGGGGTCTCCGGCAAGCTGGCCCGCCAGAACTCGGTCCGCAACCCGCGCCGGACCGCCGCGACCGCCTCCGCCCTGATGATCGGCCTGACGCTGATCACCGGGATGACGGTGATGGCGGGCAGCCTGCAGCAGGCGATCGACAGGATGGCCAGCTCCGCGCTCAAGGCGGACTACGTCGTCTCGATGGCGAACGGCAACTCCCTCTCCCCCGACGTCGCGAAGACGCTGTCCGGGCTCGACGGGGTCACCGCCAGCAGCCCCCTACGCAACGCGCCCTCGCGGATCGACGGCGACACCGAGTACCTGACGGGCGTCGACGGCGCGTCCATCGCCCGGCTCACCGACCTCAAGGTCGACGAGGGCGCCTTCAAGGTCGGTGGCAGCCAGGTCGTCGTCGACAAGGACACCGCCGAGTCCCACCACTGGAAGGCCGGTTCCGGCTTCACGGTCGCCTACGAGGACGGCGCGAAGAAGCGCCTCACGGTCGCCGGCGTGTACGAGGGCAACCAGATGATCAGCGGCATCATCCTCGACAACGCCACGCTCGCGCCGCACCAGACCGACGCCTTGGACATGCAGGTCATGCTGAAGACGTCGAACGGCACGTCGGACGCGGCCAAGACCAGGCTGGAGAAGGCCCTCGGCGACAACCCGGCCATCCAGGTGCAGGACAAGAAGGACATCTCCAACGGCATCGCGCAGATGTTCACCCTGATCCTGAACATGCTCTACGGACTGCTCGCGATGGCGGTGATCGTCGCCGTCCTCGGAGTCATCAACACCCTGGCCATGTCGGTCTTCGAGCGCTCGCAGGAGATCGGGATGCTCCGCGCGATCGGCCTCGACCGCAAGGGCATCAAGCGGATGGTCCGCCTGGAGTCCCTGGTCATCTCGCTCTTCGGCGGTGTGCTCGGCATCGGCCTGGGGGTGTTCTTCGGCTGGGCGGCCGGCGAGCTCGTCGGCAGCAGGATGGCGACGTACGAGCTGGTCCTGCCCTGGGCCAGGATGGCCCTCTTCCTGCTGCTCGCCGGCACGGTCGGCGTGCTCGCGGCGCTGTGGCCGGCCCGCCGGGCGGCGCGACTGAACATGCTGACGGCGATCAAGTCCGAGTAGCCGCGACGGCGGTACGCGGAAGGGCCCCGTTCCGGACCGGAACGGGGCCCTTCCGCGGTCGGTGCCGAGGAACCGGCCACGGAACCTGCCGCGGGACTACGGGACGACGGGGTTCCAGTTCCTCGCCCGCAGCGGCATCCCGGAGTCGCCGGAGGGCTCCGGTGTCCTGACCGCCAGCACCTGGTTGACGCCGATGCGGTTGCGCTCGAAGGCGAGCGCGGACGCCGCCATGTACAGGCGCCAGACGCGGGCCCGGCCCGGGCTGGTCAGCTGCACCGCCCGGGGCCACTGCGCCTCCAGGTTGGCGACCCAGCGGCGCAGGGTGAGGGCGTAGTGCTCGCGGATCGACTCGACGTCACGGACCTCGAAACCGGCCCGCTCCAACTGCGTCACGGTCGTGCCCACCGGGGCCAGTTCGCCGTCCGGGAAGACGTACGCGTCGATGAACTCGTCGACCGAGTAGGCCGATTCGTCGCGCTGCGGCCGCCGCCCGATCTGGTGGTTCAGCAGCCGTCCGCCCGGCGCGAGGAGCCGGTACAGCACCTCCGCGTACTCCAAGTAGCGCTCGGCGCCCACGTGTTCGGCCATGCCGATGGAGGAGATCGCGTCGTACGGGCCGTCCGTGACGTCCCGGTAGTCCTGGACCCGGATCTCCACCCGGTCGGTCAGACCCTCGTCCGCGACCCGCTTACGGGCGTACGCGGCCTGCTCCTGCGAGAGGGTCACCCCGACGACGCTCACACCGTGCTCACGGGCGGCGTGCATGGCCATCGAGCCCCAGCCGCAGCCGACGTCGAGGAGCCGCTGACCCGGCCTCAGGGCGAGCTTGCGGGCGATGAGTTCGAGCTTGTCGCGCTGCGCGCCCTCCAGGGTGCCGTCGTCCTCCCAGTAGGCGCACGAGTAGACCATGGAGGGACCGAGGACGATCTCGTAGAAGTCGTTGCCCACGTCGTAGTGGTGGCTGATCGCACGCCGGTCGCTGCGTTTGGTGTGCAGGTGACGGCGTCTGCGAACCTCCTCGCGGGGCGGGGCGGGCGGCAGCGGGGACCCGGCCATCCGGACCAGCCCCCGGGCCGCGGCGCGGACCTCGGGGTCACGCAGGGCCTCCACGAGGGTCCGCGCGCCCTCGCCCCGGTCCCAGATGAGCCCCGACACCAGGTCCAGCGCGGTGTACAGGTCGCCCTCCACGGCGAGGTCGCCGGAGACCCAGGCGCGGGCGAGACCCACCTCGCCCGGTTTCCACAGCAGCCGGCGCAGGGCGCGCCGGTTGCGCACCACGAGAGCGGGGGCGTCGGGCGGGCCCGCCTCCGAACCGTCCCAGGCGCGGATACGCACCGGCAACGGGGACCCCAGCAACTGCTCGACAAGGCTCTTCAGCCGCGGCGCGGCGTCCTGCATGGCGTACACCTCCGAGACAACACTCCCGAACGCTCCAACACCACGTAAACACCTACCGGCCTCCTGCGCAGTCCCCCTTCCGCGTTACAGCTGGGCAAAATAGCTGTAGCCGCCACGCTTTTCGTCCCCTGGAGCATCGCCATCGCCCGAAGGGCTCGTCCTCAAACGCCGGACGGGCTGAAGATGCGGGCCCGCGCCGGAGATGGGGGCGCGGGCTGACGATTCCGGCCGGGGGCATGTGTTTCAGCCCGTCCGGCGTTCGAGGACGAGGCCGTCCAGGCCGATGCGGGGGTCCGGGGGCGGCAGCCCCCGGGGACGCGCCGCACGCCGGACCTTCGGCGCAGGCCCGCACCTCCAGAACCCCCGGCCCCTACGGCGCACGCCGAAGGGGCCTCCCGCACCACGGATGGCGGAAGGCCCCTTCGGGCTGGACAGTCTGAAACAGTGACCGACGGCGGGTCAGGAGGCCTTGGCCCGCTCCTCGGTCTTCGCGGCGACGGGCGCCGCCGCGGCGGCAGCCGGAGCCGGCTTCGCCGCCTCGTAGAACTCCTCGCGCGGAGTCTCCATGGCCCCGAGCGAGACGACCTCACGCTTCAGGAACATCGCGAGGGTCCAGTCCGCGAAGACGCGGATCTTACGGTTCCACGTCGGCATGGCGAGACCGTGGTAGCCGCGGTGCATGTACCACGCCAGACGACCCTTGAGCTTGATCTTCGTCTTGCCCATGACGATCATCGCGACGCCCTTGTGGAGGCCGAGGCCCGCGACAGCACCCTTGTTGGCGTGGCTGTAGTCCTTCTGCGGGAAGCCCCGCATACCGGAGACCACGTTGTCGCCGAGCAGCTTGGCCTGACGAAGCGCGTGCTGCGCGTTCGGCGGGCACCAGGCGTTCTCCACGCCGGCCTTGCGGGCGGCGAGGTCCGGCACCTGGGCGTTGTCGCCCGCGGCCCAGATGTAGTCCGTGCCCTGCACCTGCAGCGTGGTCTGGGTGTCCACGTGGCCACGCGGGCCGAGCGGCAGACCGAAGCGGGAGAGGACCGGGTTGGGCTTGACGCCCGCCGTCCACACGATCGTGTTGGAGTCGACCTCAAGGCCGTTCTTCAGCACGACGTGACCGTCGACGCAGGAGTCCATGGAGGTGGAGAGGTAGATCTCGACCCCGCGCGACTCCAGGTGCTCCTTGCCGTACTGGCCGAGCTTGGGGCCGACCTCGGGAAGGATCTTGTCCGCGGCGTCGACGAGGATGAAGCGCATGTCCTCACGGGACACGTTGCCGTAGTACTTCGACGCGTCGCGGGCCATGTCCTCGACCTCGCCGATGGTCTCCGCGCCCGCGAAGCCACCGCCGACGAAGACGAAGGTCAGCGCCTTGCGGCGGACCTCCTCGTCCGTGGTCGAGTCGGCCTTGTCCAACTGCTCGAGAACATGGTTGCGCAGGCCGATGGCCTCCTCGATGCCCTTCATGCCGATGCCCTGTTCGGCAAGGCCGGGAATCGGGAAGGTGCGGGAGACCGCGCCCATCGCGATGACGAGGTAGTCGAAAGGCAGCTCGTACGCCTCACCCACGAGGGGGGCGATCGTGGCGACCTTGCGGTCCTGGTCGATAGTGGTGACCCGACCGGTCAGAACCTCCGCCTTGGGCAGCACGCGTCGCAGTGGGACGACGACATGCCGCGGGGAGATGCTGCCGGCGGCGGCTTCGGGGAGGAAGGGCTGGTAGGTCATGTACGACCGGGGGTCGACGACCGTGACGGTCGCCTCTCCGTAGCGCATCTTCTTGAGAATGCGCCGAGCTGCGTACAGGCCTACGTACCCACCGCCTACTACGAGGATCCTGGGACGCTCCGTGGTGCTCATGCCATCGAGTATCCACCCGCCCCTCGGGGGTCGCTCGTGCGCCCCTTCACAAGCTTGGGGGTGCCCTCTGCTACACTGCGCGGCTCACGTGACCCAGGTCATGTCCCCACGAGGGAACCAGTGTTCGGGCCGGACCGTTGTCAAGAGCCCGTGAGCTGCCACTCCGAGCGTTCGGGCCCACCGGACCACTCCCCGACTTCACCTGTCGGAAACACTCCCGGAACCCTCCGGTGAGGATCACTCCGGGACCGGCGAGCACCCCTATGGCACCCGAGTGGCCCAGTCGTCGTCCATCAGGGCCGAATTCCTTGTGAAGAACTTCACGAAGTTTTCCGGCGGCGTGTCGCAGAGAGGGCCCGGATGGCCCCCTGCACGCGCTCATGCGTTGTCCGACCTGCTCAGGAGAGGCTACCAGTGGGTAGCAAGCGCTCCCGGGCGCCCTCGGCCAGGGCTCAGGCGACGGACCACGCGATCCCGTCGAGGATGTCGTGCTCGCTGACCACGACCTCCTCCGCCCCGGTCCGCTCCATGATCGCCAGCAGGACGAGGGCGCCGGCGGCGATGACGTCGACACGACCGGGGTGCATCGAGGGGATCGCGGCCCGTTCGGCGTGGGTGGAGTGCAGGAGCCGCTCGGTGATCTCGCGGACCTTCTGCCGCGGGATGCGGGAGTGGTGGATGGCGGCCGAGTCGTAGGCGGGCAGGTCCAGCGCGATGGCCGCGACCGTGGTGACCGAACCGGCCAGGCCCACCAGGGTGCGGGCCTCGCCCAGCGGGACCGTCCGGGCCGCGAGGTCCAGCGCGGCTTCGATGTCGGCGCGGATCGCGTCGGTCTCCGCCGGGGCCGGGGGGTCGCTGACCACACCGGCGTGCACCAGGTGGCGCTCCGTCATCCGTACACAGCCGATGTCCACGGAACGGGCGCCGCGTACGTGGTCGTCGCCGACGACGAACTCGGTGGAACCGCCGCCGATGTCCACGACCAGGTACGGCTTGGCGAGGTCGTCCCGGCCGGTGAGTTCCCTGGTCGCTCCCGTGAAGGAGAACTCGGCCTCCTGGTCGCCGGTGATCACCTCGGGCTCGACGCCCAGGATGTCGAGGACACCGCGTACGAACTCGTCCCGGTTCTCGGCGTCGCGGGAGGCGGAGGTCGCGACGAAGCGGAGGCGCTCCGCGCCGTGCTCCTTGATCACCGCCGCGTACTCGCGGCAGGCCGCGAAGGTGCGGTCCAGTGCCTCGGGGGCGAGACGGCCGGTGCGGTCGACGTCCTGGCCGAGCCGGACGATCGTCATGCGGCGGTCCAGGTCGACGAGTTCGCCTGTCGCCGGGTTCGCGTCGGCGACGAGGAGACGGATGGAGTTCGTACCGCAGTCGATGGCGGCGACCCTGGTCATGAGCTGTGGTCTCCCCTGTGGTGGTTTCCGATTCCGGCGTGCAGCCGTCCGGCCCAGCCTATTTCGCCCCGGCGACCCTGCCCGACCCATCCCCTACCCGGGGCTCCGCCAAGGGGCTGCCGCCCCCTGGACCCCCGCCATCGCCCGAAGGGCTCGTCCTCAAACGCCGGACGGGCTGAAATACCTGGCCTGGGCGTCAGCCTGTCAGCACAGGCCCGCACCTTCAGCCCGTCCGGCACTTGAGGACAAGGCCGTCCAGGCCGATGGTTCCGGCCCGAGCGGAGCCTTCGGGCCGAGCTGCCGGCTCCGGCCAGGGGCGCGCCCTTCAGCCCGTCCGGCGCTTGAGGACGAGGCCGTTCAGGCCGAAGGCGGGGGTCCGGGGGCGGCAGCCCCCGGGGACGGCCGCCGCGGCGCAGGCCCGCCCTCCGCTACCCCTCGGAGACAGCGGCCCCCACGCACGGCCCCTTGCGCCACCACTCCGGCAGCATCGCGATCGCCTCGTCGCCCAGCGGGTTCACGCCGGGGCCCGCCGCCAGGGAGTGCGCCACCAGGACGTGCAGGCACTTCACCCGGTCCGGCATACCCCCCGCGCTCGGGAAGCCGGCGAGCACCTCGATGGCGTCGCGGCGCGCGATGTAGTCCTCGTGCGCGGCCCGGTACGCGGCGGCCAGCTCGGGGTCGGTGGCGAGACGGTCCGTCATCTCCTTCATGACGCCGTTGGCCTCCAGCGTCCCGATCGCGGAGGCCGCGCGCGGACACGTCAGGTAGTACGTCGTCGGGAACGGCGTCCCGTCGGGGAGCCGGGGTGCCGTCTCCACCACGTCCGGCTCGCCGCAGGGGCAGCGGTGCGCGATCGCGCGCAGTCCGCGCGGCGGGCGGCCGAGCTGCTGCTTGAAGGCCTCGACGTCCGCGTCGGTGGGCTCGGTCCGCGGGGTGGGCGGCGGGGGCGTTTCCATGCCTGTGCTCAAGTCACTTTCTCTGTCGTTTCACCGGTCCGTGTCAGCTCACCGGTCGGAGCGGTCGGACTTGTCGACGCCGTCCCAGACGTTGGCGTACCAGGGGCGGGCGGCCGCCCCCCGGTCCGTCCGCGACTGCTTCGCCGCGTCCGGGTCGATCACGACGTATCCGGTTTCACCCGGCATCACATAGTGCAGCCGTTCCCGGATCCGCTGCTCCGCGTACGCGTCGTCCTGCCAGCGCGCCTTCAGGTCCCGCAGCTGTTCGACCCGGGCGCGGGCCTGCTCCTGCTGCCGCTGAAGGTCGGCGATCTCGGCGCGCTGGGACACGTACTGCCTTATCGGGTACGCGAGGGCCACGATCAGGGAGCAGACGACGAGTGCCAGCAGCGCGGCCCGGCCGGTCAGCCGCGAGCGCCGGGCCTGACGCCTGGTCTGGGAGCGGTAGACCCGGGCCGCCGTCTGCTCGCCGAGCAGCCGCAGCCGGGTCGCGGTGGAGAACCGGTCCCGGTCCTTCACGGCCATGTCCCCGCCTCCCCTTCACACGTGCGGACGTCCCCGCACACGGTACGGGACCGGGTACGGGGACGTACGTGCGACTGGCTAAGGCTTAACCCTGCCGGGGTCAGCCCTTGAAGCGCGGGAAGGCCGAGCGGCCCGCGTACACCGCGGCGTCGTCGAGGATCTCCTCGATGCGCAGCAGCTGGTTGTACTTGGCGACGCGGTCCGAGCGGGCCGGGGCGCCGGTCTTGATCTGGCCGCAGTTCACCGCGACGGCGAGGTCGGCGATGGTGACGTCCTCGGTCTCACCGGAGCGGTGGGACATCATGCACTTGAAGCCGTTGCGCTGGGCCATCTCGACGGCGTCCAGGGTCTCGGTCAGCGAGCCGATCTGGTTCACCTTGACGAGCAGGGCGTTCGCGGAGCCCTCCTCGATGCCGCGGGCGAGGCGCTCGGGGTTGGTGACGAAGAGGTCGTCGCCGACGATCTGGACCTTGTCGCCCAGCTTCTGGGTGATGACGTTCCAGCCGGCCCAGTCGTCCTCGTACAGCGGGTCCTCGATGGAGACGAGCGGGTAGGCCGCCACGAGCTCCTCGTAGTACTCCGTCATCTCGGCGGCCGAGCGGGACTTGCCCTCGAACTCGTACTTGCCGTCCTTGTAGAACTCGGACGCGGCGACGTCGAGGGCGAGCGCGATCTGCTCGCCGGGGACGTAACCGGCCTGCTTGATGGCCTCGATGATGAGGTCGAGCGCGGCGCGGTTCGACTCCAGGTTCGGGGCGAAGCCGCCCTCGTCGCCGAGGCCGGTGGACAGGCCCTTGGTCTTCAGGACGGACTTGAGGGTGTGGTAGACCTCGGCACCCCAGCGCAGCGCCTCGGAGAAGGACTCCGCGCCGATCGGGGCGATCATGAACTCCTGGATGTCCACGTTCGAGTCGGCGTGCGAGCCGCCGTTCAGGATGTTCATCATGGGAACGGGCAGCAGGTGCGCGTTCGGGCCGCCCAGGTAGCGGAAGAGCGGGAGGTCGGACGCCTCGGAGGCGGCGTGCGCGACGGCCAGCGAGACGCCGAGGATGGCGTTGGCGCCCAGCGAGCCCTTGTTGTCGGTGGCGTCCAGGTCGAACATGGCCTGGTCGATCAGGCGCTGCTCGGTGGCGTCGTAGCCGACGAGCTCCGGGCCGATCTGCTCGATGACGGCGAGGACGGCCTTCTCGACACCCTTGCCGTGGTAGCGGTTGGGGTCACCGTCACGCAGCTCGATGGCCTCGAAGGCACCCGTGGAGGCGCCGGACGGGACGGCGGCACGACCCGTGCTGCCGTCGTCGAGGCCGACCTCGACCTCGACCGTGGGGTTGCCTCGGGAGTCCAGGATTTCCCGGGCTACGACGACGTCGATGGACGGCACGAGCATCTCCTTCTGGGATGTGACGCGGGTACGCGGGCCGGCGGGGCCCGCACTGCACGGGGCCGCGTTCGGCTCCGCGGGATGAGCCTAACCGGCTCGGAGCGATCGGCCAGCCGCTCGACCACCCCTTGAGCAGAACTGAGGGTAAATATTGTTCCCCTTCGAAACAAAAACCCCCGCTCCGGTGCGTACGGGGGAAGACGCACCGGAGCGGGGAGCCCGTGGGGACGGGGGTGGACCCTCATCGGGTCTCCGGCGTGCAGGCCCCTCCTACGAGAGGCCTGCCGTCCGAGAGGCCCGTCACCTCAGCTGAGGTGGAGCTGCTGACCCGGGTAGATGAAGTCCGCGTCGTCGACGATGTCCTTGTTCAGCTTGAACAGCTGCTGCCAGCCGCCCTTGACCTTCTTCTTCTCCGCGATCGAGCTGAGGGTGTCGCCCTTGACGACCTTGTACTCGCCGTCGCCCTTCTTGACCTTCTTGCCGGTCGGGGTGGAGACGGTCTTCTTCTGGGCCGCCGGGCGCTCGGACGAACGGGAGGCCGCGGTGTCCGTCGACCGGGTACCGGTGCTCTGCGTGCCGCTGGAGGTGGACGGCTTGGCGGGGGTGGTCGTGCCACCGGTGTACGCGGCGCCGGACAGGCCCGTGCCGCAGGTCGGCCAGGCACCCTTGCCCTGCGCGGCGAGGACCTTCTCGCCGATGGTGATCTGCTGCGACTTGGAGGCCTTGTCGGCGGTGGAGGCGTAGGCGGTGCCGCCGTACGCGGCCCAGGTGGAGGCCGAGAACTGCAGGCCGCCGTAGTAGCCGTTGCCGGTGTTGATCGACCAGTTGCCGCCGGACTCGCACTGGGCGACGGAGTCCCACTCCGAGGCGGTGGCGGCGGAGGCGCTGCCGGTCGCCATCAGCGGAGCGGCGATGGCGACGCCGGTGACACCGGCGAGCGTGGCGACACGGGTGGCCTTGGACGGACGGCGGTGCTTGCCCTTGCTGGAAAACAGCATCGAGTGATCCCCTCACCGACGCCTGCGAGGTGAGCTGTCGGGTTCGGGCGGGTGAGTGCCCGGCCGTGCGCTCTCGGCGCACGTCTTCACCCCAAGCCGCTCCCGGTCAACTACCGGGCGCGGCGCTTACCTTGGGTCCCCCGCTCCTGCCTACGGCGCTTGACGCGTCGACTGTTCCCGTACGGCCGCTGGCAGGATTCGGCGTTGCGACCGTCGGGGCCCGCTGTGGCGAGCGGTGATGACCGTAAGCAGTCGATCGGTCGAATTTCAAAGACGATCAGGGCCTTTGAGATCCATCTCTCACTTGCGCCAAACCGGACATTACACGGCGAACCATGACGTGAACTCCCGCTACTTTTCGCCCGGTTCGGCATCAACTGCAAGGCTCTGACCGGGGAGAATGAGGTCCGGGTCGGCACCGACCGTCTTCTCGTTCCCGGCGTACAGCCCGGCCCATCCGCCTTCGAGGTCAAGGGCGTCGGCGATGGTCGAGAGGCTGTCTCCGGTGCGGACGACGTACGAGCCGTCGACGACGGCGCGCGAGGCGCCGGAGTCGCGTGAGGCGTGCCGGCCGGAGGAGTCGTCGCCGCGGCCGTCCACCGTGTCGTCGGTGGAGCTCTCGGCGGCACCGTCACCGCGGTGGCGCCCGGCTCCGGTCGTCGCCCCCTCGGAGGCCGCCGAAGCGTCGCCGCTCCGGCCCGAGTTGCCCGGTTCGCCACCCTTCGTCGACCTCGTGCCCTCGCTGTCCGTCTCCCGAGCGCTGCCGGACTCCTCGTCCGAGGAGGTGTCCGACTTCGTCCGGTTCCCGGTCCCGTCCGAGGACGAATCGGTCGATGACGATTCGGACCGGGAGGAGTCGGACGGAGAGACACCGATCCCCAGCGAGCCCGTCAGGGAGCCGGACCCATCGGTCGAAGAGGATGAATCGGATGAACTGGACGAGTCGCCGGCCACGCCCGTGTCGACCGAGACCTCGCCCGAGCTCTTGCTGAGCCCGGAGAGCGGACCGCAGGTCGGCCAGGCGGCGAGGCCCTGGTCGGCCAGGACCTTCTCGGCGACGGCTATCTGCTGCGACCGGCTGGCCTCGTCGGCGCTCGGCGCGTACATGCGGCCGCCGTATCTCTGCCAGTTCTCCTGCGTCAACTGCAGCCCGCCGTAGTACCCGTTGCCCCCGTCGGCGCTCCACTGACCGCCGCTCTCGCACTCGGCGACCCGGTCCCACGTGGTGCCGTCCGCAGCGGACGCGCCGGCGGCACCGAGCAACGGGATGGCGATGGCCGATCCGGTCACCCCTGCCGCGACGATGAGGGCCGGAGCCTGACGGGGGCGACGATGGCGGCCGTTCCCGGAGAGCATGCGAGAGCCTTTCACGTGACTGCAGGTGACTACGCGGCTGACGAGCCGCGTTGATGGGTGAACGTAGTCGCACCCGATCACTTGTCACAAGCAGATGCAGCGCAGATCACGTGAAGATTACAGAGTTGAGGGAGCGTCACCTTTTCGCGCCCGTCCCCTCATACTGCGCGGCCACCGATCCCGCGCACGGTGACAGCCGCCCCGACGGCACCGTACGACTGCCGCATGACTACCGACCAGGGGTGAACTCCACCGGAAGCGTTCGCAATCCACGCATGATCAGTCCGCCACGCCATCGCAAATCAGCCGAATCGCCCGCCAGTCGGAGGTCGGGCAGCCGGGTGAGGAGGGTGGCCAGCGCGGTCTGTCCCTCCAGCCGGGCGAGCGGCGCGCCGAGGCAGTAGTGGATGCCGTGGCCGTAGCCGAGGTGCTGGTTGTCACGTCGGGAGAGATCGAGCGTGTCGGGCTGCTCGAACCGGGCGGGGTCACGGTCCGCGGCCGCGAGGACGACGAGCACGGGGTCGCCGGGCGCGATGTCCTGACCGCCGATACGGACCGCCTCGGTCGCGAACCGCCACGTGGCCAGCTCCACCGGGCCGTCGTAGCGCAGGAGTTCCTCGACACCCGTCTCCAGCAGGGCGCTGTCCCCGGCGGCCAGGGAGGTCTGGAGCCGCTCCCGCTGCCCGGGGTGGGTGAGGAGCGCGTACGTGCCGTTGCCGATCAGGTTCACCGTCGTCTCGAACCCGGCGAAGAGCAGGATGAAGGCCATGGCGGCAGCCTCGTTCTCGGTGAGGTGCTCACCGTGGTCGGAGGCGCGGATGAGACCCGAGATGAGGTCCTCGCCGGGCGCGGCCACGTCGGGGAGGGCCGCACGCTTCTTGTGGATGAGCTCGCCCAGATACCCGCGCATCTTCTTGACGGACCGCCCGACACCGCCCCTCGGGCCGCCGCCGTGCCGGATCATCATCCCCGCCCAGTCCCGGAAGTCGTCCTGGTCCTCGCGGGGCACGCCCAGCAGGTCGCAGATCGCGTAGATGGGGAGCGGGAACGCGAACTCGTGGATCAGGTCGGCGGATCCCCTCTCCTGGAACTGGTCGATGAGGTGGTCGGTGAGTTCCCGCACGCGCGGCGCGAACTCGGCGACCCGCCGCGGGGTGAACGCCTTGCTGACGAGCCTGCGCAGCCGGGTGTGGTCCGGCGGGTCGATGTTGAGCAGATGGGTCATCAGCTCGGCCTTGCGCTCGCCCGGGATGCCCGTCTTTCCCTTCGCGTGCGCGGGTTCGTCGTGGTGGGCGGGGTTCTTGCTGAGCCGCCCGTCCGCGAGCGCCTGCTTCGCGTCCGCGTACCGGGTGACCAGCCAGGCCTCCACCCCGCTGGGCAGCGTCGTCCGGTGCACGGGCGCGTGCTCCCGCAACCAGGCGTACGCCGGGTAGGGATCGGTGGCGAACTCCCAGGTGAAGAGTTCGGGGGCGGGGCTGGGCGGCGGGGGCTGGTCGGTCACTCCCCGACGGTATCCGGCGGCCGGACCGCCGGCGTCCGCAGGGCGCGCGGGCCCGGGGACCGCCCCGGGCGCGGCCGCCGTGCGGGCTTCACCCCGGACTGTCCGTAAATCACCTGCCGTTTGACTCCGCGGCTCGACGACTCTCTACATTCGCGCCGTGGACCCCGAAATACTCAGATCCAGCTTCGCGGTCGTCGAGAGACGGGCCGAGTTCGCGGTCAAGTACTTCTACTCGCATCTCTTCCGGCACAACCCGGAGGTGCGCGGGCTCTTCCCGCTGGACCACCCCGAGGACATGGAGCGGCAGCGGGACCGGTTGTTCGCGGCGCTCACGTACGTACTGGAGCGGCTGGAGGACCCGGCACTGCCGGGGTACTTGCGGGAACTGGGGCGCGATCACCGGAAGTACCTGGCCGAGCCGGAGCACTACGCGGCCGTGGGGGCGAGCCTCGTCGCGGCGTTCGCCGCCGTCGCGGGGTCGGCGTGGAACGCGGAGGCGGAGAAGGCCTGGGGCGAGGCCTACGGGGCGATCGCGAACGTGATGCTCCAGGGCGCGTGGGAGGCGCAGCACGCGGGCGAACCGCCCTGGTGGGACGCCGAGGTGGTGTCCCGGGCGCGGCACGGCGACGACCTGGTCGTCCTGACCCTGCGACCGCACGAGCGGCTCCGCTACTTCCCCGGCCAGTACGTCAGCGTCAACGTCCCGTATCTGCCGGGCATCTGGCGGCCGTACTCCGTCGGCAACGCGCCCCGCGCCGATCTCACCCTCGATCTGCACATCAGCCGGGTGGAGAACGGGGTGCTCTCCACCGCCCTCGTGCGGCAGACCCGGGAGGGCGACGTCCTGCGGCTCGGCGCGCCCGGCGGCGGACTGATCCTGCGGACGCCGGTGGAGCGACCGCTGACGTTCATCGCGGCCGGCACCGGGTGGGCGCCGGTCAAGGCACTGCTGCAGCAGCTCGACGCCACGCACGAGGCCCGTCTCTTCCTCGTGGCCCGTGACACCTCGTACCTCTACGACCGGTCGGCCGTGGAGCACCTGCAGGCCCGGCTGCCCCGGCTGGGCGTCACCTTCATCACCCCGGCGCCCGGCCGCCCCAGGACCCAGGCGACCGAGCGGCTGCTGACCGCGCTGGGCAACCGGGCCGGGTGGGCCCGGCACGACGTCTATCTGACCGGTCCGCCCCAGCTGGTCGAGGAGGTCGGCGAGGCCCTTCCGGCCCTCGGCACTCCGCCCGACCGGCTCTTCCGTGACCTCCTGCCGCCCGCCCCGGAGGCGCGCGGCCGGCCGCTGGGCGCGGCGGAGTGGCTGCTCGACCGGCCCCGGCCGAACTGGCACAACCCGTCGGCTCGCGCGCCGGACGCGTGATCCCGGAACGGTGAGGCCGCTCCGGCCTCAGCCGTCGAGCGCCGGCGAACCCTCCTGGGCGCGGATCGCGTCCCGGTACGCCCGCGCCGCCGCGCGCAGTGCCGCCTCCGGGTCCACGCCCTCGGCCTCGGCCCGCGCGGCCACGGCCAGCAGCTCGTACCCGACGCCCTCACCGCGCGGCAGCTCGACCTCGAGTCCCGCCGTGCGCGCCCGCGAGGCGAGCTTGGCCGCGAGCGCCAGGCCCGGCTGGCCGAGGGGTATCCCCTCCGTCACGGACGTCCGGCGCTTCTCCTCGGCCTTCGTGCGCAACCAGTGCTCCTTGACCTCTTCGGGGGTCGTGGCCGTCTCGTCGCCGAACACGTGCGGGTGGCGGTGGATCAGCTTGGCGACGATGCCGCCCGCCACGTCGTCGATCGAGAAGGGTTCGGCACCGTCCTCCGGGCGGCCCTCCTCCGCGATCCGGGAGTGGAAGACCACCTGGAGCAGGACGTCGCCGAGCTCCTCCCTGAGCTCGTCCCGGTCCCCCTCCTCGATCGCCTCGACCAGTTCGTACGCCTCCTCGATCCCGTACTTCGCCAGGCCCTCGTGGGTCTGCCGGGACGACCAGGGGCACTCGACGCGGATGCGGTCCATGACCTGGACGAGGTCGAGGAGCCGGGCGCCCGGCAGGTCGTACGAGGCGGGGAGCAGCTCCAGCTCCGGCATCTGGACCCGGCCGGAGCCGGCCAGCCGGGCCAGGCCGTCGGTGAGGCGCGGCTCGCCCTCGCCGAGGGCCACGACCACCACCGTGCGGCCGCCGGCACAGGCGTCCACCAGCTCCTGCGCGTCGGGTGAGGTCTCGTCCACGGTGACGCCGGCCTCCCGCAGATAGGGCAGCTGCGGGTGCGCGCCGTCCGCGCACAGCACCTGGTCGGCGCCGCGCAGCGCCTGCCAGGCGGGCCAGGACAGCAGTCCGGGCGCGACGCGGTGGCTGGTGGTGAGCAGGACGATACGGCCGGGGGCGGCGGGGCCGGCCTGGGCGGCTGCGTCGGAGCTGGTTGCGTTCACCCCTCGAACGTAACCCACGCCGCCGACACCCCCGGAGTTGTCCACAGGATCGACGGGACCGGTCGCCGAACCGTCTTCTCCGCGCTCCATGCCCGCCCTCACACGCCCCTCGTACGCCCCCGCACGATCCTCGCCCGCCGGGACCCGGTGCCGGTCGGGACCCGGTGCCGGTCGGCGACCGTTCTCGGCCGTCCTGCGCCGTCTGCCGGGTCCCACGCTTCGGGCCGGGTCCTCCGCCCCCGCTGCCGGGCCCGCTCGCCGGCGCGCCCCGGAGCCGGGTGCCGCGTTGCCGCCCCTAGGCCGACTGCGGGGCCTGGGCCGCTGTGACCTCCCGCAGCCACGGCGTCTTCGCGTCGACGCGGCCGCTCTTCTGCACGTCCCAGGCGCCGTAGCGCGGGTTCAGGTCGATGCGCAGTTCCTTGGAGGCCTGGGACATGGCCTTCCAGAACGTGGCCTTGCCGTCGGCGGTGTTCATGTCGGCGCCGAGCGAGGCCGCGACCTTCTGGGCCTCGATCTCGGTACGGAGGTTCTCGTCGAGGCGGGCCGGTGCCACGCCGTACTGCTGGAGCCAGACCGTCTCCAGTCCGTGCGCGCCGCCCGCCTGCTGTTCCAGGGAGGCCCGCAGCTGCTGGACGTCCTTGCGGGTGACGCCGACGCCCGCGTCCTTCGCCGCCCGGTCGAGGACATGGTCGAGGACCATGCTGTGCAGGGTGTCGCGGGTGAGGCTGCCGCTCTTGGCGATGGCCTGCTCGTACTGGGCGTCGTCCTTGGTGACGGCCCGCTGGGCCGAGCGCACCTCGTTCACCCGGCCCTCCAGCTGGGCGACGGTGATCCGCTGCCCTCCGACGACGGCCGCGGCGCCTGGATGCGCCTCGTTGCCGCACGCGGTGAGCAGGGGGGCCGCGGCGACGATCGCTGCGGAGAGGACGAACGCGGTGCGACGGCGGCGGTGCAAGGAAACCTCCCGAGGAGATTGTGCGACGGTGCACAAAGTCTTGCGATGATCGATGTTAGGCAGTGGCCCGGCTCTCGGCCAGCCATTCGACCAACGATTCGCGGAGAGTTCGGGTACCACCGCGCACCCGTGCGGTGCGTGCCCCCCGCCCCGGGCCCCGCGGCGCCGTCAACCGCGCGCGGCGATCCGTCGCTCGACGGTGCCCGCGACCTCGGCGCGCAGTCCGTCGCCGGGGCGCGCGAAGGTGATGTTGCCGGAGCCCTTGCCGCTGTCGGCGTTGCGGGCGTTCCCGGTGGCCCTCGGGCCGCTCCCGCCGTCGTCGACGAGGACGAAGTCCACCGTCCGGTGCAGTGGTGCGGCCTGCTCGGCGGCCGCCACTTGGGGGCCGCCGGCCGCGAGCACCAGGTCGCAGGAGCGCTGGAGCAGGCCCTCGAGGTAGGGCCGCGCGTTGGCCGCGGACTGCTCTCCGGTCACCGGTACGTAGCTGACGCGCGCGTGGGTCGTGAGGGACGCGTCCCGCATGCCCTCCCAGACCTGGGCCGCCGTGGTCCCGGCCGTGACCCCGTCCTTGTTGGTGAGCAGACAGGCGTCGACGTCCTTGTAGGACCGGGCCCCGGTGTCGGGGAGCCGCCGCGCGATACCGGTGCGGGAGAGGAAGTACCCGGTGACGGCGACCGCGGCCACCACGACCACGGCGCCCGTCAGCAGGGCGATGGTGCTCCCGCCCAGTTCCCGCACCCACAGCAGCGCGGACCGGACGGCCGTGGTGAGCCGTGACCGCGGAGCGGTGTCGCGCACCGCCTTCGCGCGCCGCGCCGGCGGTACCTGCCTGACCCGCTTGACCACTGGTTGTCTCGTGCTCCCTGTCGTGCCCGCTGCCCGCTGCCGTCCGTCGCCCGCCGTGGCGTGTCTACGCGCGGATCGGCCGACGCGGCCGGACCTTCGAGGCGTGGACCGGGGCGGCCGCCCTCGACAGCGGGATCAACAGCACGCCGGCCGCACGGCCATCGGCCGCGGTACCCGTACCGGCGCGATCCCCATGCCCCGCCCCTTCGTCCTCGCCGGCCGGCTCAGCCGGTGATGGCGACCGGCGCGTCCCAGGCGTCCCGGTCCACGGTGATCGTGTAACCGCCGAGCGTTTCCTTGCTGTTGACCATGTACTGGTGGGCGCGGCTGTGGTTGGTCCACCGGTCGGCGCCGAACGGCCAGTCGGCGGTGGTGGTGTTCTGCTTGTCCCACAGGGCGTACCAGAGGTTGCCCGGCAGGTTCGTACGGTCGGTGGCGTCGGCGATGGCCTTCGCGCTGGAGCTGCGGAAGCCGTAGAAGCCCGCGCGATACGTCTTGGCGTTGAGCGTCTTGTCGAAGGCCCTGACGTACGTGAGCGTGGCGGTGTTGCACGACTTGTTCGTGATGTCGTACGACTCCATGTCCAGGTAGATCGGGCTGCCCGCCTTCATCCCCAGCGCGGACGCCTTGGCCACCGCGTCCGCGGCGTCGGCGGCGCCGAGCGAGGCGGCGTTGGAGGAGGTGAGCTTCTCCGGGTTGGAGCCCGTCTGACAGGAGGGCTGGGCGCCGACGTACAGCGGGATGAGCTTCCAGCCCAGCGTGCTGACCGACTTCACCCAGGACGCGGTGAGGTTGGGCTGGCCGCAGCCGCGGTTCTTGCCGCCGATGTACACCGCGGCCGCTCCGTAGAAGCCGGTGTGCCAGGCCTTCATCGCGGTCAGCGAGGGCGCCGCGCAGGTGTCGAACGCGCGGCCCGTGAAGGTCTTCTGGGCGGGCCAGGTGGTCGCCGCCATCGACGTCTGCGCCGCGATCCCGGCTCCCGCGACCACGGCGGCACCCGCCGTAGCCCAGGCGATGTAACGGCCCTTCTTGGACATCCGATGGCTGGACATCCCCACCCCGATCCATGACACGCGCGGATCAGGGCACGGGTGAACGCGCCTGATCCGCGGACAGTTGAGAACAGCGAAACCGGGCCCCTGAGACGGCGCCCCTCTCCGGTACACCGGCGAACGGTGTCCGGCCCCCGGCGCCGGGGGCGGATCGCACCCTAACCGACGCCACCCCCTCCACTGGGAAACCCCTGATCTCGATCACCACAAGATTCCCTCAAGTCACAGCAAAAGACGTCGAGTCGACGGCGGTCCCGGCCCGGCGCCCGCTCCCGCCACGGATCTTGGGCACACGCATACCTGTGCATGACCTGTACATGGCCTATGCGTGGCTCGCGCATGGGCCGCGCGCCCTTACAGTCCGCTCGGCTCCCCCACCCCACCCCACCTCACAGAGGACTTCGAGATCCAGATGCGCCGCTCGTCCCCGTACCGTCCCGCCGGAACGCTGCTCGCCGCCGCGGTTCTCCCGCTGGCCCTGGCGGCCTGTTCCTCAGGAACCTCCGGCCACCCCTCCTCCTCCGCCCCGACGAAGGCGGCCAAGGACCCCGACGCCGGTCTGCTGACGGGCGCCCAGCTCAAGAAGGCGCTGGCGCCCGCGTCCTTCTTCCCCTCCGGTTTCGCGGTCGACCCCGACGGCGTCCGGGACTCCGGGGCGGCGTACACGGCACCGTCCGCGTCCGCCGCGGCGAAGCCGGACTGCTCCCTGCTCGGCGGCACCAGCTGGATAGCCGTCACCGGCGTCTCCGGGGTGTCCTTCGCGCAGAACGACTACGTCAGCAAGGCCACGTCCGAGGACATCGCCCAAGAGGTCGACACCTTCCGCGGAACGACCGCGGCCGAGGTGCTCAAGGACCTGGAGAAGACCGCCACCGCCTGCGCGACGTTCACCGACACCCAGACCCACAGCCCGGTGAAGGTCACCGGTGCCGCCACCCCCGGTCCGGGCGACACCGCGTACACCCTGACCCTGACCGACAGCGCCTGGCAGAACGGCTCGACCCTGATCGCCGTGCGCTCCGGGACCGACATCGTCAGCGTCATGTCCACGGACGGGCACGACAACGGCGCGGCCACGGCCAAGAAGCTCGCGGCGCGGATCGTCACGTCTCTGCGGGGCGAACACCAGCGCGCATGACCTCCCGAATGGGAACATGACGGCTCGGAGGGTGTCCCGGGGTGTCCCGGGGCGGCTCCGGGGGATCTCGGGGGTCTTGACGGTGAGCATGGACAAACGCCTGGAGGCCGGTTGGTTCCAGCGGATCGCGTGGTCGGTTCTGGCCGTGGGGTCGCTGGGTCTGCTGGTCTGGGTGCCGTTCCTGTACGTGGCGATCCGCCGCGGCCGGGGCTCGGACTGGGGCGCGTTCGCCGCGTTCCTGCTGTACGAGGTGGTGACGCTGCCGTGGGCGACCACCCAGAAGAGCGACTCGGGTGATCCCATCCTCGGGGTGGTCGCGCTGGTCAGCATCGGCATGGCCGTGGGCATGCTGCTGTTCGCGGTGTTCGACAGACGGCAGCCGAAGTACCGGGCGGTCGGCCAAGGTCCGGTGCCGGGCCAGATGCGCGGACCCGTACAGGGTCCGGCGCAGGGGCAGGTACACGGGCAGGGCGGCCCGGTGCAGGGCAACCCGTATCTGCGCTAGACGGCCGGCACCGGACGGGCAGCGACCGTCGAAGACCGCTGCCCGGCCGGCCCGGGCCGGCGGTGCCTCAGGCGCGCCGGGTGCGCCGCAGTACCCGTACGGCGGGCCAGGCCAGCAGTGCGCCGACGCCCCAGAGGAAGACGGTGACCGCCGCCCATTCACCGGTGCTGGTCTCCGGGTCCGAGAAGCCGAAGACGGTGTAGGCGAGCGCCGGCAGGGACCACAGCCCCGCGAGGAGACCGAAGACGACGAGCAGCGCGGTCTGGCCGCCGGTACGCCGGGCCGGCGCCGCCTTCGCCGGCGCACCGGTCCCCTCGCCGCCGCCCGTCTCCGGTCGCGGCTGCCGCTGCCGGGGTGGCAGCCGGACCACCGCGCTCGGGTGGACCGCGGCGTCGATGGTCGCCATCGTGTGCGCGTCGATGCCGTTGAGCCCCGGCTCCACCTCCACGCACAGGCCGTCGTGGCCGATGAGCCTTCGTCCGCCGTCGGGCCAGTTCAGTACGGCCGCGCACGCGCGGTAGAGCACAGTGGCCGTCTGGTCCCCCGCCGTCACGCTGACGCCCTCGCTCCCGACGATCAGCGACGGACCGTCCTTCCGCCGAGGGGCGAACGTGGTCCCCGTGACCGCGTAGGACGAGCCGGTCGGCGCCTGCGTGTACCCGGCCCAGTCGGCGCCGTGGCCCGCGGGCGCCTGCAACAGGGCGGTCCCGGCGGCCTCCAGCGCGACCCCGTACAGGTGCTGTGGGGTGATCGCCCACAGCTCGGACCGCAGTTCGTCGAACCCGCGCGGCGGCCGGTGGGCGAGGAGGTCCTCCGCCGCGCCGGGCAGCCGCCGTACCGCCGCGTCGTGCGCGGTCAGCGTCGCGTCGGCGCGGGCGCGTACGGCGTCCAGGTCGCCCTGCGCGATCCGGCCCGCCTGGAGCCCCGCGAGGACGTCGACGAAGCCGCCGAGCACCGCGTCCTGCTTAGCGGGCAGCGCGTCCGCGAAGGCGGTGACGACCCCGAAGCCGTCCCGCCGTGACGTGTAGTCGGCGGCGGCCGTGTACGAGTAGCCGCCCTCCTGCCGCAGGGCCCGGGACAACTCCCTCTCCAGCACGCCCGCGTACAGCCGGGCGGCGGTGGAATCGCCCACCACGCTGTCCAGCAGGACACCTCCCTTGCCGTCCGAGAAATAGGCGGGGGCGGTGGGCAGGGCCGACGTGACGGCGGGCATCGGACGGCGCTGACCGGCGGGCAGCTTGAGCGAGAGCCCGGCCGGCAGGCGTTCCCCCGCGATCCACAGCACGGCGTTGTCCCGGGTGAACCAGGTCCCCGCCCAGTGCCGCAGGTCTTCGGGCCGCAGATCGCGTACGCCCCACTCCGGGTAGCTGACCAGCCCGTACCCCTGCGCTCCATAGCGCCACAGCGGCAGTTGACCGGGCTCCCGGCGCGCCTCCTCGGTGCGCAGGATCTCCTTCTCGGTCTCCAGCCGCTCCATGGGCAGGTCGGTCAGCGAGGCGCACACACCCTCCAGGTAGGCGACGATCTCGTGCTCGGCGCCCTCCGCGTGGAAGTGGGTGAACGCGCCCTTGGTCGCGCCGTTGAAGTGGTAGTCGGCCAGGCCCTGACGGTGCAGGGCCAGGTGCTCCAGGAGGTGGGTGACACCGGACCGGGCGAGCGTCTCGTCGGCGACGCCGACCCGGAAGACCAGTCCGGCACGTATCGGCCCGGTGGCGTACGCGAAGAGGGTCGGTATGCCGTCGACCTCGGTGGCGTGGATGGCCTGGCTCATCTGCTCAGCCTCTCGCGAGCGCGGCGGAACGGTGTCGGGCGTACGCTTCCGCGGGCTTGCCGAGGTAGCTCCAGGGGTATTCGGAGGCCAGGTTGCCCAGCGCGCGGAAGTGCGCGGCGGCGCGGGCGTGGTCCCCGATCAGCGAGAAGAGTGCCGCGAAGTCTCCGTGCACGGAGACCCAGCCGTACACCGGCCGGTAGTACGGGTGCAGCACCGACCGTTCGGCGGCCTCCACGAGTTCGGAGTGCACGTGGGCCTGGCGCAGATACGCCGTCCGCTCCTGCCCGGCGGGCAGGTCGAGCCAGCGCTCCAGGTGCACCTCCGCCACCAGGCCGCCGCTGAGCGTGCCTTCGGGCGCGTTCAGCAGGCACTCACGGGCGAAGCCGTGCGCCGCCTCCCAGCTCCCGCTCCACTTCGGGCACAACTGCTGGAGCAGCCGGGTCTGTCCGCCGTGGTGGTGCGGATGGTGGGCGGCCAGCCGGTCGTAGCGGCGCCGCGCCTCGTTCTGCCCGAGCTGCAACCCCATGCACGTCGTCAGGCGCGAGGCCCAGGCGGCGTCGTGGGTCGGGTCGAGGGCGGTGGCCCGCATGAGCAGTTGCTCGGCCTGCCGCAGATGCGCGCGCAGACCCGCGAACTGCTCGCGGCTGACGTCCTTGGCGCGCGCGCTGGTCCGGACCTCCCAGCCCAGCCTCACCTCGCGTGTCCCGAGCAGCGTCAGGGCCAGTACGTCGCCGGGGGCGGCGGCGACCAGTTCGCGCAGCGGGTGCTCCACCCCGGGGATGTCGGCGATCACGCCGACGAGGAAGGACCTGTCGACGCCCTGCGGGAGCCCGTCCGCGTACTGCCTGATCCCGGCCCAGTCCCGCGCGGCGACGGCCTGCCGCAACCAGCCCGCCTCGGGAAAAGCCGAGGCGACCTCGAAGTCGGGGGGTGGGAGGGGTGGTGCATCGGGTGACATGGCGCGGATCTTAAGCGAGGCCTGTGACAACGGGGCAAGTGGATACCCCGTGCGGTAATTCCATGGCGCGTGCGGGACTTCGACGGATGAGGAACTGCGGCAGGAAAGGGTTCACGGGTTCGCGATACCCAAGTGCCCTTCCCGCACGGGTTCCTGCCGTATCCGAGGGCCACGCACGTCACCGGCGGCTATATACTCCGCCTGGCAAATCTGCCGTGCCGCGCTCGAATGCGTCCCTGTTCGACAGCGCGCCCCCACGCACTCGCTCACTCGCCCGTCGGCATCGCCGTGCGTTCTTTTGCTCTGCTATTGCGCTCTCTTTGCGCGACTTTTCCCTTGCCCTTTCTTTCCGAATACCAAGGAGACCCCCGTGTCCCTCAACTCGCGCCGCCGACGTCAACTGCTGGAGGCCGCGGGCCCCTTGCTGCTCCAGGGGGAACGGGTCGAACTCGCCACGCTGGCGGCGGTCGGCACGGTGTCCGTGCGCAGGCAGGTCCTGACCGCGGCGGTGGTCGGCGTGCTCAGCGCCGGAACGGTGTCGGCCACGGTCAGACCGCGTCCGCTGTACATCGCCCTGACCGACCAGCGTCTGCTGTTCTTCGACGGGAACAACGGGGGGAAGCCCGGCAAACTCCTGATGAACCTGCCCCGCCCCTATGTCTCCGTCGGCGCGACGAAGAAGGGCCTCTTCGGCCTCACCCTGACAACCCGGCTGTCCGTCGTGGAACAGGAACAGGGCCTCAAGCTCACCTTCCCCGTCCAGCACCGCGCGGACGGCCACCAGTTCGTGTCCCTTCTCCCCGTCACGCGCTGACATCCAGGCATCGGCCCTCGCCGCCATCGGCCGGATCCCGGAGGAGCTCCGCCCCACCCTGCGGGCCTTCGCCTCCTCCCCGCTCCGCCTGCTCAACGACTCCCACTTGTCGGGCGAGGGCCATCCGGACGAGGAACTCCGCGCCCTGGCACGCGGGTTGCTCGCCACCGGCTGACGAGACAGGAGCGATGAAAGCGGGACGCGGGACCCTACCGACAGCCCCAGCACCGCGCTCGACGGTTCTGCCGGCCACCATCCGACCCGCGACGAGGGCGGCGACCCGCCACTGTGCGGAGCCCTCGTCCGCTGACGTTGCCGTCAACCACTGCCGTCACCCCAAGCAGAGGCCCCGCCAGGACATACCTGACGTCGGCCGGGGCCGTCAGGTCCGGGTCAGTTCGCGTGGAAGCGCTTCGGCGCCTGCGTCGGGTTGCCGCCCGCGGGGAGCTTCTGGCCGGGGCAGCCGGAGAGCACCTTCTTCATCGCGTCCTTCTCCCCGCCGGTCACCCACAGCCCGTACTTCTTCTTGACGGCCACCTGCGCGGCGACGTACGCGCAGCGGTACGTCTTGTTGGGCGGGAGCCAGGTCGCGGTGTCACCGTCCCCCTTGCTGCGGTTGGTGCTCGCGTCGACGGACAGGAGGTTGAGCGGGTCGTTGGCCAGCGCTATCCGCTTGCTCGCGTCCCAGTACTTGGCGCCCTTCTGCCAGGCGTCCGAGAGCGCGACGAGGTGGTCGATGTCCACCAGGCTGCGGCCCCGCTTGTACGTCACGTGCTTGCCGGAGTAGGGGTCGGGGTCGAGCGTTCCGGAAGCCACCCGGCAGGAGCCGCTGGTGAACTTCACGTCCTTCAGGTCCCGCTTGAGGATGTCGTCGCGGGTGTCGCACCTGTTCGAGTCGGTGTCGGCCCAGGCCGTCCCGAACCTCTCCCTGCTGTACCCCGTCTTGGGCGCGCGCCCCTTGACGGTCAGCGAGTCCACCGCGCTGAGCGCGGCGCCGCCACCGCCACCGCCACCTGCCGCGGTCCCCTTCGGCCCGTCGGCGCCCATGTCCTCTTTGCAGCCGCTGACTCCGGCACCGACGGCGAACACCATCAGCGCGGCCACGGCCGCCCCACCCCTCAGACGCACCACGACGCCCCTCCCCTTGCCTCCCCGGATCCGCCCTGTACGGGCGCATCTCCCCTGGTGCCCACGGTAGCCGCCGGTATGCCATGGCCATACCGCCTCTCAACGGGCAATGGGCGCACGCCGGGCGTATCGTCGGAGGTGACCCACCTCCGGAGGGAGTTCCTGGATGGGTATCTTCGACAGGTTCAAGGACCACGCGAGGTCCAAGGGCAAGAACATGTCCGACACCGCGGAGCGGGACGTCAACGAGAAGACGGGCAACAAGTACACCGGCCAGGTCGACGACGCCCAGCAGCGGATCGAGGGCGCGACGGGCATGGACCGTGACCGGCCCGACCGACCCGACCAGCGGTAGCCCCTCGCCGGGGCGTTCCCCCAGGACGATCGGAAACACGACTCGCCCGTGAGCGCGGCGTCGTCCACCGATCGGCCGTGACACCGAGGCCGTCCGCGACGGGCAACTCCCGCGGGCGGCTTCCTCCGTGTCCCGCGCCGCGCCACACCTTCCGGGACCGTCCGTGCCGTCCCGTGCCATCCCGTCCCGCGTCGCGCGGGCGCTCGCGCCTCACACCCGCCCGATCCCCAGCGTCGACTCCGAGGGCAGCAGTCCCGAGCCCAGCACCGCGACCCAGAACTCGCCGAGCAGTTCGACGAGACGGGCACGGTCGGCCTCGGCGAGGGCCTTCCAGGGGGCGGCGGCGAGTTCGTCCGTGCGTCGCTCGACCTCCGCGCGGAGGTCACGTCCCGCGGGGGTGGCGGCACCCGATTCCGTCACCAGGCCGCGCACGACCAGCCGTTGCCGAGCGGCGTCCCACTCCTCGGCGCTCCAGCCACGGCTCTCGAAGCGCCGTACCGAGGCCGCCCCCACCGCCGCGAACGAGACCAGGGCCTCGACGGGGTCGAGCCCGGCGACCAGCAGCGCCGCGAGGTGACCGTCACCACGGTGTTCACGCAGGATCGTCGCCGCGTGCCACAACTGGAGGTGCGGCGCCCGCGGCCACGGCAACTCCGCGTTGGCGGCGGCCAGGGGACGGCCCGCGGTGTTCGCGGCCTCGGCGACGCGGCGCAAGAGGGCGGCGGACTCGACGAGTTCGGGGCTCGCGACGCGGTCGCCGAATATCGCGCCGTACGCGCGGTCCATGCCCCGCTCCCTCGCCGCCAGCACGTCCGCCGGACCGGCCGTGACCCAGGCGGATTCCATGTGCGCGGCGACCATCCGCGGGCTGAAGCTGTAGAAGGCGGACGCCACCCGCTCGCCGCCGGCCGCTCCCAGGGGCGCGGCGCGGAAGGGGAAGTACGACGGCCAGCGCTCGCCCGTCCCGTACCCGAGCGCGGCCGCTTCCTCGAAGACCTGCGGCGCGTAGTACAGCACCGCGTGCAGGGGCTCCAGCAGATGCCACAGGCGACGGGCCTCGCCGGGATCGACCACGCCCTCGCCCTGAACCGTCTCCAGCCCGGACCCCGCCTCGTCCGCCCCGCCGATCCCGCTGTCGGCCCCACCGCCGTGCCGTGTCATGACGCCCTCCCCCTGTCCAGCGTGTCCCGCGCCCACCCGACAACTTGACACCGACAAGATTGCCTCGTCCGGCCGAACTTGTCAATGCCTAGATTCCGCGTACGCTGACGGCCATGGAGACCTCCACCCCTCGCCCGTACCACCACGGCGACCTGCGGCGCGCCATCCTCGGCGCCGCCCTGGACGTCATCGCCGCCGAGGGCCCGTCCGCGCTCAGCCTGCGTGACCTGGCCCGCCGGGCGGGCGTCTCGCACGCGGCACCTGCCCACCACTTCAAGGACCGCACGGGCCTGCTGACGGCGATCGCGGCCGAGGGGCACGGGCTGCTGGCCGCCTCGCTCGCCGAGGCCACGGACCTGCGGGAGGCGGGCGTCCGCTACGTGAGGTTCGCGCGCGAGCACCCCGCGCACTTCCGGGTGATGTTCACGCCGGAGCTCCTGCGGACGAACGACGTGGAGCTCGCCACCGCCCGCGCCCTGACGGCCGAGAGCCTGCGCCGGGCCGTCGCCGCCCGGAACCCGGCACCGGACGCCGACCCCCGCCTCGCCGCGGTCGCCGCGTGGTCCCTGGCCCACGGCTTCGCGACCCTGCTCCTCGGCCACAACCTGGACGGCCCGGTCGGCGACCAGGACCCCGAGGAGGTCTTCCGTGCCCTGACGGGCATGCTGTTCACGCCACCGCCGGCGTGACCCCGGGGCGCCGACCCCGCGAAGGGGACCGGCCGGCGCCGGTCCCACGCGGCGCCGGCGCCTCCTCCACCGCCCCGCGGCGCGCCGCTACGACCCGAGAATCGTCGCCAGGAACTCCCCGGTCCACCCGAGCAACTCCCGCCCGACCAGCGGCTTCCCGCCCACCTTCGCGGTCTTCGGGCGCGGGACCAGGAGCTGGTGGGCGGCCGGCTTGATGACCGTGCCCGGGTACAGCCGCTTCAGGCGCAGCTCCTGCGACTCCCGCAGCTCCGCCGGTGCGAACCGGATGTTGTTGCCCTGGAGCACGACCTCACCGACCCCGCACGCCCGCGCGAGCATCCGCAGTCCGGCGACCAGCAGCAGGTTCTCCACCGGCTCGGGCAACTTGCCGTAACGGTCGACGAGTTCCTCCCGTACGGACTTCACGTCCTCCTCCGTGTTGGCGGAGGCGATGGCGCGGTAGGCCTGCAGACGCAGCCGCTCGCCCGGCGCGTAGTCGTGCGGGACGTGCGCGTCGACCGGCAGCTCGATCTTGACCTCCAGCGGCGGCTCCTCCTCGGCACCGCCCTCCAGCTGGGCGCGGTAGTCGGCGACCGCCTCGCCGACCATGCGTACGTACAGGTCGAAGCCGACGCCCGCGATGTGGCCGGACTGCTCGCCGCCGAGCAGGTTTCCGGCGCCGCGGATCTCCAGGTCCTTCATCGCCACGTACATGCCCGCGCCCATCTCGGTGTGCTGGGCGATGGTCGCGAGCCGCTCGTGCGCCGTCTCGGTGAGGGGCTTCTCCGGCGGGTAGAGGAAGTACGCGTAGCCGCGCTCCCGCCCTCGTCCGACCCGGCCGCGCAGCTGGTGCAGCTGCGAGAGGCCGAAGTTGTCGCCGCGCTCCACGATCAGCGTGTTGGCGTTGGAGATGTCGATGCCGGACTCGACGATCGTCGTCGAGACGAGCACGTCGAACCTGTTCTCCCAGAAGTCGACGACGACCTGTTCCAGGGCCTGTTCCGACATCTGGCCGTGGGCGGTCGCGATGCGCGCCTCGGGGACGATCTCCCGCAGCCGGGCGGCCGCGCGGTCGATGGACTCGACACGGTTGTGGATGTAGAAGACCTGGCCCTCACGGAGCAGTTCGCGCCGGATCGCGGCGCCGATCTGCTTCTCCTCGTAGGGGCCGACGAAGGTCAGGACCGGGTGCCGCTCCTCCGGCGGGGTGGTGATCGTGGACATCTCGCGGATGCCCGTGACCGCCATCTCCAGGGTGCGCGGGATCGGGGTCGCGGACATCGTCAGGACGTCGACGTTGGCGCGCAGCTTCTTCAGCTGCTCCTTGTGCTCGACGCCGAAGCGCTGCTCCTCGTCGACGATGACCAGGCCCAGGTCCTTGAACTTCGTCTCCGCGGAGAACAGGCGGTGGGTGCCGATGACGACGTCCACCGAGCCCTCGCGCAGCCCCTCCAGGACCGCCTTCGCCTCCGTGTCCGTCTGGAAGCGCGACAGCGCCCGGACGTTCACGGGGAACTGCGAGTAGCGCTCGCCGAACGTGCCGAAGTGCTGCTGCACGAGAAGCGTCGTCGGGACGAGCACCGCGACCTGTTTGCCGTCCTGCACCGCCTTGAACGCGGCGCGGACGGCGATCTCCGTCTTGCCGTATCCCACGTCGCCGCAGACCAGGCGGTCCATCGGGACCGTCTTCTCCATGTCCTCCTTGACCTCGGCGATGGTCGTGAGCTGGTCGGGGGTCTCCGCGTACGGGAAGGCGTCCTCCAGCTCGCGCTGCCAGGGCGTGTCGGCGCCGAAGGCGTGTCCCGGGGCCGCCATGCGCGCGCTGTACAGCTTGATCAGGTCCGCGGCGATCTCCTTGACCGCCTTCTTGGCGCGGGCCTTGGTCTTCGTCCAGTCGGCGCCGCCGAGGCGGTGCAGGGTCGGTGCCTCGCCGCCGACGTACTTGGTGATCTGCTCCAGCTGGTCGGTCGGGATGTAGAGGCGGTCGCCGGGCTGGCCGCGCTTGGCCGGCGCGTACTCCACGACCAGGTACTCGCGGGTCGCGCCCTGCACGGTCCGCTGGACCATCTCGATGTAGCGGCCCACGCCGTGCTGCTCGTGCACGATGTAGTCGCCCGCTTCGAGGGTCAGCGGGTCGATGGTCTTGCGGCGGCGGGCGGGCATGCGCGCGCCGTCCTTGCCGGCCGCCTTCTGGCCGGAGAGATCGGTCTCGGTGAGGACGGCGAGCTTGAGCGTGGGGTCCACGAAGCCGTAGTCGATCGAGCCGCAGGAGACGTGCACGACGGATGGCGCGATGTCCGCCAGGTCGGTTTCGAGGCGGGCCGCGATGCCCTCCCCGCCGAGCACCTCGACGGTGCGGGCGGCGGGGCCGTGCGCCTCGGTGACGTACACCGTGCGCCAGCCCTCGGCGAGCCAGCCCTTGGTGTCGGCGAGGGCTCGGGCGGTGTCGCCGCGGTAGGTCTCGGGGGCGTGCATGCCGAGTTTGAGGGTGTCCGCGTCGCCCGCGCCGCCGGAGCCCTCGGTGAACGACTCGTCGGCCGCGAACGGCGACACCGACCACCACATCATGTCCAGCTCGCGCGCCCGGTCACGGACGTCCGCGATGGACCACAGGGAGGCCGCGTCCACGTCGATGGGGGCCTCGCCGCCACCGGCGGTCGCCGCCCAGGACGCCATCAGGAACTCCTGCGAGGTCGCCACCAGGTCCGCGGCCCGGGTCCGTACCCGCTCCGGGTCGCACACCACGGCCATGGAGCCCTTGGGCAGCACGTCGAGCAGCAGCTCCATGTCGTCGACCAGGACCGGAGCCAGTGACTCCATGCCCTCCACGGCGATGCCCTCGGCGATCTTGCCGAGCAGCTCGCCCAGCTCGGGGTGGGCCTCGGCCAGCCGGGCGGCCCGCTGCCGTACGTCGTCGGTGAGCAGCAGCTCGCGGCACGGCGGTGCCCACAGCCCGTGCTCGGCGACCTCCAGGGAGCGCTGGTCGGCGACCTTGAAGTAGCGGATCTCCTCGACGTCGTCGCCCCAGAACTCCACCCGCAGCGGGTGCTCCTCGGTGGGCGGGAAGACGTCGAGGATGCCGCCGCGGACGGCGAACTCGCCGCGCTTCTCGACCAGTTCCACCCGGGCGTAGGCGGCTGCCGCGAGCGCCTCGACGATGCCGCCGAGGTCGGCGCTCTGGCCGGTGCGCAGCGCCACGGGTTCCAGGTCGCCGAGGCCCTTGACCTGCGGCTGGAGCACGGATCGGATGGGGGCGACGACGACGGAGACCGGGCCGGTCTCGGGGTCGTCGGGGCGGGGGTGGGCGAGACGCCGCAGGACGGCCAGGCGGCGGCCGACGGTGTCGGAGCGGGGGGAGAGCCGCTCGTGGGGAAGCGTCTCCCAGGAGGGGTACTCCGCGACCGTGTCGGCCGGCAGGAGCGACCTCAGCGCCGCGGCCAGGTCCTCGGCCTCCCGTCCCGTGGCCGTGACCGCCAGGACGGTGCGGCCGGCCTCGCGGGCGAGCGCGGCCACCGCGAAGGGGCGGGCGGCGGGCGGGCCCACCAGGTCGACATGCATCCGGACCTCGCCGGTCGCGGCCTTCACCGCTTCCGCGAGAGCGGCGTCCTTGACGACGGCGTCGAGCAGACCGTGCAGGCTCATGAAGGGCTTCCATCCGGAGAGTGGGCAACGCGAACCGCCCGACACGTCGCTACGGGCCGGGGATCTCCAGCCTACGACGGCGCGCTGCCTCACGCCGGGCCTGTGGACGACGCCCGTGCCGGGCGCCCGGCACGGCGACGGGCCCGGCCGGGGAGGTGATCACCAGTAGCGTATAACCATCAGACGCTGCCGAC